>DASPUY010000186.1:0-16106 GCA_035622655.1 Polyangiaceae bacterium
AAAGAACGGCTCAAAGATGCGTGCCTTGACGTCGGGCATCATTCCCGGCCCCGTGTCCTCCACAGAGACGACCACAGCGCTCCTCCTTTTATCGTGCCAGGCGCGGACGCGGATTTCATTCGCGTCACCCTGGCCTTCAGGGATCGCCTGGGCGGCGTTCAGGAGCAGGTTCAGGAACACCTGCCTGAGGCGGATTCCATTCGCGAAGACGAGGGGTACCTCGCCGAGGTGCTGTACGAGTCGGGCGCGGTATCGAATCGCATGGTCGGCCATCTCGATAGCTCGCTCCAGTGCTGCGCGGACGTCGGTGGGCTCCGCGCGGTCGTCGTCCTGGCGAGCAAATGCCTTGAGTCCCCGGACGATGTGCTGGACGTGCACGGCGCCCTCCCGCGCAACGCTGAGCCGCTCCGCCATTTGGTGCGCACCAGGCATTGTGCCCGAGGACCCCGCCAGTTGTCGCGCGACGAGGTCGAGGTTTCCGAGCAGGTAGGTCAGCGGGTTGTTGATCTCGTGCGCTACCGTCGCGGAAAGAGTCCCCATGGAAGCGAGCCGTTCGGCCTGCAGAAGCTGGTTTTGCACCCTGACCCGCTCGGTGATGTCGATGGAGACGCCCATGGCGCCCTCGACCTCGCCCGCCGTGTTGCGAACCGGCGTGAAGGTTGTTTCCAGCGCAACGGAGCCCAGCTGGCTTTCCACCGTGAACTCCTCTCCGGCGAGCGATCGATCCACGTTCGAGAGCGAAACGGGATCGTTGGCGTACAGCTCGAACACCGAGCGACCGAGAAGCTCCTTCGGGGCAAACCCCAGCGCCGAGAGGCCGCGCCCTTCGGAGAGAGTGACGCACCCATGCCGGTCGTAGGCGAAGAGGATGAGAGGTGCATGTGCAAGCACGTGCTGCAGATGTCGTTCGGCGATCTCGGCACGAAAGCGCGCGGCGATTTCCTCCGTGATGTCCGTGAAGGCGACAATGACGTGGGCAACGCCCCCCAGTTCGTCGAACAGAGGCCGTGCGAAAGCGCGGATGAAGGCGCGAGTGCCGTCGGTGCGGTGGACGACGATGTCATCGACGGTAACGCTCGCGCGTTCGCGAAGGACGCGCGCGAAGGGGAGTCGATCGTTGGGATAGGGAGCGCCGTCGCGGGTGTGGATCCCGTACGACTGAGCGCCCGCGCCCGCCTTGGCCACCCGATTCGGTGGCACTCCAACGATCTCGTCGAACGCCCGGTTCGCGTACACGAACGCGCCGCTCGGTGCACTCGCGACGAAAATGCCGACAGGCAAAGCATCGGCGATCGCCGCAATTTGCGTCAGCTCTCTTGGCGTATAGGTTGACAAGGCGAGGCCCCCCGCGAAAGCCGGTGCGACCATAAATAGGCGACCTGCGCAAAGCTTGCACTGTTCGGGGCGATCTACTTGCCACGCCGATCGACGCACGGGGGACTCCGGGGCTTGGGTTCGGCCTTTCGCTCCCGAGGTTTCGTGGCTGCAACCACTCGGTCTGAACCCCGAGGGGTTCATCGAACCGTCCTCGCGATCAACGTTTGTCAGCCGGATCGGCTTCGGGGAACGCTTCAACAGC
Source organism: Polyangiaceae bacterium (assembly GCA_035622655.1). Classification (GTDB taxonomy): domain Bacteria; phylum Myxococcota_A; class Polyangia; order Polyangiales; family Polyangiaceae; genus Palsa-1150. Next base: position 1,580 of record DASPUY010000186.1, read on the forward strand.
GTCGCGCAGAACGTCCGTCAGGCGAGCGTGGACCTTGGCAGGGAGACGTTCGAACGCCTCGCTCAGCTCGCGACGGCGGATCTCGTTGAGCCTGTCCATGAACTGCTTGCCGTGCGGTCGCATCTTCACCAGTCGCACGCGTCGGTCTTTTGGGCTCTCCTCTCTCGCCACGTACCCGTCCTTGACGAGGCGTTCCACGAGCTGACTGGTGGCAGCCAACGATAGGCGGAGCTTTTCGGCCAGTGACGAGATCGGGAGAGGTCCCAGCCACGTGAGCGCGTACATGACGATGATCTGCGGGAAAGTCAGGCCGCTCTCGTACATGAACATCGTGCTCGCGCCCGCCGTCTCACGGTTGGCGAGGCCGATGAGCCGCTGAAAGAGCATCGCCGGGTCGCTGTCGTCGTACTTGGGGATGGCCTTTGGCATCTCTGTCTCGAGCCCCGCTCGCTCTTCGGTTCTTGCGGAGCAAGGGCACGAGCGCGGCGATGAGCGCAATGAACGTGTGGGCCAGAGCGCGGCATCGGCTGGGGTGGGGCCTGTCTGTTCACGGTCTCGACCACGTCACGATCCCGTGTCACGACCTGCCCGTAGCCGAAGTGTTCTACGTCGGCGTCCTCGGTGCCCGCATTCTCATGCGTATCGACGAGGCGTTCCTTCGCAAGGTCGGACGTTTCGAGGACGCTGACAAGGGCGCCATCCACACGTCCGTGGTTTTCAGCGGTGGCCCCCGAATTGACCTCTTCATCCAGCCCGAAGGTCAACCGCCGCCGCTCGCCGGGCACCCTCACCACGCGTTTCACGTGCGGCCGGGCGAGCTCCTCAAATGGAAGCGGCGCCTCAACGATGCCGGCGTGCCGACATACGGTCCCACGCGCCTCGGACCGCCGGGGCAGGCGTCGCTGTACTTCAACGATCCATCGGGCAATCATCTTGAGCTTGTGACGCAGGGCTTCGTACCGGACACCCTGGTCGGCGCGCCCGACATGAACGCTCTCGCCTACTCGTGGAGGTCCCGGTGAGGGCTGGAGCGGGCATGATCGGAGCCGTGCTCCTTTCGATCGCGCCGACGTTGTTGGCGGACTCGCCGACCGGCGCGATCCTTACCGTTCGAGTCTCGGAGCTCCGCTGCAACGACGGGCAGGTCGGCTGCATGCTCTACAACTCTGCCAAGGGGTTCCCCACGGACGCGTCGGCCGCCGCTCAGAAGCGCTGGTGCACGATTACGAACAAGACCTCCACGTGCGCGTTCGACCCGATCCCCGCCGGGACCTACGCCGTCGCGTGCTTCCACGACGAGAACAAGAACGGCAAGCTCGAGACCGGGCTCTTCGGCATCCCCACCGAGGGCACGGTCGTCTCGAACCACGCGAAGGGCTTCATGGGCCCGCCGAGCTTCGACAAGGCCAAGTTCTCGTTCGCTGGAGGGGCAACAACGACGGACCTTCGCATGGGATACTGACGCGCGCTGAGGCGCTTTGGCGATGGCCGTCGCGCCCATGGCTGGCGACCCTCGAGGGAGCACTCCGAGAACTTTGTCCGTACCCCCAGCGAGCTGTGGGGTGATGCGCGAATTGCCCGCGCCGAGAGCCATGCGACGACCGCGCCTGCAACCGCAACCGTGCTCTGGAGAGCGCGAGAGGATTCAGGCGGCGTCCGCGCTGGAGCCCTTCTTTGACGGATTCGGCGGTCGCCTGCCACTGCCGTTCAAAGCATGGTCGACGCACGCAAGCGGTCATTTCCACGTGAGTACTAACCCTCGGACCGTGTCTCCCACGCGAGAAGCCTCCAGAGATTTCGAATGACGAATGCGCCCGTCCCCCGCCACGTCGGCTTCGTTTCCGTCCTCGCAGCCGTTGCGGTGGTCGCCGCGGCGTGTGGTTCCAATTCGCCAGGCAACGGCTCGAAGCCATCTGCCGAAGCCTCTCCGGGCGGAGGCGGAAGTTCAGATACTGCGACCGACTCTACGAGCGATTCCTCCACATCCTCGAGTGCTGGTTCGACACCGGGCTCGTCGAGCGGCTCGACCTCCTCGAGCGGTTCTTCAGGATCGAGCGGGCCCTCCGGCACGAATTCGTCGGGATCGAGCTCGCACACTGGAGGTTTGCCGGACGCGTCCTCAAGCGCGAGCAGCTCCGGGTCGAGCGGCTCGGAAGCAGGACCGACCACCTCGGGTCCGTGCGACTATTACGAGGCGGGAGGCACGCCATGTGTCGCCGCTTTCAGCACGGTGCGCGCCCTCTACGCCGCATATGCCGGGAACCTTTACCAAGTCCGGCGCGCGGACAACACGACCATGAACATCCCGGTCCTTGCGCCGGGAAGCGTCGCCGATTCCTCGGTGCAGGATACGTTCTGTTCGGGCACGACGTGCACGATTTCGATCATCTATGACCAGTCGGGAAAAGGCAACAATCTGACGAAGGCGCCTGCCGGTGGCAATGGACCGAATCCAGACGTCGAGGCCGTGGCAACCGCACTTCCAATCACGATCAGCGGGCACAAGGCCTACGGCGTTCGCGTGACCCCGGAGACCTCGACGGCCTCTCAAGTGGGATATCGAAACGACAAGACGACCGGAGTTGCCACCGGAGATGAGCCGGAAAGCCTCTACGAGGTCACCGACGGCACATTTTTCAACGGAGCGTGCTGTTTCGACTTCGGCAACGCCGAGACGAACAACCAGGCGGGCCCGGGCGGTTCGATGGATGCCATTTACTTCGGCAACGCCCGATCCTGGGACACGGGGGCCGGAAATGGCCCGTGGGTGATGGCAGACATGGAGGCCGGCGTGTACAGCATGGGCGGCAGCTCCTTCGGCGAAAACCCGCAGGATCTATCGCTTCCCTTCGCATTCGTCACCGCCATGCTGAAGAACAACTCGGCGACGGCCGTGGCAAGCGATGGGCCCTTCACGCTCAAGGGCGGTAACGCGCAAACGGGCAGCCTAACCACGATGTACAGCGGGTCTCGGCCCACAGACATCCAGTTCTTCGGCACTCAGAACTACACCGTGCTGCAAAAACAGGGGGCGATTCTGCTCGGAATCGGCGGTGACAACAGCAGCGGCGCCCAGGGGGACTTCTACGAGGGGGTGATGACCGCCGGCTACGCATCGAGCGCCACGGACGATGCCGTTCAGGCCAATATCGTTGCGGCCGGCTACGGACAGTAAGCCAGTGCACGAGAGCCGCCTACGGAGCCTCGTCACGCCCGCGTCGGTGGTGGCAGCTCGCTGTGTACGGACCGGCCTCGACCTGAGGGCCCGGAGCGGGCGCGGCCCTCGGCACGGCGCAGCGGCTCATCACCGCGGACTGGGTTTCCGTGTCGAGGAGGATGCAGGGGCAGGGGGGCTGGGGGGTCATGATGAGGAGCGGCGAGGAGCCGTGGCGAAGCAGACCCCCCGACCGGACCATTCCTCTTACTTCATACCGCCGGTGCGCCGCCCGACGCTGGCGCCACGGGTGTGCAGGACTGACGAACGAAGTGGTGCCCGAGTCCGAGTCGGGTGGCGCGACGGGTTGAGCCGGACTGGTGTTTGAAGAGACGCTTGACCCGTCGGCGTCCTCAGTCTCAGCGAGGTTCGTCCCGACGGGCACGTCCGCGGCGCCCGAGCATGCGGCGAGCCCGAGAGCTGCCACGGTGACCAAGATGTAAGGAATCGAATGCATGAGGTTCTCCTTGGATGTTCGAAAGAGGGAAAGGAAGGAAGGGTCGTGAGTTGAGTCAGCGCAGGGCTGCGCCCGCGCAGCCCGAGGCGAGCGGGCGCGTGAGCGGGGAGCCCGGGTGCTGGGTCTCGAGGCGGCGCGCGGCCGCCTCGGCGTCGGACGCGCGGCCCGCGGCGCACAGCGCGTCGACACGAAGCGCGGCGGCCTCGGGTCCGAGAGCGCCGGCCGGAAACCGCTGGTCGTACTCGCCCAGCAGCGCGAGGCTTCGTTCGGGGTCGCCGGCACGTAGCGCGCGCTGTGCATCGCCGACGAGGTGCACTTCGGCGGCCAACGCATCCGCGGAGAGCGCGGCGGAAGTGGGGTTCGCGACCGGACTCGGCGCGACGACGCCAACAGGCGGCGGCATCGGGCGCGCGACGAGCATCGACCTCGCGCCGGCGGGAGGTGCGGCCCCTACGCTCGACGGCGGTGCGGACCTCGGGCCAGGGGCCGGCGCGGGCTCCTCGATTGGCTCGGGCGACACCTCTTGCACGCTCGTCGCGGCCGGGGCGCTGGGCGGCACGAGGGCGAGCGGCGTCGCCTGTGCGGCCGGCACGCTTGTGCGCGTCGCGTGCACGGCCACCGGTCCTCGCCGGGGCGAAACCGGCGAAAGCGAAGGCGCAACAGCCACGGCGCGCACGATCCCGGTCCTGGCGAGGATCGCGATCCCAGGCGCGGCCCACATGGCCGCCGCCGTTGCGCTCAGGGTGAGCGGCGCCGCGAGGCCCACGGCGGCTGCGAGCCGGCGGCGTAGGATTCGGCGATGGCCTCTCGGCAACGCATCGCCGCCACGCGCCCGATCGAGCAGAGCTCGCGTCTCGGGACTCAGATCGCTCATGTGGCCCTTCGCTCTTTCGCGTCTCTCGCACGCCGGCGCACGGCCGCGCACTCAAAGTCCGCGCGCGCCGAGCGAAGGCGTGACGCGATCGTCCCGGTCGGCTCGCGCAAGATCTCGGCGATCTCACGCAGCGTCAGGCCTTCGAGCTCCGCGAGTGCAAATACCTCGCGCTTGTCGTCGTCGAGCTCGTCGAGCAGTTCGCGCACGACCCGCGCGGCGGCGGCGCGGTCGGCCAGGCGGTCGGGGCGCTCGTCCAGGGGCGCCGTCAGTGTCGCGGGGTCGACCGACTCCTGCTCCGCACGCGGAGGCGACTTGCGCCGCAACGTCCTGCGGTGCTCGCGCACCACGCGGACGAGCACCTCGTAGATCCATGTCGTGAGCGACGAGCGACCTTCGAAGTCGTCGAGGCGCCGGAAGACCACCAGGAAGACCGACTGCACCACATCGTCGAGGGCCGCCTCTTCGACTCCCAGCCGGCGAGCGTTGCGCCACACGAAGTCGACGTGCCCTTCGTACACCGCGTCGAAGCCGGCGGTGGCGGTCGACCTACGCTTGGTCGGGCCGTCGCCCACAAGGCTCGTAACCTCGGTCGAAGAGCAAGGGGCCGGCATGACGTCCAGACGGTCTGTGGCCAACCCCGGAATTTTTTATTTCCCCAAACGCACGACGACTCCGAGCGAAGGCTCGACGTCGAGCGCCGCCGGCCGGTAAGCGGTGCCGCCGGCCGGACCGCGGACGACAAACGTCGGTCGCGACAAGGGCGCTAGCCCGCGCGCCGACGCCCGCACAGCCATTGCCCACATCGGCGACCACTCGAGATCCGCTTCGCCGACCGCCGCTGGGAGCACCACGACCGGTTGCGTTGCGACGAAGGTGTCCGACGGGCCGAAGCCATGCGCGGCCAGTCGCTCCACGGCGCCGCCCGCGCACGGGCCCGCGACAACGCGATCGTCGATTGGCACAACGAGACACACGCTGGCTGACGCGGCTGTGAGCGACACCGAAGCGCCCGACGTTGACCCCGCAACCGTTCCACGTTGCGCTTCGACGGCAATCGCCTCGATCCCGACTTCCAGGGGCCTCGCCCGCCACGCGACGCCAACGGCGCCCCCCGGCGACGGCGATGGCACGCCCCGCACGTCGACAACTCCCTCGGCGTTTACGGAAAAGCTGCCATGCGTGTGCGAGCGCGGCGGCGGGGAAACCGTCTCTGGCCCGGGTGCAGCCTCCAGCATCGCGTTCGCCGCTGCCCGGTTCCTGGTCGCCGGCGCAGGCGGCACCTCAGGAGCTAGGAAACCGCGGGCCGTCTGCGCGGACGTGGCCGTCACGGCGGCAATGGTGCGCGACGGCGCGATGGAAAGGCTCACGGTGAGAGCCACGGCGTCAGCGACCGTGGCACACGAGCCGCCTTCGAAAGTCCGCTCCCAGCGCCTTTCACCGCTCGTCACCTCGACTCGCCCCGACCAGCGACCGCCGATCGATTCGATCACGGCCCGCGCGGTCAAGTCGTCCGGCGCTTCGTCTTGCGCCGCCGCTCGCATGCGCGTGAGGACCGCCGCACCGCTGGGACACTCCGCCGGAGCGATCCATACAACCCATGGGTCGGCGGCTTCCGCCGCTGCGGACGTGGCGACCGACACGACGATACCGACAGCTACCCAGCTCGCTCTGCGATTCCGCATCGTGGCGGGCGCACCCAGCAAAAACCGTGGCAGCCCACAGGGCCTTGTCGACGGGCGGAGGCCCAGCCCTCACCTTTTCGCGAACGAGACGAGTCACCTCGTCACGGACGAGTCGAATGAGGTGCTGTTCGATCTCCACTCCGTAGCTGTCGGGGATCGCGCGCGGATGCCGTATTCGCCGAATGCCCCGCACTCCTGCACCAGCTCGCCGCTATGCCAGGTCAACGGCTCGCCCGCGCCGCGACCGAGAGCCATAGTGATTCCTTCGTCCGACGACGGGCCCACGGATCCCACGCTCGGTGGCGTTGTGTCCAGTGGGATGCGCGTCGGCGGGCCGCGTCGTCATGGATGGTTGTCGTCGGAATCCTGAGGGTTGAACTTGCCCGTGATCTCTTCACCCAGGCCAGCAACGTTTGCGGTATGTCCGTGCATTCCATGGAGCAGCCCGCAGTCGATCTCAATGAAACTGTCCTGACAGATGCGAAAGTCCGGGCGGAGTTTTTTTTCTGCGTCTTGCTGCTTGCTCACGGGTTTGGTCAGCGTGCCGTTGTCGCAGCATTTCCAGCCGCTCTGGCAGCGAGCCAGTGTTCCGAGCAATTGAGTCGAGCACGATTTCGTGTCCGCCGCGGGCGACGTGCCCGGCTTGCATCGGAGGTGGGCACCGTAGACAGTCGGGCTGTCGGTCTTGTGCGAGGGAACGATGCAATGCATCTCGCCGACGGCGTGCTCGTCGTCCCTCAACTTCGTTGAGTCGACGAATTCCATCGAAGTGTGAAAGTGACAGCTGATCCCGTCGTCGAACTGGCAGTCGCCCTTGCCTTCGATGATTGTCCCATCGCGACCAAGCCCGGACAGTTTGTCTGCGGGCGCTGTGTCGGCGCTGTGGCACCACGGCATCTGGTCGAGGAAGGCAGGGGCGAGCTGTTCCGGGTTGGCTCCTTGTCCGGCGCACGTCGCATACTTCGCTGGGCGGACGTCCTCCGGACCCCTGCCGCTCGCGGAGAGGCTGGGCGAGGGGTTGTCGGACCCCTTGCATGCGGGGATGAGGCCGAGCGCGAGGGCGATCGGCCCGATGCAACGGCTTGCGCGCATGAGGAGGCGGCTGATGCAAAGCGGGTGCGCGAACGTACGTCCCGTTGATGAGCCTCCCTTCGTCCCTCGCGAGGTGCGCCGGATGCGCTTTCGGCAGAGGTCCCGGACGCGCGGTTCCATATCACGGGTGCGGCGTCTTCCTTCCTCCCCCCCGGGCGGCCGCGCGCGGTACCCGGCTAGCAGAGCTGACCCACGACCTATCAGCCGGGGTTGCGCCCGATGGCATCGATCTGGGCGTCAAGAGCGGCTCGAATCAATTCGAGTTCTTCGGGCCCGATCGCGGACCACTGCATGGTGCGTAGGGTGATCCGACGCCCGGATTGGAAGGCCAAGACGCTCCCGATAAGCAGCAGAGCCTCCACCCGTGCGGCTGGGTCATTGTCGGGCACCCCTCGAACGCGGGCAATGAGCCGCGAGGTGACCTCCACGCCGGGACGCCATAGGCGTTCGTACAGGATCTCGAAGGCCGGTCCCGCTTCGCGGAGCTCTCGCGCAACGAACTGTGCCCACCGCGCAGACTCCTTGGTCCCGATGAGGAACCCCGCTATGGCGCCGAGGACGGTTTTCAGGTGCGCGCGCGCCATTTCGGGCGAACACTCGCCGCCGAGTGCCTTGCGGGCATCGCCGGCCGCGGCGGACGCATTCGCGCGGAAGCGATCGACGATGGCTTCGGCGCAGGCGCGGTACAGCCCCTGCTTGTCGCCGAAATAGTACTGCAGACTCGGGAGGCTCACGCCCGCCGCCGTTGTGATCTGACGGGTGGTCACTGCGGAGAAGGGTGCCGCTCCAAACGCCGCCAGAGCCACCTCCAGCAGTCGCTGCCTTGTTTCGTCCCCCTTCTTGTAGCCACTCTCGGGTCGTCCCTTCACCACCATCCGGCGCACCTGCCCTCGAACCGGCGGAGTGTCGCGCCCGTCGTGGCCCGCAGCAACCCGATCGTGAGACCCGATCTCTTTGGATTTTGGGAGCATTTGAACCTCCGCGGGCCACCTCGTCTTGACAATATATATCGTATGATAGATATTCAGTCGGTCAAGTTCAGCGGCGTGGCTTCTGCCGAGCCGCATCCTTGGCAACGTCTGAAGGAGGCCCCTCCAATGACCCTTTCGAGCACCGAACGCCTGGAAATGGTTTCGAATCAGCGCACGCTCATCCCGCACACGTACGGTCGTGTGGATTTTTCGATCGACCCAGAGCGGTTCGCCATCGGTCCCGGCGATGAGACCGACCTCGGCCCAGAGCTTGCGCCTGGCAGGAGCGAGCTGCTCGCCAACGCCGAGCAAGTGGCCCGGGTGCGCGCCTACACGATGATGGGCGACGCGGTGGCCGACGCGTACGCGGCTCTCACCCCGCAACACGGCGCCAAGGCGCTGATCACTTGGCTCACCCAGGCTTGCGACCATGGGCTCGACGGCGTCCCGGGCGCTCCGCCCGAGCTCGCGCGTTTCATTCGCGAAATGGAAACGCTTCCGTCGTGGCTAGATCCGAAGCTCATCGAAGAGGGCGCGCGAATCGAGCGCAACGCCTACGCCAACCGTTCGCCGTTTGCCACCCGCGGCGCCATCGTGGGCACGTTCATGAACAAATATGCGGCCCTGCCGATGGTCCAGACAGGCACGCTTTCGCATAACTCCTCGGCCCGTCGCATCAAGGAAACGGCCACGTTCTACACGAGCATGGTGATGCCGGACGCGCTCGACCGGCACGGACTGGCCTTCCGCTCGGCCGCCATGGTCCGCCTCATGCACTCCATGGTCCGGTTCAACCTCCTCAAGGCCGGGGATCGTTGGGACGTGAAGACCTACGGCATCCCGATTCCTCAGATCGATCAACTCCCCGCCGGGCTCGTTGTCGCGGGGGCCATCGCCGAGCACGCGCTTGCGCATGGCCGCGACACCTTTACGCCCGCCGAGCGGGCACGCGTCGAACTCGCGCGCTACCGCTGCTTCCTTCTCGGCTTGCCGGAGGAACTCCTGGCGACGACGCCGGACGGCATTTGGAGCCTGCTTCAAACGCGGCGGGCGACACTCCGAAAGGGATTCGACGAGAATTGCGTAGCGCTCGTTCGTGCGACGATGGATGCGGACCTCACGGCGGACCACTCGCTGCATGAAAGGGTCTTCGCGTGGATGGAGCGAGGCTTTGCGCGGGTCGTGCTCGTACCGGAGCTGTTGAGCGCTGACAAGCGCGCCGCCTCGGGCCTGCGTGCCAGCCCCTCTCACTACGCCGGTGCGGCAGCCGCCACCATCACGATCGCGATGCGAATGGGGGCCTATCGCGCCGCCGCGAGCATTCCTCCGTTCCGAGCCGCCGCGGACCGGTCCCTCGTTCGCTCGCTGCGCAAACAGCTGGCGCGCTACGGGCACGCCGAATTCTCGACGAACGCGGAAACGTATCGCCCGGCACACGCCTGACGAACGCAAACGACCGAGACGCGAAAACGCGGCGAGGTTCAAAATGGACGCTTCGAAGGATTCCCGAACGAACGCCTCTTCCGACGACGATCTGCCCCAGCGCCTCGCCCATCTGCTGGCGGGGACGGGCGTGACCCCCGAAGATACGGGGGGACGCATCACCTTCCTGGGGCGCGACCCGCTCTTTCCGAGCGCGGTTCGCCTGGGTTCGGCCTTTGCGCTGTCGGCCATGGCCGCCGCCGTCGGCGCAGCCGCCATCTGGCGGCTACGGACTGGACGCGGCCAGGATCTGTCGATCGACCTACGCAAGGCGGCCCACGGGATCAACCCAGAATTCACGTTCCATCCGACCATCAACGGATGGCCCTATCCCGATCCCATCGGCAGCAACCACCCGTTCACGGTATTTCCTTTTCGAACGAAGGACGGCCGCTGGGTGTACCCATCGGCGGTGTATCCCGCCCAGCAGTTCGCCTGGACGAACTTCTTCGACTGCGGGGCCAACCATCGCAGCATCTCGGAGGCCATCGCCCGGTGGAACGCCGACGAGCTCGAGGACATGGCCAACGCCCAAGGTCACACGCTCTGCATTGCACGAACGGCGGAAGAGTGGGCGGCCCACCCGCAGGGGCAATACCTTGCTCGCGAGCCAGTGATCGCGGTCCGCAAGATCGGCGACAGTGCGCCCGAGCCCCTTCGCGCGTCCGCCCGCCCGCTGAGCGACATCCGCGTCTTGAGCGCGACCCATGCCGTCGCCGGTCCCGTGGTCGGAAGGACGTTGGCCGAACAGGGCGCGCAGGTCTTGCAGTTCAATCGGCACGACGACTTCGAGCACGCGTGGGTCTACGACGACGCCAACGTGGGCTTCCGCTCCACCTTTCTGGACTTGAACGTCGCGGACGCCCGCACGCGCGCGCTCGCCCTTACCAAGCACGCCGACGTGTTCGTGGAGAACTTCCGCGGGCGCAAACTCGCGCGGTTTGGCTTCGGCCCGGAGCAGCTGGCGGAGCTTCGTCCCGGCATCGTTGTGGTCAGTGTTCGTTGCTATGGATGGGGTGGACCCTGGGCGGACCGAGGCGGCTTCGACATGCTGGGCACCGCGGCCTCCGGACTCGCCATGCTCGAGGGCATCGACGGGGTCCCCGCAGTTCCGCCCACCGCATTGATCAACGACTACGTGACGGGCTACATGGGTGCCGCGGGAGCCGCCGCAGCATTGCTTCGTCGCGCGCGAGAAGGCGGCAGCTACCACGTGACCGTCAGCCTCACGCGCAATGCCATGTGGTACCAGTCCCTCGGGCTCGTACCGGTGGAGGACCGCGGCTTTGCCGAGAATGTCTTCCAGCGGCTCGACTACACGAACCCGAGCGGCTCTCTCTCACGCCTTGGCGGCCTCGGGCAGCGGCTGCTCGAGCCGGACGTGATTGAGCGCCAGACGCCACTGGGCACCCTGAGACGTCTCGCCCCGGCAGTCACGTACTCCGCAACCCCGGCCTTCTGGCAGGACCCGATCCTCACGCCGATGGGCGCCAGCGTTCCGGCGTGGGCGCAGGTCACAGCGTGAATGCCCAGATCGATGCGACCGGCCGGGATCGGCAGCAGGTGGAACATGTTTCATGAGTTGCCCGTGGCGCGCATCGTCGAGGAGACGCGCGAGGCCAAATCGATCGTCTTTGACGTACCGCCGGCCCTCGTTCGGCAGTTCGAGTACCGCGCCGGTCAGTCAGTCACGCTCGAGCTAGAGATTGGGGGCGAGCGTCTGAGGCGCTGTTACTCGCTCGCCAGCTCTCCGGACTGCGAGCGCGAGCACAAGATCACCGTCAAACGAACCACCGGAGGACGCGTCTCGAACTGGCTGAACGATCGCCTGCGTGTCGGGGACGTGCTCTCCGTGATGCCGCCCGAGGGACGCTTCGTGATGGACGAACGCGACGCGCCCCTGCTCCTCTTCGCGGGCGGCAGCGGGATCACCCCGGTGATCTCCATCCTCAAGTCGGCGCTTACGACGACCCGTCGCGCCCTCACCCTCGTCTACGCGAACCGCAATCGCAACGCGACGATCTTCGCCGGGGAGCTGGGCCGCCTGCAGGCGGCATACCCCGCAAGGTTGACGGTGTGCCGCCGGTTCGACGACGTCGACGGCCCGCTGGACGAGGCTACCGTCCGTGCGACCGCCGCCACACGGCCCAACGCATCGTGCTTCCTCTGCGGCCCCGGTCCGTTCATGACGCTCGTGCAGCGTGCCCTCGGGGAGGCGGGGATCGCTCCCGAGAACGTGCTTGTCGAGCGATTCACGATTGTCCCCTCGGGCGATCTCCCGCCCGCGGAGGAGCCCGTCGGGACGGCAGCAAGTCCGCCCGAGTTCGTGGACGTCGAGCTGCGGGACCAGCGCCGCCACATCCCTTACGTCGCGGGCAAGACGCTCTTGCAGGTTGCGCGCGACGCTGGCCTCGACGCTCCGTACTCCTGCGAGCAGGGCTTTTGCGGCACCTGCGTGTCCGAACTGCTCGAGGGCCGCGTCACGATGGCCGCGGACGACGCGCTGTCCGCCGACGAGAAGCGTCGTGGGATGATCCTTCCGTGCCAGTCGCGCCCTCTCACGACGCGCTGCTCGTTCCGCTTCGTCGACACGTGAATCGGAGCGGAAGCGCTCGAGAGCTTCGCGTTCGCCCGGGTCCATGGTCGTCAAGACCGAGGATCGCACCGACCGACGGACACACAAGCAAAAGCAAGGAACTGCCATTGACTCTGAGTCGGCCTCGGATCATAGGGCGGGCGGTGCCGTGCGCGATTTGCCAGAGACCGGTCGTCCTTGACCCGTTGGTTCGGGCCGACGGCAGCCTTGTGCACGCGGAATGCGACCGAGAGCTCGTCCAAAGGACTCGTCCGCGCAAAGGCGAACACCCGAGGTCGGGGACGCGGATCCGAGCGGCCAAGCGGAATCGCGAAGCCGGCTAAGATGCCTCCGCGCGCCGCAGGAGCGCACGGAACGGCAGAGTGCTGTGGCCGCCCAGACGGTGCAAGGTGGTCGCCCGGGCGACGCGAATTCTCCGGGCTCAGGCGCGCTGGCGCGCCGCGGAACGTCCGGCCAATGTCTTGCCGGGACCGCGCCGAACGCGTGCGGCAGCGGGGGCAACGCGTGCGCCGTGTGTCCCGCCGCGGCGACGTGCAGCGTGGGCATTTGCAAGGCCAGCACGGTCGTCCTCTTGGGGGTTAGCCAACATCGCCGCCTCGTCGGGCTTCCTGTCTGCCGTTGGCGTCGCGCTCCAGCACCACAGTGCGGCCGATGGCTGCGCGCAATTCGCGGGTCATGGGCAGGACGACGAGCTCGCGGCCGTTGCGAGCGGCCGTCCGCCCGGATCACGAGACGACACTCCGTGCGCTCCTGATCGAGACGCTCGAGGGCCTTTCGAAAGTCCGTGTAGACCCTCCAGCCGATCGTTCGCTCTGAGCGCCTTCCTGGGCGCCGCATCGACGGGAAGGTGGTCGACATCGCGCGCCGTATGGGACGAAAGAATGTCCGGACGGACGATCCCGTCGAACCCGACGACGTGAAGATCCTGGAGGTTGTGCTCGACCTTGAGGAGCCAGCTGGGCATCCGCGTCACTGCCCCCGCGTCTTCGTGGCCACCGGTCGCGCGCGCGATCGCTTCGAGCGCCGCGTCTTCGGGCCGCGCGCGGCGGCGCGGCACCGTCGTCATCGTGACTCAGTCACCCACCCGCGAGCTCGCGGCAATGGCCGGATCGAGCGGTACGCGCTATGCGGCGCCATCGGGCGACTCGACGATCGCGACGAAGTTGCCGCGTCGGCGAGCGCCTTGGCGCGAATGCGTCCGACGATGGGCGCCGACGGTCCGGGTGGCGCGTCGGGATCGAGCGCCTCGCCAGGACGGACGTTGCCAGTCCGCGCGGGCCGCTCGAGATCGGCGCGAGCGAGGCGGCCGCCCCTGTCGCATCGCAAGGTCAAGGCTCCGTTCCGGCGAGGATTCCGCAGTGAGCGCATTGCCAGGCGAATGCGCTTCCTCGGGCCCAGCGTCCCCCTCGGCTCTCGCGCCCTCCTGCTGCAAACCGCTGATGGCACCGTGGACAGCGAAACGAATCGCACCACACGCTGAGCACCACCAATGGAATGACAGCCGCCAGAAACATGATCGGGAGATACGGAAAACCGCCATGCACCAATGCAACGCAAATAGCGCCAGCCACAGCGAAGAAGACCATGCCGCCAATGACGGCCGCTCGGCGGCGCCGCAGATCAGCCCAAGCGGCGGCGTAGGACGTCTCGCTCATACGGCGAGGTTAGCCTGTGGCACGCAGACGCCCACGGGTTGACCCGAGCGCTGATCCGCTTAAAGGCGGTTTCAAAACTTGGCCCCCCCGGCGACGGATGGATAGGTGGATGGGCCCATGGCGAAACCGCTCCTTTCCGATGCGCTATGGGACGGTATCAAGCCGATTCTTCCCCCCGAGCCCCCGAAGCCGGACGGGGGTCGGCCGCGGGTGTCGGATCGCTCCGCGTTGACGGGGATCCTGTTCGTTCTCAGGACCGGAATCCAATGGCGCATGTTGCCGATGGAGATGGGCTGCGGGTCGGGCGTGACCTGCTGGCGCCGCCTTCGGGATTGGACGGAAGCGGGCGTGTGGCCGAACCTGCATCGTTTGGTCCTGGACGAACTCGGAGCCAACGGGGCCATCGACTGGTCTCGCGCGGCGATCGACGGCTCCAGCATTGCCGCAAAAAAGGGGTTCGGATGGAGTCGGTCCGAATCCTACCGACCGCGGAAAACCGGGCTC
>DASPUY010000187.1:0-7611 GCA_035622655.1 Polyangiaceae bacterium
GCGTCTTCGCTCATGCTCTCGGCCGGCATCAAGAAGACGCTCGGTATTTCGGGTCGGCCCGACGACGCCATCGTGCTCCGGATGGGCAGCGACGCCGAGCTCGGGAGCGTCATCGACGAATCGAGCGTCCCGCTGATCCTCGCGGCGCCGGGAGTGCGCCAGGACGGGCACGGCCGCCCGCTCGGCTCCGGCGAGATCGTCGTCGTGGCGGCTCTGGAGAAAGTCGGTACTCCGGGCGTGACCAACGTCACCATCCGCGGCATCGACGAGCAAGCCGAGGTCCTGCGTCCCGAGGTGCACGTCGTCGCGGGCCGTCCGCCGCGACCGGGAAGTGACGAGGCCATGGTGGGGGCACGCATCCGCGGCCGCATCCGCGGCATCGACCTCGATCGGACGTTCGACATCAAGAAAAACAGGCCGGTCAACGTCGTCGGAGTCTTCGAGGCCGACGGTTCCTCGTACGAGTCCGAGGTTTGGGTCGATCGCGAAGTCTTGCGTCAGGCGTACCACCGGGAGGGGATCGTCTCGAGCGTTCGGGTGCGTCTCGAGTCACCGACGAAGTTCGACGGGTTCCGAACGGGCGTCGAGAACGACAAGCGGCTCGGTTTGCAAGCCGTGCGCGAGACGGCGTTCTACGAAAAGCTCTCCGAGGGCACCTCCCAGCTCATCGGTTTCCTGGGGACCGTCGTCGCCGCGTTCTTCGCGATCGGCGCGATGATCGGCGCGACCATCACGATGTACGCGGCCGTCGCCAATCGCCAGCGCGAGATCGGAACGCTCCGCGCGCTGGGCTTCTCGCGCCGCAGCATTCTCCTCTCATTCCTGCTCGAGTCGGTGCTTCTCGCTGCCGCCGGGGGAGCGGTGGGCGCGCTCGCAGCGCTTGCCATGGGATTCGTGCACTTTTCGATGCTCAACTTCGCGAGCTGGTCGGAGGTCGTCTTCTCGTTCGACCCCACCCCGGCGGTCATCGCGAAGGCTCTCGTCTTCGCGTGCGCGATGGGCCTCTTCGGCGGACTGCTGCCCGCGATCCGCGCGGCGCGGACGTCTCCGCTCAAAGCGATTCGCGCGTGATTTCGGGGCGTGCCCGAGACCCGCCTACTTCGCGGCCGCGAGCCAGGCGGTCAGCTTCTCGACCTTCTCGTCCTTCGTCAGCTTGAACGGCGCGAGCTTGTCCTTCGACATCGACGGATCGAGTACGAGCTCCTCGTCGCCGATCGCCGCGACGAGCGCTCCTTTGCGCGCCACCACGTATTCCGCCTTGGCCCGATCCGAGCCCTCTTGAAGGACGACCTGGACGCCGTCGTCGGCGGCGATTCCTTTGAGTGGAGAACTGCCGGGCAGCAGTTTGAAGGCTCGCAGCGCTTCCCGCGCCCCCTCCACGTCGCTCCGGACGATCGCCACGTCACGCCAGCGTCGCGTGCCATCCTGGTAATAGCCGATCGCCAGCGGCCCGATGTCCTTGAGCCCGAGCGCGTCCTTCGGCAGGTAGGAGATGCCGAGGGGAATTCGCGAGGCCGTCGGGAGCATCGAGGCGGAAACGGGCGGACTGGTCGGCCCCGGCAGCCGACGTCCGATTTCCTTCGCGATCGCCGCGGTGGACTGATCGTTCGCGCGGGCCATGGCCTCCGGCGTCATCTTCGTGTCCTCGGTCACGAAAGTGAGCTCGGCCAGATACGGACCCCGCCAAACGTAGGCGTTGCTGCTGCTGCTCGCCGCCGCCGCTCCCGCCTCCAGCGGCCTCACGGACGCCCTCGCGGGGTCCCCGTCGGCGACGACCCGCTTCGTGAACATCGCGTACGCGCCTTCCGGTGTCGCAAAGCGCGACAGGTTCACCTCGACGCTGTTGGGAGCGCCGCTACCGTCCACGTACCGGAGCACGACCACGCGATCGAGCCCGAATCGCTTGTACACTTCGCATTCTCCGTCGAACGCCGTCGTGCACACCTCGTCCATCGACAGCTGTCCCTTGTTGCCGTAGGTCTTCGGCTCGCTCTGTGGATCGAGGCAGTACCCGTTCACGCTCGATGGCACGAGCGGCGCGCTGATGACGTCGGTATCCCGTCCTCCTCCGTCCGCGCACACGTCCGGACGAGCGGAGGCCGTGGCGGACGGAGGCGGAGGCGGCGGGAAGCTGCGCGTCTCATCCGTTTTTCCGCACGCGACGAGTGTCGCCGTCAGGGCGAGACCGAGACGCGAGGGACGGAGGGCGAGGCGAAATACGGAAGACCGATCCGGCATGCGACGAGGTGGCTGCAGACGGGCAAATCCCCCGCGCGGTCGTAGCACGTACCCCCTCGGGTCCGCACCTTTTGCGGAGATTTGAAATCGTTGCTGCACGCCAGGCCCGCGAGCGCCGCCAAGTCAGCGAGCTTTCATGGAAACATGGGACTTGCAGCGCGGGGCACGTGCCTTGCTGCGACCCTGCCCCCGGGTGAATCCCGTGGGTGCCGCATCCGAATCGTCGCCCAGCCGCAGCGCGCCGGAGCCGACGTGCCGGCGCGGCCGCGGCTTCACGCTCATCGAGCTCCTCGTCGTCGTCATCATCATCGGCATCATCGCGACGCTCGCCATTCCGTCGATGCGCCTCGGCACCTATGACCGGCACGCCTACCAGGACGCCGGCGCAATCATGCAGCTCTTTCGCGAAGCGCGCCTGCGGGCGGTGGCCCGAGGGGGCGCAATGCTCGTGACGATGACGACGAACGGCACGACCGACCGCGGAACGTTCATGCTGTACGAGGCCGACGCGCAGAATGCCAGCGGGGGTGCGGCGGCGACCAATCAAACACCGGTTCCGTCGTGCAAATCGCCGACGCTTTGGAACACGTCGGTGAACGTCAACGGAGCCTCGAACACGACGCTGCTCGTCGACGGCGTCAATCTGAACGGCTTCGCGGAGAACGACGCCGACATCGAGACGACGCTCGAGGTCTTCGGTCCTGCGGGAACCGGCGGCCTCGCCGCCACGACGGGCACCGGGTTTCCTCAGCTCGCCATGTGTTTCACGCCGCTTGGACGGTCGTATCTCTTGCTCTACGGGCAGGCGGGATTCTCCGTCCAGACGCCCTTGTTCGACGGATTGCCGCCCAACGTGAGCGTCGTGCAAGCTCAGGTGACCCGCGGGCTGAGCTCGCTCGTGACCGGAGCCACGGTGCGAAACGTCCTCGTCGTTCCGAACGGCATGCCTCGCATGTTTTCGCAGGGGAAGTGAGGAGCGGCGAGGATGAGCGCTTTCTTGTTGCTTCGCTCACTCCGCGCGCGCCGAACTGGGACGTCGGCGGGGAGTCGTGGATACACCGCCGTCGAGGTTCTCCTCGCGATGACCGTCCTCGTGATCGGCGCCGCGGGCGTGATGAGCATGCAGAAGACGAGCATCCAGGCCGACCTCGACGCACGGAAAATGGACGTCGCCAACGCGATCGCCCGCGCGTGGATCGAGCGTCTCGAGCGCGACGCGATGAAGTGGACGCTCCCGAGCACGGCGAGCCCGGGCGCGCCGAGCAACATCGCCAATGCCCAGCTCGTGTCGGCCAACGTCGACCAGGGTTGGTTCATCCCGAACACGTACATGAACGTCACGAACCCGGAGACGATGAGCTACGGGTTCGACATCCTCGGGCGCGACCTCGCAAGCGGCGACCTGGGATCGGCTGTCTTCTGCGTGAGCGCTCAGGTCGTCACGCTGGTGCCGGGTCAGCTGTACCGCGGCGATGTTCGGGTTCTCTGGCTGCGCGGTCTCACACCGCCCACGATCGGCGGATCGAACAGCAGCTCGTCGGCGGCGGCGGGGTTCTGCAGCACGAACAACGGCGACCTGAAAGCCGCCGATCCCAACGCCGCAGGTCTGAAATACCGTGCGATCTACGCGACGACGTCGATCCGGGAGAACGCCGCGCAATGAGCCGGCATCCGGCCCGTCGCCGCCGCGCGCAAGCGGGCTTCACGATGGTCGAGCTCATCGTGGCCTTGCTGGCGGGTCTGCTCGTCGCGGCCGGAATCGTCACACTCTCGCGCGAGGCCACGAACACGTTTCACGAAGAGGCGCGCGCATCGGCGGCCGAGGCCGGAATGCGCGCGGCGATCGACCGGCTCCGCGCCGATCTGCAGCGCGCGGGCTTCATGAGCACGGGCAACGTCCTGACCGACCCGATGATTGCGGTCGCGCCCGGGCAGCCCCACATCCCGTCGACCGCGCCGACCACCCTCCAGAACCTCGCCTCCGTCTTCTACAACCCGAGTGGCTCGCTGACGAATCTCTCGGGCGCGAGCCCAGCGCTCTCCGGAGCACAGACGCCACCTCTCACCCCCGATCTCATCCAGGTGGCCGGCAACATGACCACCGCCGATCAGTACGACGTCGCGTACATCGCGCCCGCGGCTGCGGGTTGCCAGTCGATCTACCTCTCTCCCACGTCCCCGGCGATGTACCGGCTGATGGGCAACGGCGCCGCCGGGACCGCCGAGCTCCAGGCCGCGTTCCAACCCGACCCGACCTTCCAGGCCCAATTCATCGTACGCCTGGTCGACGACTCGGGCCACACCCAGTACCTCACGACGTGCAACCCGGGTAGCGGGGTGCCTGCGGCGGGAGTGGCCGCGGGTGGTCCCTACGTGAGCGTCAACGTCAATCAGAATCCGATCCAGACGGCGCAGAGCACTGGCACCGTCGCCGGGCTGAGCGGCTACGCCGCCGGACGGGCCTGGGTGAACCCCGTGCAGATCGTGCAGTGGGAGATCACGACGGCCGGCTCGACGGCCGATCCGGAGCCGGCGCAGTTCGTCAACGGCCTCGAAGCAACCTCGGACGGCGGCACCGATCCGACCAAGTACGATCTGATGCGTTCCTACGTCGACGTCGCCTCGGGCAAAATCGCCCAGCCGACGAGCGAGATCGTCGCCGAGTACGCGGTCGACCTCGGCTTCGCATTCACCGTCGACACGGGAACCGCGCTCAATCCGACCCCGGTGACGTTCCCGTTCAATAACGCTTCGAACAACACGGTCGCAGCCGTCATCACGAACGTCAGCTCGACGCCCGAGCGTATCCGATCGATTCGAGCCCGTCTCGCCGTGCGGGCCGCGCAGCCCGATCGCACCATGAACATCGCCGTTTCTCCGTCCCAGTACACCAATGAGACCTACCTGTACCGCTACTGCGTGGCGCAGTGCTCCACGGCGCCGGCTGGCTCTCTGGTCTGGGCGCGCGTCCGGACGGTGACGACCGAAGTCGACCTGCCCAACCAGGCCGCGAACTACTACTGATGAACACGCTCGCAATCGCCAAGTTGAGTGCCTCCCGCCGTCGCCGCGAGGGCGGCGCCGTGATGTTCATCGTGGCCATGACCCTGGCCGTTCTCGCGTCCGTCGGGATCTATGCGCTCGCCGCCGCGTCGAACGAGCTGCGGACCAGCGGCAACGAGCGCCAGAGCACTCAATCGCACTACCTCTCGCAGTACGGAGTGATCGCCGCGGCGCAGGAGCTGGCTTCGACGAAGGCGCAGTTCTACCTCGGGCTGATGCTGTCGCAGCCCGACGTCAACTGCGTGTCGCTCCAGGGTGTACCCGCGAATGCGAGCCCCATATCCAAGGCGTGCCGGCGCATGGGCCTACAGGAGCTCGCGTCCGGCTCGGGATGGGCGGCGAATGCCACGGTGCCCTACCCGTTCAGCACGCCCTATGCCGGCGCCCCGGGGAGCCTGGGACCCACACCGCTGAAGCCCGACTTCTACATCGAGCTCACCGAGCCGACGACCGCCTCCTCCCCGGCGCGGTACGCGCTCAGTCTTCAGTTTTGCTTCATTCAAATGGTCACGACGTCGGTAGGGATCACCCAGCCGCAATACCCGTCTTTGGGCACCACACCCAGCATGTTCGGCGGAGAGGGGCTCGAGATGCAGAGGGCCCGGCTCGTCGCCGGACCGATTCAGTGCCCGAGGTGAGGAGCGCCCGAGGCGAGGAGAGAAAGACGATGATGAGGTTACGAGGCGATCGGACGGCGACGAGGCGAAGGGCTCGCAGGTGGGCTTCGGTCCTCGCTCTCTTCGCGTGGCCGGCCACCGCGCGCGGCCAGCAGCTCGACACCAACCCGCCCCAGCCGAACGTTCTCATCCTCCTCGACAACTCGGGATCGATGGATCGCGAGATCGACGGAACGCTTCCGGAAAACGCTGCGGCGAACAACTGCAACTGCAACGCGACGACCGGAGCCTGCAACTGGTCGTCGCCTCCCGCGGAGGTCAATCGCTGGGGAACCGTGGTCCAGGCGATGACGGGCACGCTGGCCAACGGGTACAACTGCGCCTCGATGCCCCGGACGTCCGGAAGCGTCTTTGCCCAGGAGTACTCGATCAACGGCAACCCACCCTACGATCTCAACTACTACATCAATTTCCACCAAGTGGTCGCACAGGACACGACCGTCAGCCCGAGCGTGCCGTGCGTCATGGCTCCGGGGTCGCTCGGGGGGGCGACCAGCGGTCAGGGCGTAGGCACGACCCGGAGCGCGAACCCGTCGGTCGCTGCCACCGCGTTCTTCAGCGGCGACGTGGTATCGCGCCAGTACAGCCAGCTGTCGACGACCACGTCGTCGTGCCAGTTCGCACAGCTGCCGAACGGGGCGATCGATACGATGACGAACCTCGTCCGCTTCGGCCTCATGACTTTCGACAACGACCCCGGACCCGGAACGGGCGTCACCGGCCCCGCGTCGAGCCTCGCCGTCTCCTCCACCCCGTTCACCGGGATGTGGAGCTACTATCCGGGGTGGAACGGCGTCGGCAGCCCCAGCTTTCCCTCCGGCTTTCCGATCGGATGCACCACCCCCCAGGTCTACGTCGTCGGCGCACGAAACCCTGCCGCGCCCCCCTGGGAGGGCCGGATGGTGGGTTTCCCGACCGGGGCGACGACGCAGGCGCAGGCGAACGCGGAGGTCCAGGAGGTCGTTCTCGCGTCGCGGCCCTACGGCGGCACACCCCTCGCGGGCATGTTGACCGACGCGCAGTACTACTTTCAGACCGACCCGAATGGTCCCTTGCAGACGGACCCGTACGTCCAGGGGGGATGCCGGACCCAGAACATCATCATCCTGACGGACGGACTTCCGAACGAGGACATGCGGCCCGGTTGCGCCGGCACGGGGGGCGGCTGTCCGTTCGCGCAGCCCTGGACGATCGCCCAGAATCTGTTCACCACGACGACGGGATCGCCGGTGGTGACGTACGTCATCGGCTTTGCGCTCTCGAGCTACAGCGACCCCGGGGGTTCGGGCACGTGCTCCAGCCTCGTCGCCAACGGGAGCATTTCGAATGCTTGCTCGGCCAGTAACCCGTACTTGAGCCCCACGGTGTCGGGCACTTCCACGCCCAACCCGAACTACGACGCGAACCTTGCTGCATGCTGCGAGCTCGAGCAGATCGCCGTCTACGGGGGAAGCACGCACGCCTACTTCGCCGACAGCCCAGGCGACTTGCAGAGCGCCCTGGGATCCATTCTGGGCCGCATCACGCAGAACGCGACGACGCGCGCCGTGCCCGCCTATTCACCGGTGATCACCAACGTCATCGCGAGCGCCACGACCCCGAACCAGGACATCTTCTACGCCTCGTTCACGCC
>DASPUY010000188.1:0-29887 GCA_035622655.1 Polyangiaceae bacterium
TCGTCGATGAGGCGCAAGAGGTGCGTGCCTCCGTGGAGGATCCGACTGACACGTTCTTGGTGGCGCTCCGACAAGGGCTCTTTCTTGTCTCGCATCAGAAGCTGGGCAAATCCGAGAACGGCATTCAGCGGGGTGCGCAGCTCGTGACTGACCGAGGACAAGAACTCGCTCTTGGCGGCGTTCGCGGACTCCGCGGCAGCGCGCGCCTCCTTCAGCTCGCGGGCACGCCGCTCGTCGGCGGTCAAATCCCATATCGTCTTCACAAACCCTCCGTCGGCCGTACCCCGATCCGTCACACGAAGGAATCGGCCGTCGCGGGTGCGAACTTCGTAGGTCGCGTTCGGGTCGCGATCACGGGCCAGCCGCTGCATGCGCAGGCGCTCGCGGGACGCACGGTCCGGAAACGCGACGCCCTCGAGGAAAGCGTCGAGAAGCTCCTGGTACGCGCGGCCGACGAGATCTCCAGACAGCGCGTTTCCAATCATTTCCCGGTAGGCGCGATTGCAAAGTACGAGGCAATCCTTCGAGTCGAACAGGGCGAATGCATGAGAAACACTGCTGACCGCCCCGGCCAAGCGCGCGGCCAGGAGCTTGCTCGCGGATTCCGATCGCTTGCGCTCCGTGATGTCCTCGATCGCGACCAGCGCCCGGGGCGCACCATCCGACAGGATCGAGCCGATGAGGCGAACCTCGAGATCCACGCGCCCAAGAACGTGGAGCGTGAGCTCGCACGTTTCATTGGAAGGCTCGTCGTTCTGGCCGAGCACGTTTCCGAGGAAGGTCCTGAACCCCTGAAATTCCGACTTGATGAACGTCGTAAAGCGTTGACCAACGAGAAGGCTCCGCTCCCGTCCCAAAGCACGTGCCGCCTCGAGGTTGGCTTCGCGCACGATGCCCGAGGAATCGAGCACGACATAACCCAGCGGTGCGAAATCGAAGAGCCGGGTGTACCGCTCCAGCGCCTTTTCGAGCTCCTGCTGCGAGGACCGCAGCTCCTCGTTTTGCATCTCCAGCTCGATCTCGTACACTTCCAGCTCATGCACGAGAAGCGCGGCGTCTTGCGGGGCGGTCGAGCGATCGCCGCCGCGCGACACGAGCCATCTCTCCGCGCGTTCGCGGAGCGCGGTGCTGCGCGCGGCTCGGCTGCTCATGAGTTGTCCCCTCCTCTTGCCGAATCGCAATCGCGCACGTCGTCCTCCCGGCAAGAGATAGGACGGCAAGATAGGACCGTCCACCGTGCGACCCGTAGCGTACAATTCCAGGCGATCGTCCGTTCGTGCGAGCGCGGACGCGCTTTCTTCAGCCGACCCGAATCGCCCCTAAATACGCGCTAAAATTACGTGCGGAACGCGCGATCGTCACCAATCGCGCTTATCGTATCGCGTTTCCGTATCGCGTTTCCGTATCGCGTTTCCGTATCGCTTTGCGACCCGGCCTGGCCATCGGAGCATTGCAGCCGGGCCTTTGCGCCCCCGAGCGCCGCAGCGCCGTCCGGAGAGCGCCGGCCGCGCATTGCCGCGCGGGCCACAGCCCCCGCGCGAGTCCTCGACGGGTCCACACGACGGCCCGAGTCTTGCCGGCCCAGATCGTCTATCGTGCGAGCCCACGATCGTCCGGGTGAACTGCGAAGCGCTCCCGGCGAGGAAGAAAACCCCACGATGAACAAGCGCAACCCCAAGCCGTCGGCGGAGCGCACGCGTCCGACGCGCAAGCGCGCGGCGCCGCCAGCGGCGGCCCAGGTGGGCCCCTCACCGGCGAAGCGGAAGGCCCAACCCAAAGAAAGTCCGAAGGCGGCCGAGCTCGCGGACATACCCCGAGAGGACGCTCTCGAAGGAAGTGTGCCGCACGCCGAGCAGCCTCTCGCGGCGCCCGGTGGATTCCCGGTCGTGGGGATCGGCGCCTCGGCCGGAGGGCTCGAAGCCCTCGAACAGTTTCTCAAGCATGTGCCGGCTCACAGCGGCATGGCCTACGTCGTCATCCAGCACCTCGACCCACGCACAAGGGCGCGATGGTCGAGCTGCTGCAGCGCGCGAGCAGTATGCCGGTCGTGCAGGTCAAGGACCGGCAGAAGGTCGAGCCGGATTGCGTGTACGTCATCCCGCCGAACAAGGATATGTCGATCTTGCACGGCGTTTTGCATCTGTTGCCGCAGACGTCGCCACGCGGCCTCAACCTGCCCATCGATTTCTTCTTCCGTTCGCTCGCCGAGGACCAGCAGGAGCGCAGCATCGGTGTCGTGCTCTCCGGCATGGGGTCGGACGGAACGCTGGGCCTGCGTGCGATCAAGGAAAAGGCCGGCGCGGGGTTCGTTCAGTCGCTCGGGTCCGCGAAGTTCAGCGGCATGCCCCGGAGCGTCATCGAGGCGGGGCTGGCCGACGTGATCGCTTCGGCCGAGGAGCTCCCCGGGCGCATCGCGGCGTACCACCAGCACGCGGCGTACATCGCGCGGCCCGAGCTCGCTCTCGAGCAGAGGCAGCTCAGCGCCCTCGAGAAAATCTTCATCCTCCTGCGGGCCCACACGGGCAATGACTTCTCTCTGTACAAGCGCAGCACGATCTATCGCCGCATCGAGCGGCGCATGGGTCTGCACCAGATCGACAAGATCGCCAACTACGTGCGCTACCTGCGGGAGAACCCGCGGGAGGTCGAGCTGCTCTTCAAGGAGCTGCTCATCGGCGTCACCAGCTTCTTCCGTGACCCGGCCGCGTGGGACCACCTGGCGCAAGAGGTGCTTCCGGAGCTGTTCCGATCGCGGCCGACGACAGGGACCCTGCGGGCCTGGGTTCCGGGCTGCTCGACGGGCGAGGAGGCTTATTCGCTCGCCATCGTCCTGTCGGAAGCACTCGATCAGCTCGCGCCGCAGAACCTCACCTTCCAGATCTTCGCCACCGACCTCGATCGAGACGCGATCGAAAAGGCGAGGCAGGGCATTTACCCGGCCAACATCGCCGCGGACATCTCGCCCGAGCGGCTGCGCCGCTTCTTCCACCAGGACGAGCGGGGATATCGTGTCCGCAAAGAGATCCGCGAGGCGGTGGTGTTCGCACCGCAGAACATCATCATGGACCCGCCGTTCACCAAGCTCGACATTCTGTCGTGCCGCAACCTGCTCATTTATCTTTCGCCGGAGCTGCAGAAGAAGCTCATTCCCCTCTTTCATTACGCGCTCAACCCCGGCGGCATTCTCTTTCTCGGGAGCGCGGAGACCGTCGGCGTGTACGTGACTCTGTTCGGCCCGTTAGATGGCAAGAGCCGCATCTACCGTCGCCTGGACGTCGCCGTGGGCGCACAGCCCGTCGAGTTCCCCCCCGGACTCTCGGGACCTCTTATGGGCGCGGTGACCGAATCGGAGTCGATGGAGCCCTCGAAGACGCCGCCGCCGAATCTGCCCCTCCTGGCCGACCGCGTCATCGTCCAGCGCTTCGCGCCCGCGGCCATCCTCACCAACGACAAGGGCGACATCCTCTACATCAGCGGGCGCACCGGCAAGTATCTCGAGCCGGCCGCGGGCAAGGCCAATCTCAATGTCTTCGCGATGGCGCGCGAAGGCCTGCGCTACGAGCTGTCGGGAGCGTTCGCCTCCGCGGTCCGCGAGGGGGGGCCGGTGGTCGTGCGCGGCCTCAAGGTGGCGACCAACGGGTCGAGCCAGACCGTCGACCTCACCGTCCAGCGACTCTCCGAGCCGAAGGAGCTACGTGGAAGCATGCTGATCGCCATGGCGGATGTCGTTGCCGCGCCGCTGGAGCCGACGGGAAAGGTGCGACACAGCGTCGCCGCCAATCGCCTTGCGGACCTCGAACGGGAGCTGCAGCACGCGCGCGAAGAGAACCAAACGACGCGCGAGGAGATGCAGACGTCGCAGGAGGAGCTCAAGTCCACCAACGAGGAGCTGCAGAGCACCAACGAGGAGCTGCAGAGCACCAACGAGGAGCTCACGACCTCGAAAGAAGAAATGCAATCGATGAACGAGGAGCTGCAGACGGTGAATCACGAGCTGCAGTCGAAGGTCGACGAGCTGTCCCGTTCGAACAACGACATGAAGAACCTCCTCAACAGCACCGACATCGCGACGTTGTTCCTCGATGGGGAGCTGCTCGTGCGCCGCTTCACGACGCAAACGGCAAAGATCATCAAGCTCATCCCGGCCGACACGGGCCGTCCCGTCACCGACATCGCGACCGAGCTCGACTATCCCGAGCTGACGCAGGACGCGCGGGAGGTGCTGCGCACGCTCATTTTCAAAGAGAAGCAGGTACCGACCCGCGACGGGCGCTGGTTCGTCGTGCGCATTCTGCCGTACCGCACGCTCGAGAACGTCATCGACGGCGTCGTGATCACGTTCACCGACGTGACCGCCGCCAAAGTGCTCGAGTCGAAGCTGCGCGATCAAGCGGATCAGCTGCGGGATCAGCTCCGTCAGATGGCCGACTCGCTGCCCACGCTCGTCTGGGGCTGCGGTCCTGACGGCGCGTGCGACTTCTTGAGCCAGCAGTGGGTGGACTACACGGGAATCGGAGAATCCGAGCAGCTCGGATACGGCTGGCTCGATCAAGTGCACCCGGAGGAGCGCGAACCCATCCGCGACGAATGGAGGACGGCCGTGCGATCGGGCCAGCCCTTCAACAGAGAGCTTCGCTTGCGTGCCAAGGACGGCACGTTCCGATGGTTCGCGATGCGGTCGATCCCGATCCGGGGTCAGACGGGCGAGGTCGGGAAGTGGTACGGCACCTGCACCGACGTCGACCAACTGAAGCAGGCCGCCGATGAGCGGAGAAGGGCCGCGGACCGTCTGGCCAGCATCCTCGAGGGCATCGACGCTGCGTTCGTGGCGATCGACGACGCAATGACGATCACCGATTTCAACACCGCTGCCGAACACACGTTCGAGCGCCCGCGGAGCGAGGTGCTAGGCAAGAGCGTCTTCGAGGCTCTACCGGTGGCGGGCTCCATTCTGCACGACAAGCTCGACGAAGCGGTGCGTGAGCGGCGCGCGCTGTCGTTTTCGATCGGGCTCTCGCTCGCGCAGCGCGAGGGCGAATATCGGGTTCGCGTCCTCCCTCATTCCAGCGGACTGTCGCTCTTCTGTCAGGTGAGTCCAACGTCGGACGCCGGTCCGGTGCTCGAGACGCCCTAGGCGGCGTTCATATCGCTTCGTACGTAGTACCACGCGCGTAATCCGATCGCCGTGGCGGACGCCGTGGCGGAAAAGAAACACGACCATTCCGAACGGACGAAGGCGAGCCTCGCAGCGGACGAGCCGGATTCGCATGGACCGACTTTTGTAGAAGGCATGCGTGGGAAGGTTGCGGATTTCCCTGACCCCGCGCTGGCGCTCTCTGGCGCCCGTTTTGGCGTTGCTCCTCATCTTGCTCCTTTCGGCGATTTACTCGCTGACGGCGCAGAGGAACACGTCGAACGAAATATGGCATACGCAGGAGGTCCGGCTCGCGACCGGCCACCTGTTTGCGACGCTGGTGAGCGCCGAGACGGGCCAGCGAGGCTATCTCGTCACGGACGACCCTCGCTTTCTCGAGCCTTACAGTGCCGCCCATGCGCAGTGGGAGGGACAGCTCAGCACCCTTCGCCGGCTCACGCTCGACAGCGCGACACAACGGAATCGGCTGGATGAGCTGGAGCGTCTGATTCGCAAGACGTTCGAGCTTTTTGCCATCACGAACGAGCAGCACGAAAGGGGTACGAACGAGCAGCACGAAGCCGGAGCGGCCCGCTCGGCGTTCGAGCACGACATGCTCCGGGAGAAGGAAGTCATGGACCGCCTGCGTCGTGTCCTTTCCGAGGTCGATGGGGAGGAAGCGCGCCTCGAAGCGACGCGCATCCACGAGAGAGCGTGGAAGAGGCAGTGGACGTTTCTTCTGCTCACCGGCAGCGCCGTCGGCTTCGTGCTGCTCATAGGGGGCCTCTGGTGGTGGGATCGCCGCAATACCAAGAACCTCGAGAAGATTCTCCAGGAGCGCCAGGTGCTCGCCGCTCTCGTGGAGAATTCGTCGGACTTCATTGGAATCGCCGATACGAACGGCAAGCCGGTCTATGTGAACCCCGCGGGCCGTCGCATGGTGGCCTTGCCCGCCGATCTTGCGGTGGAAAAGACGCAGATCCCCGAATACTACACGCCGGAGCAACGCGCGTTCGCTTCCAACGTGATCGTCAAAGCCATGGTCGAAGAAGGACACTGGCAGGGGGAGACATTCTTCCGGAATTGGCAAACGCAGGCGCCGATTCCCGTGTCCGACACGCATTTCCTGATTCGTGAACCGCAGACCGACAAGCTCATCGGGATGGGGACCATCACCCGCGACATCTCCGAGCTCGCGCGGGCCCGCGATCGGGCAAGCGTCAACGAGGCTCGATTCCACGCGCTCGTGAGCGCCTCCGCCCAGATTGTCTGGACAACGGACGCGGAAGGCGCGGTGGTCGACGACTCGCCCTCATGGCGAGCGTTTACGGGCCAGACCTACGAGCAGTGGGTGGGCCATGGGTGGCTCGATGCGGTTCACCCGCAGGATCAGTACCCCACGCTTTCGCAGTGGCAGTCCGCGGTGAAGACGAAGACCCCTTTTTCGATCGAGTGCCGGGTCCGGCACGTGAGCGGAGATTGGCGCTGGACGGCCGTTCGGGCCGTGCCACTGCTGCGCCCCGATGGCTCCGTCAAGGAGTGGGTCGGGATGAATGTGGACATCACGGCGCGAAAGCAGTCGGAAGAGGCGCTCCGCGAATCCGAGGCCAGGTTCTCGGGCATCGTGTCCATCGCATCGGAGGCGATCATCTCGGTCGATGAGCACCAGAACATCGTCGTCTACAACGAGGGCGCCGAACGGACGTTCGGCTGGAAGCGCGAGGACGTGCTCGGACGCCCCCTCGACATGCTCCTGCCCGAGCGTTTTCGGGAGCGGCACCGCCAGCACGTTCGCACGTTCGCCGGGGGGCCGAGTCAATCGCGCGGAATGGCGGAGCGGACGCCGATCGCCGGCCTTCGGAAAAATGGCGTCGAATTTCCGGCGGAGGCGGCGATCTCGAAGCTCAAAGTTCGCGGCAAGAACCTTTCTTCCGTGGTCCTGCGCGATATCACGGAACGCAGACAGGTCGAGATCGAGCAGCAGTTCCTCGCCCATGTCTCGGAAGTCCTCGGCTCGAGCATCGACTACGAAGAGACGCTCGCGAGTGTGGCGAGCCTGGTCGTTCGTGATCTCGCCGAATGCTGCATCATCGACCTGGCGGAAGAGGGCGGAGCGCTCCGACGGCTGAGGATCGTCCACCGCGACGCCACCAAGGCATCCGTCACGAGCGCCCTGCAACGAATCGAACTCGGGCCCGACAGGCCGTTTCTCGGCTCCTCGGTCCTCGAAACGCGTCAGCCGCTTCTCATGAGCGAGGTGACCGCGGAGTATCTCTCTTCGCTCAGCCGCAACCACCAGCATCTGCAGGCATTGAAGGATCTCGACCCGAAGTGTCTCCTGGCGGTTCCGCTGCTGGCCCAGGGACAGTTGCTGGGCGCGCTCGTCTTCGTCCGCACGAGTGCGACCGCGCCGTACGAACCGAGGGACGTTCGCCTCGCCACCGAGCTCGGAGCTCGGGCTGCTCTCGCGGTACACAACGCCCGGCTCTACCGAGAGGCCCAGCGTGCGACGAGGCTCCGGGACGAGGTCCTCGGCATCGTCGCGCACGATCTGAGAAACCCCTTGAACAGCATCGTGATGCAGGCCGCGGTTCTGCAGCGCGTTCGCCCGGAGGGAGAGCGTCGTTCACGAAAACCGGGCGAGATCATCCATCGGGCAGCGGTTCGCATGGACCGCCTCATCCAGGATCTGCTCGACATCACGCGCATCGAAGCCGGACAGTTCTCCGTCGCATGCGCTCCGCTGGTCGCCCAGCCGATCCTCCAGGACGTGACCGAGGCGCAGACGGCCCTCGTGGGTTCCGCCGGTCTCGAGCTCAAGCTCGATCTTGCACCCGATTTCCCCGCCGTCCTGGCGGACGCCAGCCGACTCCTGCAGGTATTCGAGAACCTCATCGGCAACGCAGCCAAGTTCACACCCCCCGGTGGGCGGATTACGGTCGGGGCCAGCCCGCGGGACGGAGAGATCCTGTTCTGGGTGGAGAACACAGGACCGGCCATTGTCGCCGAGCACCTCGGACACGTGTTCGACCGGTTCTGGCAAGCAAGGACAGCCGACAAACGCCGGGGTGCCGGCCTGGGGCTGCCGATCGTCAAAGGCATCGTCGAGGCGCACGGAGGACGAGTCTGGGTAGAGAGCGTCGAGGGCCGTGGAACGACGTTCTATTTCACGCTGCCGACCGCTGCTGCCGGGGCGGAGCAATCGGAGCCTGCGCTGCTGCACTGAGATGCACTTACGTCCGAGCTCCAGACCCGGGCGGCGCGAACTCCGACTCGACGCGGCCGGTCGCGCTGAGAACGCGCACGACAGCTCCGTCCCGAGCGGCGAGCTGGCGCGCGCGAGACAGAGCGTCCGCTTTGGCCTCGAACGCCTCGGATTGGCTGTCGCTTGCGATGCGCACGACCCACGTGCTGTCGATCGGCAGGACTTCGTAGACGAGCGGTTTGGGCATCGCGAGCCGACCTTAATGCAGAGCGCATGCCTCGGTCAATGCCGCTGGGTCGCAAGTGCGAGGGATCTCCGGCTCGCGACCTCATCCGCCGCTTCCGGGGCGACGACGGGGCACGGATCGCCGGGCACGCGATGTGCCCCACGGGTGGTTCTCGTCGTCGACGAGGGGACAACATCCAACTGCTCGAGGCGGTCACCATGAAAAGGAACGACGGACTGAAAGCGTGGGGACACTGTGGGCACTGCAAGTTCTTCGGCAGTCCAGCCAGAGCGCCACTCGACAGCGAACAGGCCACGTGCCAGGAGCCGACACTCGCCGCGTTCGATCTGCACGTCGCCGGCGTGAGTGGTTGCAACCACTTCCAGCTTCGACCCGGCCTTCCGAAGACGGTGGAAGAGCCTCGCCTCGAAACCCACTAAGGGCGTCGGCAGGCCCCGCCCTGGCAGGCCCCGCCGGGATCGCCGGCGAAGCGCGAGCATTCCAAGCGCGAAGAGCGCGGCGCCGGCAGGACCGGTCGAGCGCTCATTGCGGAGATCGCTCGTGAGACGGCACCCGCACCCGGCGGCCGAACCATGGGTCGTGGACGAGGCGTCCCCATTCGGCGATGCTGCACCCGTCGCTCCACCCGTGGCGCCGCCGCCTGCGCCGGGCGTACTGCCGCCGCCGGCCGAAGGTCCGCTGGACGAAGCCCCCGCGCTCGAGGAACCTGCCGCGGAAGGGCTCGCGCCTTCCCCGGGCCCCGCATCGCTGACGCCGCCCGTGGTCGCATCGACCCCGGCGTCGCTCGTGCCGATGGTTCCCCCGTCGCTCGTGCCGCCGACGCCGACGGTGAACGGAAACGGACTTTTGGACTGCACACCGACGGCCGCCACGTACAGGTCGTAGGTGCCGGCCGGCAGGGTCGGGGGCGTGGTGAACTGGCACGTCTCCGGGGTGCCGCCCGGGCTGGGCATCATGGCGTGTTGGTCGACGAATCGTAGATTTGAATCTGATTGGACACCCGCGTGCTGTCGAGGATGCGTCCGTCGCTGAGCGTCGCGCTGCCCGTGTCGCCGATGTCATAGAGTTCCATGGCCTCCTGCGTCCAGGTGTCGGCCACCGGATCGTAGATCTCGACGTTCTTGTACAAGATCGAACCGCTCGGAGGGTTCGTGCAGCTCGAGGAGCAAGCAGCGACGCCGGCCACTGCGGGCCAGGCGTAGAGGAACTCGCCCCCGGCCTCGAAGAAGCGGCCGTCCTTGAGCACGTGCTCCTGGGCTCCGCCCCGCGCGTACGCGCTGCTGGCCAGGGTCGTCCAAGTCCCATTCGCGTAGCTGCCCTTGGGGCGGGAGCTTTACCCAGTGGTCCAACGCATTGCCGTGAGAAAGGACCGTGCCATCGGTCAACAGCCACAGGCCGAACGCGGGACCGCCGTTGGTCGGACTGGGCGGCGCCGCAGTCCAGGTGCCTGAGAAAATCCCCCATTCGGCCGAACGGTCACAGGCTCCGCAGGTATTCGACGAGCGACTGCTCGTCCGCAGCGGAAAGAACCGCTGGCGTCGAACCGCCTCCCGCGGCTGCTTGGAGCATCACAGGGAGGACGTCTGTGAGCGAAGCGGCGCTTCCGTCGTGCAGGTAAGGGGCGGAATCGGCCAGGCCGCGAAGCGCGGGCGTGTCGAACGCACACGCGCCTCGCGGATCGCCGTCGATGTCCTGGTGCGCGACATCCGGCCAGTCGCCGCTCGTCACGCACGTCCCGACATCGTGGAGCAAGACCCCGCCGTCGGTTTGCGACGACACCACGGGTCCCGTCAAATCGAGCGCCGGATTGCCGGCGCCCGAGTCGGTCCTGGCCGGTCCAGAATGGCACGTCGGGCACCCGAGCTGCACGAAGAGCGACGCACCTTGCGCACGGAGCTCGGCCAGCGCCTGACCCTGGATCGCGTGCGTCGAGTCCGTCGACGGTGGGATGGGGGTCGGGATGGCGTAGTTGACGAACGACGCCAGCGCGTCCAGCAGCAGCGCTTGAGATGCCTGGTCGGGGCTGAAATCGCCTCCTTGCTCGACGTCGATCGTACGCCAGTAGTCTTGCACACGAGCGCGATCGGCGGTCCGAAAGAGAAACCCGGTGTCGAGCAATCCGCCCGCGTTGGTCGGGGTGTCGCGCGGACCCTCGGTAAACTTCCATGTCACCGCGTCGCTGCGGCCTTCCAGATGGCAGCTCGCGCAAGCGACCCAGTGGTTCTGGGTGAGCGGATACTCGTCGCTATTGGCGGAATAGAAAAGCAGCTGCCCCTGGCGAAGAATCGGCGGCATGGGGTCGGCGGTGAGGCTCGGAAAGGGAGCGCCGTCGGCCACCACCGAGACTCCGGCGTCCCCGCTCGTGACCTGGAACGCCGCGATGTCCTCCGTGCTTCGCTCCTGCACGTAGATCTCGCCATTTGCCCAGACGATCCCTTCCGGCAGGTGGCCCGGCAGCGGCCGGACGAGCTGAGCCTCCACACGCTGCTGCGCGTCGACGACGAGCACGTCCTCGCTGTCGGTATCCACGACGAATGCCAGCGCGCCGTCGCCCGAGAACGCCATCGCGCGAGGCCCCGAGACGACGTCGCCGAAGGCCTGGCCGTCGCCGGGATTCGCTTGCACGGACAGGCGCGCGAGCGGATTGCCCGACGCATCGAAAATCGACAGCGACGGAAACACGGTCTCCTGAAAATTGAGCATCGGCTGCGGCGTGTCGGTCCCCAGCATCAAATGCCCGACCCAGAGCTCGGACGTTCCGGGCCGCACCAGGGCATCGTAAATGCCCCGCACCTGACCGTGCGGCTCGGTCGGGTCTTCGGGATCGCCCACCGGCGGCCCGTCCGCCAGGGGCCAAGTCGTGGCGAGGGCGAAGGGGGAGGTCGAGAACGCGCTGACGCCAGGACCGAGGAAATGGGTGGCCATGAGCGTGCGGCCATCGGCCCCCCAGGCCAGCGCCCAGGGCTTGCGCGGGCAGGGCACGGTTGCGACCGGCACGAGGCCGCTCGCCAGCACCTCGACGATCTCGTCGTCCTGCGCGCACGCGACGAAGACCGTCGAGTCGTCCGCGCTGACGAGTACACCGACGGGCTCGGAGCATACGGCCAGGGTGGCCTCGACTGCGGCCGACGATGCGTCGATCTGGTAGAGGGTGCCCGACCGCTGCCCGGTGACGTAAAGAGTGCTTCCCGTCGAGTCGAGCGCCAGCGCTCGCGGCTGCACAGCCGGCGTGTACCGACCGGTGGTCGCATCGGGCGCGGGCGCGGCTGCAGCGAGGAGAAGGTCCGCGTCGATGGCCCTCGTCGCGAGGTCGAGCACGCTCACGCTATCGGCGTCCGGGTGCACGACGAAAAGGCGCGAGCCGTCCGGGCTCACGGCCAGGGATCCGGAGTGCATCTGCACCGAGTGCGCGACGGACGCCGCCACGGCCGCGTCAGGGCTCGCGGAGCCGGCCTCGACCGGCGTCCCGCCGGGTGTCTCCGACGCGCCACTGCCGCAGGACACGACGAGCGACAGACCGGCCAGTGCCTGCAAGGTTCGCCGGATCACGGCGCAACCCCTCCGTCGGCAAGCGCCCCGTCGTCGTCCGACCAGGAATTCGGCGGAGCGTCCTCCGACGCCTCGGCCTCGGGCGTGCCCTGCCCAGTGTCCGGCTGCGCGTCCGCCGCCCCGCCGTCCGCGCCGTCCTCGACTGCGTTCGGCGAGGCCCCCGGCAGCACGTCGGTCCATCCGCCGTCCTGCAGCACCAGTCCCTCGTCCGAGGCGGACCACGCGACCAGCGTGAAGGTCACCGAGTTGGCGAGCGCCGACGGCAGGCCCACGGTGGAGATCTCGGGAACACAGTCGTGCTCGCGATCGGTGGCGATCACCCTGCCCCCATCCGGCGCGTCCGGCATGGATCCCGTCTCACCCGACAGCGTACGCTCGGCCATCTGCAGCGCGCCCAATCCGAGCGGCCGACCGTCCGGGCCGACGCCGAGGTGCGCGCACTCGTTGGGCCACTCGACGAGCCCATCCTCGTCGCGATCGTCCCACCCGTTGAGCACGAGCTTGTTCAGCCGCGCCACGCGATCCTGGATGAGGCTTCCGAGCGCCTCATGGCCGGGCTGGGCTCCGATCAGCTCGTACGTGTCGCGCAGCATGCCCTGTAAAAGCCCGAAGCGGCGCGGCGTGAAAGTCACCTGCAGCGACCGATCGCCGACCGTCGGGCGGTAGATCCGCGCGCTCGGGTCGTAAAACGCGCTTTCGATCCGATCGAAGACGCTCAGCGCTCGATCCCTGAACTGGACATTCCCCGTCGCCAGGTACGCCACCAGAAGGCCCCGAACCGCCGCCGTGTGCGCATCGAGATTGGTCCCGTCGTCCGTCGCGACCGAGCCGACGACGTCCCAGCCGCCGAACGCCGTCCCGTCGGCCGACGTCAGCACATCGTAGAACACATCGGACAGCGCATCGATGAGCTGGTCGAGGCGCGACGCGAACGTCTGGCCGTCGACGGTCGGAAATGAATCGAGAGGGCTCGGAATGCCTTCGGCGTCAGGGGTCGTGTTCGTGTAGAGCGCGAGCTCGGAATCGAGCGCCCGCCGGGCGGTGCGAAGGGCCAGGAGCGTATACGCGGCGACGTCGGCCGAGAGCGTCGACGATGGCGTCATCGCACCCGCCGAGAAGGTCGCCTGATCCACGAAGATGCCCGACGTCGGATCGATGTGCATCCGATCCATGTCGACGACCAGGACGCGCATCATCGCGAGCGCGCGGTCGTGCAGCGTCGGCTCCCCATCCGGCACTTGATTCTGGACGGGGAACGGATCGCCGTCGAAGTACGCCATCACCGGCTGGCTGCCGCCGACCTGCGCGTTTCCCTGATCCGTCAGCGAGTAGACCGAAGAGTACGCGCCGAGCAAGCCCGCAAGGTCGAGGAGGGAGCTGTCCGGCGAAGCAATCGTGTAACTCGAGGGCACCGGAAAGCCGCTATCGTCCGGCGCCTCGGTCACGTCGATCTGCGACGGGAACCAGCGCAGGGGGCTGGAGGGACTGTACGAGAGGGCATCGTCCAGGCTTGCAAATCCTCCCAGGGTGACCCCGTCGGTCGTCGTCAGCTCGAGCAGCCATTGCGCCGCCTGATTGTCGAGAATCTGGATGAAGTTGCCGGCCTGGAATCCCTCGATGTCGCTCGAACCCAAGTACGTTCCCGGGTAGAGCGTCCCACCGGAGACCACGTTGCCGGGCATCCCAACTTCTCCAAGCTGACCGGGGGTCACGCTGGTGATGGGATTCTCATGGTCGTCGTGCATGATCTGCAGGTAGTTGAGCGTCCAGAGCGCCTCCTTCCAGTCAACCCATCCCGACGAGCCCGGCCCGATCGTGGGCGAGACCTGCGCGGCGCGATCGGGCAAGTGCAGCGTGTTGTAATCGCACTCGTAGTCGTCGGAGAGGAGCGCGTTGGCGTTCCCAGGATTGTCGTCGGACGTGATCGAGCAGCCCGCCACGTTCGTCGGCTGGATCGCCGGGTTCCACTGGGAGAAAGGCTGGAGCGCCGGCCAGAGGCCCGGCCAGCCGAGCGGATTCGAGACCGGGTCCAGACTCTTGATGAAGCGACTTGTCGTGTTGGCCTCGCTCGCCATGTGCGAGATCCAGCCTTGCGCGAGCTGCAGCGCGACCGGGCCGGTCGCGCCTCCGGGGTTGAGCACCGAGCCGAAGAGCAGCGACGTCCCCGCCCCCGACTCGAATGCGATGTTGTTCATCGGCTGCTTCGAGTACTCGTACGATTCGACCGCCGACGAGAACCCCGGCAGGTCGACCACGCTACCGCCATCCCCCTCGGGGTCGGTGTACAGGCTGGCCTGACAGACGCGGGTGGAGCAGAAATAGGTGCGGCTGTAGCCCCCGAGATCGCGCCCCATTGCCTGAGCAAAAGGCTCGCCGGAGAGCTGCATTTCGACCGAGGCAATGAAGTGGTCCTCCGTGACGAACGTCGTGTCGACGGAGGAGACGTACAATGCAAATGTTTGAACGTCCGGGCCCGCGTCCGCCTCGGGGAGCGACGGCGCTCCCGAGTCGAGCGCCGAGCTCAGGCTCGCATCGGGCTGTGGGCCGGCGTCCGCGGGCGTCATCACCTCGGGCGCCGCGTCGGGCGCGGCCGACAGGGCCCGCGCGCTGCACGCCGCAAGCGCAGTCAATCCCAGGCAAACCGCGCGAACACGCTTGGGCGGCGGTGGTGTCACGGCGCGACAAGTGCCCGCAGCACGACGTCGTAGCTCAAAAAAGGGGCCGCGCCGTGCCCCACTTTTGCTGAGCCGCGGGCGCAGAGCGCCCGCACTTTACGCATCCATGAAGCCCGCCGGCCGCGCAATGCAGTGGATCCAGAGCGCACTTCCACGCGCACCGCAATCGTCCGGTGGGAAGGCACTGCGCCGGACGTCGGTACTCGCCGCGCTCCTCGCGGGGTGCGCGGTCGTCGCGCCGGCCCAGGCTCAGGTCTCTCCGGGAACGTGGACGCGCGCACCCACGAACCCCGCCACCGGCGGGGAGGCTTTCGGGTTGTGGCTGCTGACCGACGGCACCGTGCTGTCGCACGGATCGGCGCTCAACAACTGGGTGATCCTGACACCGGACAGCAAGGGCAGCTACGCCAACGGCACGTGGAAGACGGTCGCGAGCAGCCACTACGCGCGGGGCGGTGCCCAGGAACACGTGCTGCGCGACGGGCGCTTCTTCGAGGCCGGCGGCGAGTACATCTATGCGTGGCCCGACGGCGGATCCGCGACCGACTACAACACGGTGGAGATCTACGATCCGGTGGCCAATACCTGGACGCTCGAGGCGCCCGGCCTGTATGGCGACATCGGCGACACGGGCAGCGCAACGCTCTCGAACGGCACGATCTTCGACAGCACCCGCGTGTCGAACCAGGATCAGATCTACAATCCAGCGACCAACGTGTGGACGCCGGCGGCGTCGAGCCCCATCGGCAGCGGCGACGAGAATTCCTGGGCGTCGCTCCAGAACGGCGGCGTCCTGGCGGTCGGCTATGCGACGGCCGGAGCCGCCATCTACAATCCGCTCACCAATACCTGGACCCAAACGCAGGTGCCGAGCGGCTGGAATACTGGGGATACGGGCGGCATCTCGCAGATGTTCGACGGACGCGTGTTCGTCTACGGCTTGCAAGGCATCAGCTACATCTACACGCCCGGAGCGACGCCCTCCGATCCGGGCTCGTGGGCTCTAGGCCCCGCCATGCTCGATGGAGACGAAGCCGAGGACGAATACAGCGACACGTTACCCAATGGCATGGTGATGGGGGCGCTCGTCCAGATGACCTACGGGCCGGGCGTCATTCTCCAGGAGTTCGATCCGACCACCAACACGGTGATGTCCGTCACTCCCCCGCCGGACATGGGCAATCCCTATCCGATCGACTACCTGAATCTGCCCAACGGACAGGTGATGGTCACCGCAGAGTCGGGCGATGCCGACTGGCTGTTGACGCCCTCAGGGGCCCCGCAGGATGCGTGGCGTCCCACGGTGACCTCGGTTGTCTACGACGGCGACGGCGGTCCGACCTACACATTGACGGGGACACAGCTCAGCGGCCTCATCAACGGAGGGGATGAGGGCGACGACATGACGATGGCCGAAAACTACCCCATCGTCTGGCTCACGGACGCGGCGGGCGACGTCTACTACTGTAGGTCGTTCAACTTCAGCAACATGATGCCCAGCGCGGGCAGCACGCCGGAGACCTGCCAGTTCACGACGCCCCCGAACCTGGCCGCCGGCACCTACGACCTGTACGTGTCGGCGGTGGGCGTTCCGTCGAAAACCCCGATCACCTTCGTCGTCGGCGTCGGCGCCGTGGAGCTCGATGGCGGTACCGCTGCCGGCGACGCCGCGGCCGGGGGCGCCGCTGCGGACGGCGGCACGGAGGGAGGGGCGCAGGGCGGCGCCAGCTCCGTCGCGGACGCAGGCGCGTCGGCATCTTCCTCGGTCGCGAGCGGCGGCGCGGGCTCGAGCGGTTCCACGAGCCCGGGCGCCGTACAGGGAAACGAAGACACTTTGGGCAAGACGTCGAGCCCCGCTGGATGCGGGTGTGGCGCCGTCGGCACGGGCTCGAACGGCCGCGAATGGGCAGCGCTGCTCGCCGTCGGTGCGGCCGTGGTCGGGGCCGCGCGCCGCCGACGATCGGGGGCCCGCCGGTAATTTCTCGGAGGATCGAGTCTCCCATGTCGCGCGCGCAACGAACACAGGCTCGGTGCATTCTTTTGCAGGGATGTGCCCTCGCCGCTCTGACGGCATGCGGACACGGCTCGCCCTCCAGCAGCGGCGCAGGCGCCACCGCAGGAGGCCAACAAGGGGCCGTCATGATGGCCTCGCCCGACGCCGGCGTCGCTCAGCTCGCCGACGGAGCGACCCTGGTGGAGCTCGCGGACGGAGCCACGGTGGCCCCGCAGCCCGACGCGCAGGCCGGGGCCGACGCCGGGGGGCTTGCGTGTGGAACCAGCACCCCCCCGAGCGGCAGCTGCGCGGTGACGTCGGCGCTGCAACCGGTGGCTGCGCTGCCCGCCAACGGGACGAGCGCAGGCAACGCCTGCAAGAACAGCAGTCTGCCTCCCGCGTACGGGACGAACTTTTCGATATCCGACGATCCCGCAGGCTGGGGACCCAACACGACCGTGATGGGCTGGGAAGGCAACTGGTGGCCCACGTTCGAGTACGCGAGCGGCGCGTTCTTCGCACGAGGCGTATCGACGAGCACGTACAAGGTCGTCTACGGGACCCTTCCGGACGGCGCGCCTTCCGCTGGAAAGACGATCTGCGGCGCCATGTACTCGTTCGGGGTGGCGACAGCCAGCGGCGTGCCGAGCCCGGGCGCCGTGAGCTGGACGATGGCCCAGGGCTACTTGCCTGCGTTCACGACGTCGTTCACGAACAATGAGGCGACCATCTCGATCACCAACTTCGAGGACCAGGTCACGATTGGCGGCAGTGCAGTCGGCCTGGTGTACAGTCGTGTCGCCGTCACGAACAACGGTTCGGCGGCTCAAACCGTGGATCCGGCTCCATCCGCCGGACTGACGGCCCTCACGAACAACTCCACGACGGTAGCTCCAGGCCAGACCGTTGACCACGACTACGTGGTCGCCGTCGACGACTTCGGCAGCGGACAGCCGCTGCCCTCGTCCGCCGCGCTGGCGGCCGTCCCTAGCTTCGACACCGCCTACGCACAGATGACGAGCTATTGGGAGGGACGGCTCGCTTCGATTCCCACGTTCACGTTGCCCGACGTCGCCTTGCCGAACACCAACCTGAGCAATCCGGGCACACAGCTCGAGAATGCCTTCAAGGCCAACTTCATCTACACCCGGATGGTCCAGGTGGGCAAGGCGCCTTTCAGCGCCGCAAACAACTACGCGTGGCTGCTCAACCACGATTTGCCCGGGATCCTCGCCAATCGTCTCGCGCTGGGCGACTTTCAAGACGCGCAGAACCTGCTGCTGGCCGGTCGGACGAGCGAACAGACGAGCGGCGCTTTTCCCAACTACGGGGCCAATTACTACATGGACGGTTGGTGGAAGACGCCGTGGCCCTGGGCCCTCTATCTCGCAAAGACGGGAGATACGGGGTTCGTGCAGCAGTACTTCGACGACACCGGCAGCTGGGGCGACAGCCTCTACACGCTCATGCACCAGATCCCGAGCCATCTGACGGCGCAGGGCTACCTCGCCGCCTCCGACGACAACGACTCCGAAGGCGTGTGGCTTTTCGACGATTACTCGGCCATCGTGGGCCTGGCGGCGTACAAGTACATCGCGACGCAGATTGGCAACGCGACCGAGGCCACTTGGGCGGACGGACAGCTTTCGTCGCTCATCCAGGCCACGAATGCCGGCATTCAAGCCAACCAGCAGGCGAACGACTTCGACTATTTGCCGTGCGAAGTGGACGTGCCGATGAGCGCCGACCGGTGCGGCGACAACGGTGCGGACGCCAACTGGGCCTCGGCCGCATTCTACGGTCAGAACGCGTGGGACTCCTTCCTGATGGGGGCCAATCTGACGGGGATTCTCGGCGACCCCGGGCAGACCGACGGTCTGTACGACTACGGCTACGGCACCCTGCTCAAGGGCGCGCCACCGTTTCCGACGATGGGCGGGTACCCGGGGTACAGCACTGCGGACAATACCGGATATGCGCAGGGTGGCCTGTACGGAACCAAGTATCGGGACCTCGCGCTCACGAGCTACGCTTGGCAGATCGAGACAACGACGGGCGGGCCCTATGCCTGGTGGGAGGCGAACAAGGTCGCGCCCGACGGAGGGGATCCATGGGCGGGGAGCCACGCGGCCCCCCAGTTCGGCGCCTGTCCGTACGCCTGGCCTCTTGCCGGTCAAAGCCTGTCGCTGCTCGATGCGATCGCGGCCGAAGGCCTGTCGGCCACGGCGAGCGGCGGCAGTTTCTCGTACACGCGTCCGCTTTACGTGGGTCGCGGCATCCCCGACGCCTGGTTGGCCCCCGGTCAGACCATCGCGGCCGCCAACCTCACGAGCTCCTTCGAGATGTCGAGCTGCGAGCGCTCGACGTACGGCGTGACCATCGTCGTTGGAGCCTCGACCCCGCGCGTCGTGACCGTGACGTTCTGCGGTGTGCTGCCCGGCGGGCCGGTCTACGTGCAGCTCCCCATCTTCGGCACAGTCGGGGTTTCAGGCGTGACGACCGGCGGGGTCTACGACGCGGCGACGAGCACGGTCACGGTCAATCCGGGCGCAATGACGGTGGTCATTCAGCTCGCCGGATGATCATCGCCGCTCGGTCAGACGGTGAAGAGCGGACCGCGCGCGCGTCCAATCCGCGTCTCGGGCCCGAGCGACCCCCATGGGGCCGCGCATTTCGAAATGGTTCGAAGGGCGCACGACAACCACTCTCGACACGGAGCCAAAAAACCGGATTCGGATCACTTGGAGTCGCGGCGTGCTGTGAGCTGGGCGCGCCTGGATACACGGTCAGCGGCAAAGGACAGTGCGGATGCATCTACGTCGAACCCTGGTCACGTTTCTGGGCTGCGGCGCCACTTGCCTGGCCCTTCTGGCCCTGGGCCCCGCCGGCTGTGGCGCGCATCCGGCCGGAACGGCCGGAACGTCAGGGGCGAACGGGGGTCAGACCGCGATGGGCGCAGGCTCGTCGTCGGCGATGACTGCCGGCGAATCAGGCTCGAGCTCGCCAGGAGGGAACGGCGGACCCGGAGATGCGGAATCCGGCAGCTCGGGCTCTGGGGCCTCAGGGAGCTCGGGAGGGGCGAGCTCGACCTCGGCGGGCGCGGGCTCGGCAGATGCGGGGACGACGGGCATCCCGCTGACGGCGTCCTGCCCGACCCCGACCGGAACCGCGGTGACGGTGACGCAGAGCGCGAACGGATTCGTCGTCAGCAATGGCCTGATCACGCTCACGATTGGAAACAATGGACAGGCCACCCAGCTCTCGAGCGGGGGCACGAACCTGATGGCTGCGGGCGAGACTTTTTACGTGTCGGAAAACGGCGGCACGAACTACTACACGATCAACGCGTCGACGCAGACCATCGTGCAGCAGACCGCAGATATCGTGGAGCTGTCTTTCGTCGACACCTCGGGCGCCCCGCATGACATGGATTGGGACCTTCACTACGTCGTGCGCAAGGGGGTCAGTGGCTTTTATTATTTTCTGATTACCCAAGTGGGCACGACGACGCATCCCGACCCCGTGACGTTGAGCGAGCTTCGGACGGTGCAACGATTCGACGAGTCAGTCCTGACGAACGGCTACGTCGGCGAGCGCTACGGCCTCTTGCCTCAGGAAGCGCAGCTTCAAGGCACGCAGATCCAGAATGCCGCGTTCGTCATGACCGTTGCGCCCACCATTCTGCCGACGGTCTCGGCGCTGCCGGGGGTCGTCGGCCAGAACTACGACGAAGGGACCGTGTTCACCAAGTACGACTGGGCCACGTACCGCACCGAGGACCAGATGCACGGCCTTTACGGCAACGATATCGGCGTCTGGATGCTGTCGCCCAGCTGGGAGTTTTATACCGGAGGCCCGGTCAAGCAGGAGCTCATGGTCCAAGATGGGACCATCATCCTCAACATGTATCACGGCGGCCACGCCGGCTCGGCCATCACGACCCCGTCCCCGGCGAACTGGCAGAAGATCTACGGGCCGAATCTCGTGTACGTGAACACCGGCAGCCCTGCCTCGGTCATCGCGAACGCGCAGACGCAATTCGCGACCGAGCAGAGTCAATGGCCGTATTGCTGGCTGAACAACAGCGTGTATCCGCTCACCGCTCAGCGCGGCACCGTGACGGGCACGATTGCCGAGGCGCACGGTCGATCGGTCGCTGGCGCCATGGTCACGCTCGCGCAGACCGGAGCGTTGCTCGACCAGGGCTACGATTACATGTACTGGACGCAGGCCGACGACAACGGCAATTTCACGATCCCGGCCGTTCGACCCAACACGTACGCCCTGCACGTCTACCCGACTCAGGGCACGATCGTCAACGACACGACCAACGGCGAGATCGTCGAAATGGTGACCGTCGCCGCGGGGATGAATGACGTAGGTAC
Source organism: Polyangiaceae bacterium (assembly GCA_035622655.1). GTDB lineage: Bacteria > Myxococcota_A > Polyangia > Polyangiales > Polyangiaceae > Palsa-1150. The sequence goes on from DASPUY010000188.1 coordinate 21,189, forward strand.
GCTGACCTGGTCGCCCCCGTACCACGCGAACTTGCTTTGGTCGATCGGCAACTCGGATCAGAGGTCGGGAGAGTTTCGCGTCTTTCCGAACGTCGCATCCGGCCCCAGCAACACGGCATACGAGACCGGACGCATGTATGCCCCGACCGGCGACGGCACGGTTCAGACGGGCATCTGGACGGTGCCTCCCGCGACCACGACGTACACGATCGGGACGAGCACTCCGCAGACGGACTGGTACTTCGCGCAGAGCGTCGACGGAACGTGGACGGTCGACTTCAATCTCACGGCGGTGCCGACGGGTGCGGCGACGCTCACCATCGCGCTGGCCGGCGCCGCGCGTGAAGCGAACCTCGCGACGGCGATCAACGGTCACCAGGTGCTCAACATGGGCCTGGGCAACGACCAGACTTTGTACCGCAGCTGCCTCGAGGGCGGGCTCTTTCAGATGATCACGGTTTCGGTGCCCGCGGCCGATCTCAAAGTCGGCGTGAACACCGCCACCTTCACCGTGGCGAACACGTGGAACGCGTCGATCATGGATGCCGGCCCTGCGGGGCCGGGCGCGGGAGTTTTCTACGACATCATCAAGCTCGAGAGCGACTGAGCCCACAGCGGCGCCGGCACCCCGCGATCAACGGTAGCCGAGCCGACGTCGTGGGCCGGACGTCAGGGCGTCGAGCCTGACGTCGTGGGCCGGACGTCAGGGCGTCGAGCCGACGTCGATGCCACAAACTCTCCGTGCAGACTGCAGATGTGGGGACCCCGGGTAGGCCCGAGCGAGCCGGCTCAGCTCGCCCTTTGCATCGCCCGGGCGACCGAGCGCACACAGCGCCTGGACGCGCGCCGCCATGCGCTCCTCGGTCAGAGCCCCGGTCGGAAATCGCCGCTCGTGCTCTTCGAGGGTCTTGAGCGCGTCCGGAAGGAGACCGTCGTTCATCTGCTGCTCCGCCCTCGAGAGCAGACGAACCTCCTCCTGAAGGAAATCCGAAGTCGGACGCGCCACGCTCCGCCCAGCGGTTCGGGGCGCCGTGCGCCCCTCCCCTGCCCGCACAGGCTTCGGCGCGTCGGCGATCTCGGGCGGTGACTGGCTGGCCGACGGCATCGCCTCCATGATGGCTGCCGCGGGACTTCGAGGCGCCGGCTGCACGTGCAACGAGGTCCGCGTCCAGAAGTGCGCCGCCACGGCGGCGCCCGTGCCCAGGGCGACCAGCGCAATGCCTCCCGCGACCCAGCTCTGCAGCCCGACGCGTGACGCCCCTCCGATTGTCACGCCGCTCGCATCCCGCCCTCCGTCGACGACGGCGCGCGTGGAGAGAACGCCCTGCAGCGACTGGAAAACGCGATCGCGATCCGGCGCGCCCGGGCGAAACGCGGTTCGGCCGGCGCGTAGCAGCGCGGAGGCCTCCGGGCTCAATTCGCTCATTTCATCCCTCGTCTTTCTGCATGGCGCGGTAGCGCAAGAAAGCCTCGTTGAAGTCATGCCGTGCGGCGCGAAGGCGCGAGTAGGCCGTGTTGAGCGGGATATCGATCGCCTCCGCGATCTCCGGCACCGCCATCTCCTCGAGCTCCGCGAGGATGAGGACCTCGCGCTTGCGAGCATCCAACTGTCCGAGGAGACGCCACATGAGCTTCACCTCGTCACTCATGACGGCCAGGTCCAGCGGCGATGGCTGCATGGGGCTCGCCGTCCCCTCGAGGCTGGGCTCCGGGGACTCTCGCGCCGTCCGCGCGTGGCGCCCCCGGTGGTAGGTGCTGACCGTCCGCCGCACGACACCATAGAGCCAGCTTCGTAGGGATTCAGGCCGCTCGATCGTGTGCAGCCGCCCGTGCACGACGATGAAGATCTCCTGCACGACGTCGTCGACGGCATCCGTGGGCACGCCCATGCGGCGGGCACAGCTCCACACGAAATCGAAATACTGGTCGTACAGGGCACGAAACGACGGCAGGACCGCGGAGGGGCCCGGCCGGCTCCCGACGGCCGGACGTCCGCCGGCACGAGAATCATCCGCCGCGTACGTTACCATCGTCCAAGAGGCAGTGGCGCGCGGAGAGCCGGACCGTCACAAAATCCACTCGCAGCCGATATCGAGTCCTACGGTCACCAGCGCCACCTGATAAAGCGAACCGACCGCGTCGATCACGAACGTAGGGCGAGACGTGCTCAAGGAGACGTTCGGCCGGACGAACAGTGCAGTCCAAGGGCGAGGGGACCAGCGGGCGGTTGCAGCGAGCCCCGCCGTCAGCCAGGCCTTGTGGCCGGGCCCCCCGACGAGGTACGGGCCAGTCGCGCTGGCCGTCACGTCTTCCAACCCAAGCGTGGCGCAGGGACTGATCCCCATTGGCCCGAGCGGCCACTCGTAGCAGGCCGACACCTCGCCACTGCGGCGCTCGTACCTTCCTGCGTACGAGCTCGCGTTCGCGGCGACGTCCGTTTGGGGCAGAAAGAGCACACCCCTGAGCAGGGCTTCGAACCGATTCACGCGCGCGCCCACACCGAGGCCGACACCCAGCGCCCACGAAGGCAAGACGCCTTCATCGGCCACAAAAAAAGGCCCCCCGAGGACTCCGAACCAGCGCCTTTCCGAGGACGCTTGCGCCACCGGCCGATCGCTCTCGCTGCCCGCGGGCGGAGGCGCGGGGGCTTCAGGGAATGCGCCAGCAGCTGCAGCGGAGCGCTCCGCGGCATCGTTCGCGGCAGACGACCCGGGAAGCGGGCTTGCCCCAGCGTTCGCAGGGGTCGTTGACGTGGTCGGCGCGGTGGCCGCCGCGTTCGCCGCGGCAGTTGCCTGGGAGGGCGCGGTCGGCGCCCCGTTGGTGGAAGCCGGCGCCAGAGCCGGTGGAGTCGGCAGCGACGTTGCCGGCGGCGTCGACGTGGCGGGCGAAGACTGGGACGGCGGCTCCGGCGGTGAGCTGGAGGACAGCGGTTGCAACGCCCGATCCCACCGAGACTCGCCGCGAGCGAGCAGCGCAATCGTCACCGCGGCGGCTCCCGTGAGGCTCTCGCAGGAATCCGACTCGAACACGCGCGTGACCCCGGCGTCCCGTGGTTGGCGTAGGCTCAAGGTCAGTCGATGGCGCCCGCCGACCCTCGCGACCACGCCCTCGACGCTCAGGGAGCCGTTTCGAAGAGCGGCCGCGGCCGCGGCCCCGAGCAAGCGGCGCACGCGCGACCGCAGATCGTCGACGGATGGACAGGTCGCGGGCGCCGTCCAGCGCAGCTCGATTCCGTCGAGTGGCTGAGCCGCCGCTCCGCTCTCCCAAGCCAGGGCGGCGAAGCAGCCCGCAGCCGCGAGGCCCAACCGGCGCGGTAGCGATGCGGCTCTCCGGATCGACGAGACCGTCTGCACGCCAGGGAAACCCTACCCAACGAACGTCGGCGAAGCCACGTTTCGCGCAGCAAGCCCACGCGCTCCTGCGGCTGGGCCCCCGTTCAGCGCGGCGCCCGGCTCGCACAAAAGCGTCGAAGGGGCGTGACGGATGGCGAGGGATGTTGCCACTGCGCGAGATGAGCCCTGGCTCCCCGACGTCGGGCTGGCGCCCTGGGGTGGCTTGCCTCCTGGCCGCCGTCCTCGGCGCGTGCGAACCGACGGTGACCGTCGGTGAGCGGTTCTGCGCGCAGCCCCCCGGCGACGGCGCACCTGCACCCAATCCCGACGCCGCGGTGACTGCTCCCTGGTCGACGGGCTTCGAAGACGGATTCTGCGAGTACGCGCTGCCGATGGGGTTCTGCTTCGCGACAGGGACCGGCTCGTTCTCGCTCGTGCAGTCGCCTGTGCACTCGGGTCGGTACGCCGCGGCCTTCTTCGTGAACGCGTCCTTCGACGGGGGCTCGCAGGTGCGCTGCGTACAGCAGGGCGTCTTCCCCCAGGCGGCGTACTATGGCGCCTGGTACTACGTGCCAAGCGCAGCGGTAAACAGCGGGGATTGGAACCTGCTGCATTATCAGGGCGGCCCTCCCGGGCAGACGCTCCACGGTCTGTGGGACGTGTCGCTCGTCAGCCTCGCCGACGGCGGTCTGCACATCGCGTTGTACGATTTTTTGACTCTCACGACGCCCGACGCCGGATCGGTTCCGCCCATCCCGCTGGATCAATGGTTTCACATCGAGGTGTATTTCAGGCGCGCCAAAGATGCGACCGGCGAGATCACGATGTGGCAGGACGAGAGACTCGCCGTCGATCTCACGGGCCTCGAGACCGACGACACCGACTGGGGGCAGTGGTACGTCGGCAACCTTGCCGACGCGCTGCTCCCCGCCACCTCGACGGTCTACGTCGACGACGTGACCATCGGAACGAATGCGCCCGGTTCGCCGGAGTCGGGGCCGTAGCTGCTTCGGGAAGCCGCGCAAGGACACCCGTGGAAGACGCCGCCTCGCGCGGCATCGGAAACGATGCTTGCGTCGCCGCATGCCGGCCCGCACGACCCGTCCGATGCACTTTTTACTCTCCGGCCCCTGCCCACGGCCATGCCTCGTGCGGCGCCAGCGTCTCGACATCGTGAAACCGTGCATAATCGATCGAGCGATTGCCGCCGGGCTCAACGGTGAGCACGTCGTGAAAGCGCGCGTTGACGGCGATCGCGTCGAGCCTGTACCGATGGCGGGCGTGCACCTGCTGCCCGAGCGTTTCGTCGACGCCGGTGAATGCGAGGAAGATCTCGGCGCCGCTCTCGTGCAGGCGATGTACGGCGGTGCTGCCGCCCCAGAACGGGCTCTTTTCGTCGATGCGGTGCATCGGCATCCACGAAAGACTGAACAGGGCCGTCCGATCGCGGACCAGAGGCAGATCGATCGGGACGCGGATGACGTCGCCTTCGCGCGTCTGCTGGCGCACGAGCAAAAGAGCGCGAAGGTGTCCTTCGACGACCATGTTGCCGCGCCAGTTGGCGAGGCGGAAGACGAGGTGCGGCACCCCGTCGCGAAGGTGGATGACGGCGCGCTCGCCGAAGAGAACGCGGGCCGTCGGACGGGCAAACTTGGCGAAGGTAACGCCCGTCACGAGCGCGATGCCGATCGTCCCCACGAGCGCCTCGAGGACCACCAGCAGATGCCCGTAGCGGGTAGCCGGCGCCATGGCCCCATAGCCAATCGTCGCGAACGTCTGGACGCTGAAGTAGAACGCGTCTTCGAGCCCGGGCGATGCATTGGCGACACAACCGGGGCGGAGCGCGTAGAGAACGGCGAAAAGGAGGTTGACGCCGATCCACGCGATCGCAACGCACGCGAAGAAGCGCCGCCAGGGCATCGCGAGGATCTTGTGGTACAGGTCCTCGAAGAGCGCGGTGCGCTGCCCACGCGCGACGATGGTGACGTTCGACTCGCCGCCGGCGTGGAACCGGATGCCCTTGGGGGTCGTCGAATCGGGCTCGGGCACGGAGGCGAGAATAGCGCGGCCGCGACGCGCTTTCCGTCCAGCGACGGGAGCCGAACATGAGGGGGAAGAAGCGTCACGAGCGCGACTGAAGCGCTTGCAGCGACGGGCTTCGAGTGGCGTGGGGAGAGCTACGGCGCCATGCGCGCGATCCCCGAAGACTCGGTCACCCAGAGGTTGCCGTCGGGACCCGCGGCCACCCCCATCGCACCGAAGGGAAGCGTGAACAGCGTCGTCACGCCCGCGGTCGTGATCCGCCCGAAGTTGCCGGTCCCGTAATAGTAGTAGCTGGAAGTGAACCAGAGGTTGCCGTCGGGTCCGACGGCGATGACCGAAGACGTCGTGCCCACAGGAAACTCGGTGATCGTGCCGGCGGACGTCGCCGCCGTCATGACCTGGCCGATCGAGTCCGCCTCGTTCTCCGCAAACCAGACGTTGCCGTCGGGACCCGACGCGATCCCCCAGGCGTCGCCGAGAGCAGGATCGGGAAGTCCGCGAACACCCCGGCGGGCGTGACGCGACCGATGTCGTTGGCCGTCGACTCCGTGAACCAGAGATTGCCGTCGGAGCCCGCAACGATCCACTGCGGGGCGCTGCCCGCGATCGGAATCGAGAACTCGGTAACGACTCCGGCGGTCGTGATCTGGCCGATCTTGTCGCCCAGCTGCTCGGTGAACCAGACGTTGCCGTCGGGCCCGCCGGTAATCCCGAAGGGCTCACTGCCTACCGTTGGAACGGCGAACTCGCTGATGGTTCCGGCCGGCGAGATGCGGCCGATCTTGTCGCCCGAAAATTCCGTGAACCATAGATTGCCATCGGGCCCGACGGCAATCGTCACGGGGTCGCTCGACGACGACGGCACCACGAATTCGGCGATTGCGCCGGTGGGGGTGATGCGACCGATCTGATTTTCGTCGGGCATCGTGAACCAGAGATTGCCGTCCGGACCCGTCACGATGCTGCTCCCCGCGCCCGTCACCGGAAATTCGGTGATCCCGACCGTGACGGTCGCCGTCGTGCTGGCCGTACCACCCGCTCCGCCCGCGTCCAGGAGCTGCGTTGCCGTCACGGTGACGGTGTACGAGCCGAAGGTCGAGTACGTGTGCGATCCGCTGACCGTGAACGATCCACTTCCTCCCGTGACCGTGCCGGACGACGTGGCGCTCGAATCGCCCCAGGCAAGTGTCACGTTCAACGTGGCCGCCGTGTCGGTCGTGACGAGATCGGTCAGCGTCGCCAGCGCCCCGTCGAACGTCAACGTCGACACGGCCGCCGGCTGTTCGGCCAGAAGGAGGAGCGGGGAGGTGCAGGACCCGTTGTCACAGACCTCGTTGGTCCCGCAGGGCGTGCCGTTGGGCAGCTCCGATCCAATTTCGCATTCGGAGTATCCGTCGATGCACTCGATTACTCCCGTGTAGCAAAACTCGCCGCCGAGCACGCAGCTCGCGCCCGCGTCGCAAGCCGAGCACACTCCCCCGCTGCAGTACTGATTCGTCCCGCACGACGTTCCCGCCGGCAGCTCGTTGCCCGTGTCCGTGCAGACGGTGGTGGCGCCGCTGCACGCGGTCACGCCGGTATGGCACGGGTTCGCCGGGACACAGGACTCTCCGGCATCGCAGCCGCTGCCGCAGAAACCGTTTTCACAGGCGTTGCCTCCGCCGCAGGCGGTCCCGTTCGCGAGGTTGGCAAGGGTGTCCACGCACTCGGAACCGCCCGTGCCGCAGGAGATCGCGCCCACGTGGCACGGGTTCGAGGGCGTGCATGCGGCTCCGGGAAGGCAGACGACGCACCCGCCGTCTTCGCATACCTGATTGGCGCCGCACGAGGTTCCGTCGGCGACATTCCCCGTCGGAGTGCAGACACCGGTCGAACCGTCGCAGGACACGGCTCCCGTCCGGCATGGATTGTCCGCCAGAGAGCAACTGGCCCCCGCGTCCGCGCACGTGGAGCACTGGCCCTGCACGCAGACGCCACCGGATTCGCAGGGCGTCCCATCGGCGGCGCTGGCGATGGCGACGCACGAGCGCGCGCCGCCAGTGCACGAAGTGACACCGACGGTGCACGGTTCCGGAGAGCACGTGGCTCCGGACACGCAGGCGCCGTCGCCACTGCACTGCGCGTCTCCGGAGCACGACAGGCTCGAAGCGCCTGCGTCGCACCCGCCCACCGCGGCACACGACGCGCCGGAAGCGCCGTCGAGGATCGAACTTCCACCGCAGCCGACGACCGAGCCGCATCCGACGACCGCGAGGATCAGGCAGCAGGCTCTGATCGGGACTCCCATCGAGGACCGGGAACGTTACCAGACCTCTCGGTAAGCCCCCAACCCGGTTGCAACAGGCTGACATTGTCAGCCACCGAGGGCTCGGTTACGAGCGTGGCCGCAGTGCATTTGAATGCGGTGTCGACCGACATCTGGCAGGTGACAACCGAGATTCGGCAGCCGGGAGGCGTGAGATTGCCGCTCAACATGACGGTGGTCCGCCTTTCCGCGGGGCTCGTCGTGGTGTCGCCGATTCCCGTCGACGACCTGACCGCGAGGAAGATCGACGCTCTGGGGACGGTGAGTGAGCTCATCGCGCCGAGCTTGTTGCACCACCTGCACATCGACGCGGCGCGCACGCGCTGGCCCTGGGCGCGTGTGCTCGCCCCTCCGGGGCTCGCCGTGAAGCGCCCGGACCTGCGCGTGGACGGAGAATTGCCGGGAGCGGCGCCTCAGGCGTGGCGAGGGACCCTGGACCTGCTCGTCGTGGGCGGCGCACCCCGACTCGCCGAAACCGTGCTCTTTCATCGTGCGACGGGCACACTGATCTGCGCGGATCTCGTGTTCCACGTCACGCGACCGGCCAACTGGCGGACGCGATTCGTGCTCTGGCTCATGGGAGTCGGCGGCGGCCGCGTGGCTCAAAGTCGCGCGTGGCGACTCCTCACGACCGATCGCAACCGCGTTTGCGCAGACTTCGAGCACATTCTCGGCTGGCCCGTCCGGTGCATCGCGTTCGGCCACGGGGAGCCGTACGGGGGCGCTGATGCGCGCGAACGGCTCGCGCGAGCGTTCGTCTTCCCACTGCACACCCTGTCGACCGGGCGGGCCACTTGAGCTCCGGGACTCCGGGGTGCAGGGGAGGGGCCGTTTGCGCGAGCCAGACCACCGTCCGCCTGCACCGAGCGCGCTCTTCTCCCTCGGTCAAGCTCGACCTTGGCAGAAAGCGCAACGCAGCGTCGCCAGGCGACGCGCACCGGGCCGGGCGCGACGCTTCGAGCCAGAATGAAAGGCGTGGACGAGAAGTACGTCGCGCTGGCCATTCCGTTCTTCTTTCT
>DASPUY010000189.1:0-14297 GCA_035622655.1 Polyangiaceae bacterium
CCAGCGCCTCGGGATTCGCCTTTCGCAGCCCCTACTGCGGCGCCTGCACCAATACGCCGTCGCCAAGGGTCGCAAGGAGAGCGCCATCATCGAGGAGCTGGTGGCTGACCACCTCGCCTCGGGGGGCGGGCGCCATACCGAGTCGTCGCCCGCGTCGTCCGTCGACCGCCTGGTCGCGGCCATCAACGAGGACCGCGCGGCACGCGCCGCGGATCTCCACGAGCTCCTTCGCGCCGTCGATCTTCTCTCGGAAGCGTTCGGGAGGTTCGTGGGGTTCTGGATGGCGACCGCCCCATCTGGGCGGCAGTCTCGCGGGCCAGCTCGACGTCGAGGGCGACGAGGTCTGCCGCGAGGCGCTGTTGGAGCGCAAGTGCGGCGTCGTGCGCGCGGTCGGCGGTGAGTAACCGCTGCACAGACCGGCGTTCTTCCGCGAGGGTCGATGTGGCGGCAAGTTGCTGTGCATGACGAAGGAGACGGAAGCGAAGTGGGTGGAGCGGATTCGGGAATGGCGGGCGAGTGGTCTTTCCGCCGAGGAATTCGCGACGAGCAAGGGATTCAAGCCGTCGACGTTGTCTTGGGCGGCATCGCTGCTGGGGCGTTCGTCCAAGTCGTCTGCGCCGCCGCCGCCGAATTCGGAGCCGTCCCACGCGGAGCCGCGGACCCAGCGCCGGAGGGCGCCCGCGCGCCAGACGCCGCGGTTCTTGCCGGTGCATGCCCGGCCTGGGGGTGCGACCGCAGCGGAGATGATCGTGGAGATCGGACTTGCCCGGATTCGCGTGCATCGTGGGTTCGATGTGTTGCTGCTCGGTGAGGTGGTTCGCGCGCTCGGGGGTGTCGGGCAATGATCCCGTCGGGTGTGCAGGTGTTCGTGGCGCTCGAGCCCGTGGACATGAGGTTCGGATTCGATCGACTGTCGGCCATGGTGCGCGAGCGCATGGGTTACGAGCCGCGTAGCGGCGCACTCTTCGTCTTCGTCGGCCGTCGACGTCAGCTGGTAAAGATTTTGTTCGCCGACAGCACCGGGACATGCGTGTTCGCCAAGCGTTTGGACAAGGGAGTGTTTTCCCTTCCCGAGCCACCGACAGCCGATGCATCGCACATCGAAGTCGACGAGGCCACGCTCGATGCGCTGCTCGATGGTCTAGAGCTCGCGCCGTCGTCGGCGACGACTGTACGGCCCTCTCGTCGACATCGCGTGCATTGATCACAGACCGCGAAGAAAAACATCGCCGCGCCCCTGGACAGGGATCGAGCGATTGTTTACAGAGGCGCTCGTGCTGGACGCGCCGAGTGCGCAAGGGCAAGACGACGAGCGCGCCGCCGCGATGGCGCGCGAGGTCGCGTCACTGCGCGAGGACAACACCTCGCTCCGAAGTGAGCTTTCCCGTGCACAGAACGCGCTGGCGAATTTGCGCGTCCGCTATCATCAGCTTCTCGAAGAGCTGCACCTGCTCAAGCGGCGCCTGATCGTCGCGAAAGCCGAGCGACTCGATGACGTGGCCGAGGCGCAGCTCGCGTTCGACAAGCTGCTGGCCGAAACCGAAGCGATCGAAAAGGTGCTTGACGCCGCGGACGCGGACAGCGCGGACGCTCAAGGCGCAGACGGCCAGAAGGACGAAACGAAGTCCGAGACGCCCGACAAGCGTCGGCGAAACCGGCCGCCGCCCACGGGTCGGCGCAACCTCGACGAGAGCAAGCTACCGGTCGTGCGCATCGAGGTCGCGGACCCCGAGCTCGAAGGAAAAGCCGAGCGGATCGGCATCGACGAAAGCTCTCGCGTCGCCTACGAGCGCGGCGGCTTCCGGCGCGTCGTCACGGCCCGCATCGTATACAAGCAGGATGTGCCCGACCCGAGCGCCAAGACCGATGCGCGGACCGCGGATGCGACCAAGCCCGCCTTTCGCATCGTGACGGCGCCGATGCCCAAAGAGATCATGCCGCGCGGCATCCTCGCGCCGTCGGCGATCGCGCACATCCTGGCGATGAAATACGTGCTCGGCGTGCCGTTCTACCGGCAGGAGAAGGACTACGAGCGCCAGGGCTTCAGGCTCGATCGCGGCACGATGTGCCGGTACGCAGAGCATGTCGGCGCCACGCTCGGGTGCATCGTCGAGGCGGCACGCAAAGAGGCCATCGCCACCGCGTTCTGCCTCTCGACCGACGCCACCGGGGTCGCGATCCAGCCGACGCGTCTGGAGGACGGCAAGCGGCGGCCCTGTCGCAAGGGGCACTTCTTCGTGACGCTGGCCGACAAGGACCACGTGTTTCTCGACTTCCAGCCGGCGCACACCAGCCTCGCGGTCTGGAATATGTTTCGCGGCTTCTCCGGCTACGTGCAGGCCGACGCCCACGTCATCTATGACGCCCTGTTCAAGGGCATCGCTCCGGATGGCGCGCAGGACGAGCCCGGCGACCGCGGGCCGCCTCCCATCGAGGTCGGGTGCTTCGCGCACGCGCGAAGAAAATATTGGGAAGCCGCTGTCTGTAGGCACGCACTGGGCCTCGACGGCGTGCGGCTCATCGACGCGATCTTCGCCGCCGACCGCGAGCTGCGCGATCTCGCACCGGTCCAGCGCAAGATGCGACGCGACCAAACCGTTCGGCCGCTCGTCGACAAGTTCTTTGACTGGGCCCGCACCGAGTACGACAAGCTTGAGGGCCGTGGCCTGGTCGCGACCGCCCTCGGCTACTCGGTTCGACACGAGCAGGCGCTCCGACGATTCCTCGAGGATGGGCGCCTGCGCATGGATAACAATTCCGCAGAACGCGAAATCAGGGTGGTCGCGGTCGGACGCAAGGCCTGGTTGTTCTACGGATCCGACGACCACGCCAGCGCCGCCGGCAACCTCCTGTCGCTCGTCGCGTCCTGCAAGCTGCACGACCTCGACCCCGAGCCTTACCTCTCCGAGATCATCCGCATCGTTCCCTACTGGCCCCGCGAACGCTACCTCGAGCTCGCGCCGAAGTACTGGCGTACCACTCGCGAACGGCTCTCTGCCAAAGAGCTCGAGCTGCCGCTCGGCCACATCACTGTGCCCCCGCCGGCCCCGAAACAGCAGCCCGCGTCGGATTGAACGACCACCGTCCACGCCCCAGAGCATGCGCCCCCGCTCGCGCTGGCGCCATAACACCGATTCACGCAGCGGTTACCATCTGGCTTCGGTACTGCCGACAGAGGGCGACACCGAGTCCGGTACCCCGCTCGCCCCTCGCGCGACGAAGACACATTTTCTTGCTGGCTCGTCGGCTGCAAAGAGGTCGACATGCAGACGACAGGGGGGAAATCGAGAGCGGGGTGAGCGTCACCCCGCCGAGTGGTCGGTCATCGCGAAAGAGGCTCGACCGCGCCTGCCACGAGATCATCGAGGCGACGGCGGCGCTTTCGCTCAATCTGGGGTTTCTTGTCCACGCTCCCGATGGGGGTGGCCAGGGTCGCCGCCGAGCAGGATGCCCGGCGATCACTCGACCGCATCGTCGACATCGTGCAGAAACTGCGCGGGGGTCGACGGCTTCGCGTTGCTTGCCTCCAAATCGGGGTCGACCCTGGAAGCGCGACCCAAGGTCTCGACGAGACGGAGCCGAAAGGGGGAGTAAGGATAACACTCGGCATCCTCATGTGCCCGACTTGCATCGACAACGACGCCCGAGCGACTCTGGTTCAGGCCCGTCTCCACGCCGGACTTGAGCATGGGCGCGGCTCCTCGACTGCTACGGGTTGGTCTTCTTCCACGCATCCGTATTGCTGATGCGCGAGAACCACGCCTGAATGTTCGGGAACTCGCCGAGAGGTGCATCCGTCTGCTTCGCGTACATGAGCGACGAGGCGAGCGTCAGGTCCGCGATCGTCAGGGCGTCGCCCACGACGTACTTCTTGCCCTCGAGCCGTTTGTTCAGGACGGCGCCGAAGCGGCGGAAGTTGGTGAGGGCCTCCTCGATCTTTCGCTGGTCGGGCTCGCCGATGCCCATCATGGCCTTGACCATCTTTTCGAAGGCGAGCGCGCCGAGTTGCGGCGAGAAGTGCGAGGCATCCCAGAACTGCCAGCGCGTCACGTCGGCACGCGCCTTCTCGTCGCGCGGAAGCAGCCCCGACTCCGGCTTCTTGGCGGCGAGGTACTGCATGATGGCCCGCGACTCGGTGAGCACGAAGTCGCCGTCCACCAGCGTCGGGACGGCGCCGTTCGGGTTGAGGGCGAGGTACTCGGGGTTCTTGTGCTCGCCCTTGGTGAAGTCGAGCTTCTTCTCCTCCAGGTCCATGCCGAGCACAGCGGCGGTCAGGCGGACGCGACGGACGTTCGGCGACATAGCGTTCATGTAGAGCTTCATGGTTCGCCTCCGGGTTGCGGTTCGATCCCGTAGCACGGCTACGGTCGTTGCGGTGATCCCCGGGGCCCTGGCGCTTGCGGGATGAGCTGAGCGTCTGAGGGAGCGCCTCAGGGCCCGAGCGTTTGCATGCTGGTGGAAGGGTTCGGCATCGGGGCCTAAGAGCGGACTGGGCGCGGACCCGGGGGGGACGACCGCTCATCGGACGCGCGGCTTCGTGGACGACCTGCCCTTCGCACGGGCTGCCGCCTTCTTCGCCGCCCTCCCAAGTGGCTCGTTCTTCCTCGCGGGTGCCGCTTTCTTGTCCTTCTTCGGCAACCTCGACGCAGCCCTGAACGCCTTGGCGATTCAGTCCCGAAGCTGGGCCGGGTCGCCCATGACGCTCTCCGGCAACATGATCTTGTCGCTCCGCCTTCGTCCGTCGCCCATGGGATCGAACATCGAGGCTCCCTCGAGCGCGAGGGCGGCGGCACGGTCCGACTCGTCCAAGAAGACCATCGTGGACCGTCCGAACAAGCCCGCGAAGAAGTGCCCGTTCACTTTGGCGGCAACCCCGCCAAACATCTTGATGGTCTCGACGCGGGAATCCTTCGGGAGCGCCGCCCGAGCGATGCCGACCTGCGCGGGCCGAAGGTACTCGGCATCCTCCTCGAGCGGCTCGCGGATGACGTGCTTCCCACGGACAATCCGCTAGCCCGTGCACGTCTACGCGGCGTGATCGCGATGCGTGAGCTGCTCAGTAGTGATGGGGGAGCGCTTACCGGCAGCGACGTTGCAGAGCTGCTCGGTATCTCGCGCCAGGCCGTCGACAAGCGCCGCAAAGCTGGGCGACTCCTCGCCGTCGAGTTGCCACGCCGTGGCCTGCTCTATCCGGCGTGGCAGTTCGCGAATGCCGGAATGCTTCCGGGTTTCGTCGAAGTTCTTGCGGCGCTCAGCGCTCATGATGCGTGGGCGCAGGCGCGCTTCTTCGTGACGAGGAACGATCGCCTCGCTGGGCGGCGGCCGCTCGACTTGCTGCGACGAGGGGAAGGCGAAGCGGTTTTGCGCGCCGCCGAGGTGTTCGGTGAACAAGGCGCAGCTTGAGCAAGGCGCATCCGGGTCGGTGGGCCTCGGAGACGCGCGGTATGCTGGCGAGTCCCTCCGATCGCCGCTGCTGGCCCACCCATTCCATGGAGTGGTAACCGCGTCAACGAATCCCAGCCAAAAACAAGAGTGGTTGCCACCGCCCAGCGACGCTTCTGCGAAGTGAGCGATAGATCGCTTCAAGAGGGCGGCGAGCAAGCTCGCCCAGATCATCGCCTCGGCAATGGCGGCTTTTTTCGTGTCGAAGTAAGACGCAACGGAAAGGGCTTACTGCTGCCTGAGCGCCAGCCCCTCGAGCAGAGTTGCCGCCGCGCGCGGATGCATTCGCGCCGTCGGGCCCAGTACCGCCCGCATCAATTCGCCTTGCGGCGTCGTCGCCAGCAGCCGAACGCGCGTCGGCTCCGGCGCGACCGTCACCCAAATCGGATTCATCGTGTCCATCCTTTCGGGCGACGAGGGCTGGGGGCTCCACCTCGGAACCCGCGGTCTCGCTGCCCGCGCCTACGCTCGCCGCCGGGGCCAACTTCCCGGAACCCAGATCGCCCACGCGCTTGGACCGGCGAATCCGATACGCCCGCTGGTGATCTCGATGATCGGCCCGGCCTTCCGGACTACGACGGTGACGAAGGCGTGCCTCGCGAACGATGCGACGCCGTCCTTCCGCGCGGCACTTCGGCGAGCAGTACGCCTGCCCACGATCGCAGAGGCGGCAAACGCAGAAGAGCCCGCCGCAAAAACCGCACTTTCCGGGCCGATGATCGTCCACGCGCCCATGCGCCGAACGATCCTTTGTTGGCCCTCAGACGCACGGTGCGCGATGGTCGTGACCGTCCGCGCGCCCGCGCGACCAGGAAGGCTGAGAGCTTCCGACTCTCGGCCTTCTACCTTTTGTCCCGTCGGCGGTGCCGCCCCTACCACCCCCACCGCCCCCGAAAACTTTCCGGCCGATTTCTTTGTCAAGTTTCTACGGATCGGAGAGGCCAGTCACAAGTGGCGACCTGAAGCCGGGCGGCACGCGGCTGAAGAGTCTCCTCTCACCTCGTGTCCTGCGCGCGCTCGCTCGGCAATAAGGCTCACGCGACCAGGGTCACCGTGCTCGCCTGGGGCCCCTTCTCGCCGACTTCTTCGACGAAGCGCACGGTCGAACCGATCCGGATTCGGTCGAATGCCTGGTGAAGAACGCTGTTGCGATGGAAGTAGACCTCGCCCCCATCGGGCGCTTCGATAAAGCCGTAACCCTCGTAGCTCCACAGTTTCGATACGCGACCCTCGCGGTAGGACTCCTCGCGCGGCTTCACGTCACCGCGCTGATGCCGTACATGGTCCTCGAGCCGACGGCCCAAGCGATCAAACGCCTCGTCCACCGCCGCATAGGCGTCCTCGTTGGTCGCATCGTCTCCCGGCGCGTGGCTCACGACGATCTCACGACCCGGAACGGTCAGATCGATGCGCACCCGAAAGTGACGGCCGCCCCTCTGATGCTTATGCGGGGACTCGACCACGACATGGCAGCCTGTGATGCGTGCGGAAAAGGTCTCGAGCTTCTCGGCACGCTTGCGGACGTAAGTCTCGATGGCATCGGAGTGTGGCATCTCACGGAAGGTGACCTGAACGGGAAGTTGCATGGCCAGACACCGTGCAGCACTCATGCCCATGGCCGGTTGCCGCTCGCGCCTCGAAGGCAACGACAAGCCAACGACGCGATCCCTCAAGATGGCCGGCGCGGGACCCAGACGCCGTCGACCTTCTCGTACTGCCGCTTCACGGCAGCCCAAGCGATGCGGAAAGGGGTCGCTTCCTCCGCATACCCCTCGTCGAATGCGTGACCGGAAGCTCGTCGTTGTTTGCGTACGGCATGGGCGGGCTCTCTCTAGCCGCAAGCGGGGGAGTCGAACCCCGCGGGCCTCATCGGCACCCTTCTCGAGCCCCGGATCCGCCGGGCACGCCTGCGATGAAGAACGATGGTGCAGAAACCAAGCCGCGCCCAACCTCCAATCTCTTCCCCATTCGCCCACGAGATGAGGTGCAAGTCCTTCGCCTAGATGCACAGCCTGCATGCATTTGGCAGCCATCTCTTCCGCAAGGTGGGCGGCTATTGGCGTTCGCGCAGATGCGTGAGCCGTCCACGGGACAAGACAAGGCGAACGCCGCGGAAGACTGAATCTTTGGTCACCCTTGTCGGCTCCGATGCCGCGCTTCCGATCCCGTTGCCGCCGGCGATCGTCCGCCGGCCTGCCTAGCAGGCAGTTCTCGTGGGCCGCGCTTGCCTGCCACCTCACTCCGCTGCACGGGCTTGGCGCTGCGACGGCTGGCAAACGGCGGCGAGGGTTCGGACGACCACTTCCGCACTGAGCCCGTTGTGTTTGTGATGGCCCATGTGCGCTCGTCGTGCGAGGTCATTCATCGAGACGACACCGATCGGCTTTCCACCGATGTCCACTACCGGGATGCGGCGAATCTGATGCTTTTGCATCAGCATCTCGACGGCATCGAGGCTTTCATCCTCCCGCACCGTGATGATCGCGTGCGAGGCGGCGCTCGATACTGGCATGTTCCACAGGAGCTGGCCCTGCGTGTACGCCGCCATGCAGATGTCGCGATCGGTAATCATCGCGATGGCTTTCCCTTCGCTGTCGACGACCGGGATGGCTCCACAGTCGTTTTCCCACATGAGTTGCGCCGCCGTGTTGAGCGAGTCGCCCAGGGCGCAGATTCGAACGTGGCGAGTCATCACGTCGGCGACATTCATGGTGCATTCCTCCGGAAATAAGGTGCGTGGCCATTGGAAGACAGCAAGGGCTACGCCAATGTTCGGGATCCGCGAGGAGCACTTCTCGAGGCTCTCGAGCGCACGCCCTGCGCGGGCACGCATGGACCCGCCGCGACGAGCTTTTGCCCTCCCGACGGGGGACGCGCACGCAGGCGCCCTTGTCGGCCGTCGCATCGAAGTGAAAACGCCCGGCGCGCCGGCTGGAATCACCACGATCGCGTGCTGGTCAGAGCCGATGACGGTCATCGCGACGGGTGTGCAGGCTTTGCACCCGGCGGCGCGAAGTGCATCCCGGCTGCGGGGCATGCGTGATGCACATCCGACCTGCGCTGACCGCGCAGCCGCGCGATCGCACGCACTCGATTGGAGGTGCATCATGCGTCACATCATTGCAGTGTTTGGGGGGGCTCTGGGCCTGGTCTCCGTGCTCGGCACGGTCGCTCGTGCCCAGGAGCAGGAGGGATACCTCACGCAGCACGTGCCTGCGCCGAGCGACGCGCTCGAGCTCAAAGTGGGGACCGGCTATACGCAGGGCTTTGGAATGACCGCGCCCGGGCGCTCCCTGCCCAGCGTCGCGGGCGCGGGTCTCGGCGTGAGCGCGGACGTGGATTACCGGCTCACGCCGCTCTGGTCCTTTGGTGGCGAAGCCCAGTACCAGGAGTTCACCAGCGAGCAGAACTCGTCCGCCCGTGGACTCGCCGCAAACCTCGGCGCAACTTATCACTTCGACCCCAACGTTCGCGGCGACCCGTGGCTGCGACTCGGAGCCGGCTACCGGCTGCTCTGGGAGAACGATCCGAGCGGCGTGTCCGGCGTCACGGTCGTGCGGCACGGCTTCGATCTGGCCACGGCCAAGATCGGCTACGACGTGCGCGTGTCCGAAAGTGTTGCGCTCGGGCCGGTCGTCGGAGCCGATCTCAACCTGTTTTTTTGGCAAGACGCGTCCAATTCCGGCAGCCACGCTCTGTCGTCGGCGGAGGCCGGAGCGTTCATTTATGCGGGCCTGCAGGGGAGGTTCGATCTGGGAGGCACGCGCAGCAGCGGGGCGACTGCGCGGCAGGTGACGCAGCGGCCGCTCGCCGTCACGGCGCCGCAGCCGCAAAGCCCGATCGCGCCGGCTGCTCCCGTCGAGGAGGTGAAACCCGCCAGTCCGTCGATCGCGGTGTCGGAAGACGTACTACGGACTTGCAAGATGGATGTGGACGCCATCGACAAAGCGCCGAAGTTCGACTTCGACAGGAGCGATCTCTTGCCGGCCGACTTCGAGGTTCTCAAACAGGTGGCCGAGTGCTTCACGACCGGTCCCATGAAGGGCTCGAACCTGAAGCTGGTCGGGCGAGCCGACCCGCGAGGCACGGTCTCCTACAACGATGCCCTCGGGATGCGACGCGCCGAACGAGCTGCCGCGTACCTGGAGCAGCTCGGGGTCGAGTCCACTCGAATCGCGCAAAGGTCTCGCGGCAAGCGTGACGCCGTCGGGGTCGACGAAGCGTCGTGGGCCATGGATCGTCGGGTGGACATTCTCGAAACTCCGTGAACGGGACGGCGAACCCACGGAATGCCCGGCTGCGCTTCCGTCCGCCCCGGCCGGGCATTGCCGGCCAGGATTGCAGTGCGCAGACGGTCGTACCGGTGCAGCTTCTCAAGCCCCTTTCGAGCAGGAGCTCCTTCGGTATCGCAAGGCCGAAGGAGGCTTTCGCGTCGACGATCTCGGCCCTGTCGCGTTCGTCCCGATGGTCCGGACCGGGGCCGACCTACTGCCGACTGCCGAGCAACCGCCACACCTATGAAGGTCGACCGACGACGTCCGCGTCGCGATGTAGTGGCCGGATTTGATTTCGGTGCTTCGCGCCGCAGTCGTGAAGATGGCGGATTGCGTCAATCAGGCCCACGGGGCATCCGCAAGTCGCTGCGTGCTCGGGGGCGTGCGAGGCACCGGACTTCTCCGCGCGCCTTCCTTTCCGCGGTGCGCTTGCGTGCTCTGGGTCTGAGGCCGCGTCGCTGCTGCTCGGCATGCTGCTGCCGCCAATGCACTGCTCGCACGACCGGAGATACCCATGGGAAGGTCACTCGCCGGCTGTCTCTCATTCTTCGTGAAGAGCTGACGCTCCAGGAAATCGGCGATAAGTACCACCTATCCCGGGAACGCATTCGCCAGCCGCCACTTGCCGTTCCCGCGCGACTCTTGCGCCAAAAGGGTGCGGTTCAACGATGGGGAAAACCAGCGAACTCACGGGCGTACTTCGCAATCGCGGCCGCCACCAGGCGGAACGCACGATTGCGGAGCGCGGCCGTCTGTCGGAACGCCGGACCGTGGCACGTGGACGGAGCATCCTCTGCTCCGATTTGCGCCCGTGTGAATGAGTCGGCGGCTAAGGGCTCGCGCTCGTGCGTGAAAACGCGAAGGGCGCGGTAGAGCCCTACGAGTGTTTCGACGTCGGCGGCGTGGCGGTGCAGCTCGTCGGCGCGATCGAGGAGAGAGACCCGCCGCCGCAGATCGTCGGTCTCTCGTTTGCGGCGGTGTTTGGCGAGCACTCGGCCGAGAGCATCGGCTCGCTTTCTGAGACTGTCGACCGTGCTCTCGACAACACGTTGCTCCCAGCAGGATGGGAGCCCGCGCAGACGACGCAGCACCTCGTTTTGCATGGGCATGGGAGGAACGTACTCGCAGGTCCGAAGGCTCATGACGATTGGGGGGGATGCGCTCGGCGTGCCCGCGCGAGACCTTCATGCCGGGCGACGAGCCGAGCAGTCGCCGCCGCGGAAGGCCCTCTCACGCGGGCATCCGGCCGTCGATGCAAGCTCTAACCCGTGCACTTTTTGCAAAGCGCCGCAGCGCTTGCCGGTGCTTCGTGTTCGGGTTAAACGCCGCACCGCCGAAATGGGAGAGGGCGCTCGAGAAATGCGACTGCGCCGTCCGCGGGTCCACGTTCGCCAAACGCAGAGGACCATAGAGGCCGCGCCGAACTCTCGCACGATCAGGGCCCAATGCGCGAGCAGATCACGAGTCGGGACGCTGGGGCACTATGCTCTCGTGGCGCGGATCGTGCTCGAGTGTGTCCCATGGACCGAACTATGGGTGTTCTCTGGGCCGTCCTTGTTGTCGGTGTCAGTACTTTGGGGTGTCACACGACTGAGCCGCGGAGCCCGGACGTTGGGCTCACGAGCGTGCAGCAAGCGCCGCAGCTACCCGATCTCGGAAGGGGAGCCCCGCGCCTCGAGGAAGAAGGCGCCTACCATCTGCTGATGGCCGACCCCCTGCTAAGGACCTGCTCGGGCTCGGTTCCGTTCTTCAACTTCGACTCGTCGGTCACGCGTGAGGCGGACCAACCCTCGATGCAGACACTCGCGGACTGCATGACTGAAGGGCCTCTGAAGGGCAAGAGAATCAAGCTGATTGGACGCACGGACCCACGCGGAACGCCTGCCTACAACGAGAAGCTCGGGTTCGAGCGCGCCCAACGCATCAAGGAGTATCTCGTGGCGCACGGGATCGACGGGAGCCGCATCGACGTCGAGTCGGGTGGCGCCAGCGAAGCGAGCGCCGAGCCAGAGGGTTGGCCCAAGGATCGGCGCGTGGAGATAAGGGTCTCGCGCTAGGTGCGCGAAGTCGGAGGCATCTCCGAGGTCGGGTTCTCTGCAGTGCCGAGAATCTCGCCGACGGGCCGGCGTACGCAGGCGCAACGCCTCCACTCAGGTGCCGTCCTCGGGCTCGAGGGCCGGGCCGACGGTGACATCGATTGAGCCGTGGCGCGGGAACCATTGATCCGGACGCAGCATCGAGCGGCCGCTCGCGATGCTGTCACCACCGGCCGACCTGAGTCCACTTTCAACGGGATTGCCGGTGACCCAGGCGGCCACCGCCGGCAGGGTGACCCGACTCGCCGAGAATTTCATCACGGGGACCTGGACAGGATAGACCGCCGGTCGCGAGTGGATGCAAAGGACAAAAGAGTGAAGGCCCGGTTGCCGCCGGCAGTCTTGCGTCCGCTTAATGCATGTTTAGCTTGGGATGAATTCAATCGCCCGGCGCCTTCGTGCGCCAGGGAGCAGTACCGTCATGCAAGACAACACCTGGAACATCGAGACATCAGCAATACTCACGCACGAGAGCGACCTGACACCCGACACCAAGGCGCGAGCCGCGGATGCGGCACCGGCACGCCGGCCACGAGGATTTGCAGCCATGGACCGGAATCTCGTCAGAGAGATCGCGCGCAAGGGAGGCAGGGCCGCCCACGCCGCAGGAACCGCGCACGAATTCACCAGCGACGAGGCGCGCGCCGCCGGTCGCAAAGGTGGGCAGGCGAGCCACGCGAAGCGAGGGAAACTACTCGGAGAGGCGCGCGTCGAAGAAGCGAAGTAGCAGCCGCCGCCTTTGCGCGACAGGCGCGCGCGCTCACCGGAACCGGTCGGCCGGGATGGCTTCGACCTCGTGAAGGTACGCGATCACGGGCTGATCGCGGTAGCTTTCCGCAATCCGCTGCAGGATCGCCTGTGCGATCGCCGGCGAAACGAGCATCTCGAATCGGGAGCTCGACGCGTCGGCAATGCCTGCGGAACGACGACCGTGCACGCCGTGGCCGTTGACCTTGCCCAGCGTGTAGCCTTTCACTCCGAGATCCTTGATATCCTTGACGAGCCTCGGCTCGAGTTCAAGGCGCCACGTCACGGGATCGCTGCGCCTCGAGTAGCTCCGCTTCGGAGCGGGTAGAGGCCTCGGGAAAGCGGCACGAGTCGACTCAAGCCCCGGGGTCGTCTCGTCGCCGTCGGTCGGGAGCCATGGGTATGGGAGGCGGCTTCCGCGGCAGCAGGGCCGGGTCCCTCATCCACGCGGGCCGTGGCTCGGTCGTCTTGGTCGGCGGGGGCGGCCTATCGCGGTCCATGCGGCTCATTTGCTGGGTGTCCTGTAGCACGCCGCCGTGGCGGCGCCGGCCAGCGGGCCCGCCGCGAGCATGGTGAGGTCGAGCCACGTGTTCCCGGCCCTCGGCGGGGGGCCCAACAACCTCGAAACCCACGAGCCAGGTCGCGGCCTCGCGGCGGCCAAGACATAGTGCTCCGCCCAGCGTCACCGCGCGGTTCGACGACACGGCGCTGTCGGCGGCCTCCATCACGACGCGCCGGTGAAGGGCATCGGGGATCCGCACCTTGAATGTGCCGCTGCGGGCTACCGAGTTCACGGTCGGCCCTTCGGGGCCGGGCCGCGAGTTTGGGTTTGGAGCATGGCCAGAATGGCGCGAGCGCTCGCTGCTGCCTCGTGTGCGGTCGTGGGCGCTTCGTCGGCGATTTCCAGCGTCTCGAGCAGCTCAGCGGGAATGTCGAGTAAAAACCGGCTCGGCGTGCGGGGGACGGTTTTGCCGCGAAGGACGCGTGTCTTTGCGCGGGAAAGCGACAGACGCTCGCGCGCGCGTGTCACGCCGACGTAGAAGAGGCGCCGCTCCTCTTCGATATCGCCCGTGGCGGAGTCGCCGACGCTGTCGGTCACTCGCGGATCGATTGTGCGTGCGTGCGGCAAGTAGCCCTCTTCGCAGCCGACGAGAAAGACGACGTCGAACTCGAGGCCCTTGCTTCCGTGCAAGGTCGACAGAGTCACGACGTCGCCGGCATCTTCGCCCTCAACGTCGATATCCATGGTCAAGAACTGAAGGAACGCGCTGAGGCCGTCGGTGCCGGGACCCTCGCGGGCCTCGCGACGGCCAAGAGTGCCGAGGACACCTTCGACGTTGCCCCAGCGTTTGGCGACCGCGCTGGCGGACCCACCGCACGCCGCCTCGATGGCTGCCTTGAGGCCCACCTGTTCAACGATTGCGCGGGCGACGTCGCTCGGCCGCTGCTTCGCTGCGAGAAGATCGGCGCGGGCTCGTGCGATGACGCCCCACAGCTCTCGGCAGCCGTCCCGGGCTGCGGCGCTGATGTCGTCGAGAGCGTCGGCGCGCTCGATCGCCTCCCAGAGCGACCATCCGCGCGAGTACGCGCTCATCACGAGCCGGTCGAGCGTCAATTCACCGATGCCGCGCGGCGGGTGGTTGACGATGCGACGAAGGCTGATCTCGTCGGCCGGGTTGAGCGCAAGCTTGAGGTAGGCCAAGACGTCTTTGACTTCCTTGCGCTCGAAGAATTGCAT
>DASPUY010000190.1:0-2039 GCA_035622655.1 Polyangiaceae bacterium
AAACCAGGTCATCGCGCACCAAGTCGCGAGATACAGCGCCAGTGTCCACCAGCGCACGCGCTGAAAATCACCGCCCTCGGGGAGAAACTTCAATCCTCCCTTGTGGACCGCGTACACGATGCCGATCGTGATGGCGGCGGAAGCGGCGAGCTTGCCGCCGTGGCGGCGGAGAAGACCTCGCGACGCGGGCGACAGAGCGATGACGCGATCGCGACGTGCCACTGGGCGCTGTATAGCATGCGCGTCGCGTGCTGCCGATCCTACAAGCTCCAGTAGCGGATGCGCCGCTGCATGTGGGCGGGAGACAGTGCGCTCTTGACGTCGATCAGGACACCGCCGTCTCGAATCATCGAGAGCAGGCGAGGCTGGCCCATCTCCAGGTACTTCTTGTGGCGGACGGCGACGACGAGCGCGTCGAGCTGGGTCAGCTCCTCCAGGGGCGCCAGCTTGACGGCGTATTCGCGCATCGCTTCGGCCGCGTTCGCGACCGGATCGTGCACCATCGGCTCGATGCCGAAACGGCGAAGCTCGCGCAGGATGTCGGGCACTTTGCTGTTGCGGATGTCGTTGCAGTCCTCCTTGAACGTCAGCCCCAGCACCGCGACCCGGGCGTTCTTGACCGTCAGGTCGGCGTCGATGAGCAGGCGCACCAGCCGCTGGGCCACGTACGACCCCACGCTGCTGTTGATCCGGCGTCCGGCCAGGATCACCTCGGGCTGGTAGCCCAGCTGCTGGGCCTTCATCGTCAGGTAGTACGGGTCCACGCCGATGCAGTGACCGCCCACCAGCCCCGGCCGAAACCCCAAGAAGTTCCACTTCGTCTCCGCCGCCGCCAGAACGTCCGACGTGCGGATTCCCATCCGATCGAAGATGATCGCCAGCTCGTTCATCAGCGCGATGTTCAGGTCGCGCTGCGTGTTCTCGATCACCTTCGCCGCCTCGGCCACCTTGATGCTCGGCGCGCGGTGGATGCCCGCGTCGACGATCGCCCCGTACGCGCTGGCCACTCGCTCCAGCGTCGGCGCATCTTCGCCGCTCACCACCTTGGTGATTTTCTCGAGCGTGTGCTGCTTGTCTCCCGGGTTGATCCGCTCGGGCGAGTAGCCCAGGGCAAAGTCCACCGAGCGCTTCAGGCCGCTGGTGCGCTCCAGGATTGGACCGCAGATGTCTTCGGTCACCCCCGGGTACACCGTCGACTCGTACACCACCACCGCCCCGCGCGACAGCGCCCGACCTACCGTCTCGCTCGCCCGCTCCACCAGCCGCAGGTCCGGCACGTTGTTGTCGTCCACCGGCGTCGGAACCGCCACCACGAAGAACGTGCAGCCCTTCAGCTCGCCCGGGTCACTGGTCATCTTCAGCGTCGTCTTGCGAAGCACTTCCTCCGGCTGCTCGTGATTGCGGTCGTGACCGCGCACCAGCTCGTCGACCTTCTCGCGATCCACATCGAAGCCCACCGTCTGCTCGAACTTCCGCGCAAATGCCAGAGCCACCGGCAAACCCACGTACCCTAGCCCGACCACTCCGATGCGTTCCTTCATGACGACCTGCCTCGCGCGCGTCCAACCCTCAGAGCCGCGTCCACACGTCTACTTGTCGGGGCCATTCAAGATGCCTTGCGGGCCCTGCGCCAGAAGTCGACGTGCCTCGTCGCCGCCGACCAGCGACTCGAGCCTTTCGATGGCTCTTTCGACGACGTCGACGTCGTCCGGTCGATGCGCGTCCGAGCACGCGGCCTCGTAAGCGTCCTCGGCCAACAATTTCTCGGCGGCGCGCTGAGGCGCCCGCCCGTATTTGCCGACCAAGGCGCAAACGTCGAGGAGCAAATGAGCTCCCGCGTCGAGCAGCGGGTCGAGGCACGCATCGTCGCGCCACACCGGTTCATACCGCTCGGGGTGCGCCAGCACCGGGCGGAGCCCCGCTTTGCGCAAATCGAAGAATCGGTGCTGAGCGCGCGAAGGAAACATCTGTCCAAACTCGACGAGCACGGCTTTGCCGGGGTAAGGGAGCGCCTCGCCCTTCAGGAGTCGTCCGAAGAC
>DASPUY010000191.1:0-27063 GCA_035622655.1 Polyangiaceae bacterium
TTTTGCAACGCGTCGCAGCCGCTGACGGTGCCCACGGAGGGCGTGGGCTGGTGGACGGAGACGGCGCCACCCGCCGACGTCGGCAATCGATCCCTGATCCTCTTCGACCGGGGTGACGACGTGGTCGTCCAGGCCGGAGACGACGGCATCCGCTTTCTGCTCGTGTCCGGAAAGCCGCTCAAGGAGCCCGTCGCGTGGTACGGGCCCATCGTCATGAACACGCAGGAGCAGCTTCGTCGAGCGTTCGAAGAGCTGCAAGAAGGAACGTTTCTCGGGTCGCGGCGGAAGTAACTTACTTCGCAAGTTTCATGACGGTGCCCGCGTCGGCGCTGTAGTCGGTCCAGTAGATGGCGGTCGGAGTGAGGAAGATGGAGAAGGCGACCGGCTGAGCGGAAGCGAGCGTGAAAGGCGTCCCGCTGCCCGGGGCAAGCATCACGACCGAACCGCCGGCGCCGCCGTCGGATTCGGAAGTGTTCGTCCAGTAGATTCCCGAGCTGTCGACGGCCACGCCCCACGGAGCGCCCTGAGGATGTGAGTCAAGGCCCACCGCAGAGGACACGCCCTCCGTTCTCGTCTTCCAGTGATACTGCAACTCCGCGAGGAACCCGCACTTGTGGCATCTCAAGTCCGCGATCTATACGAGCGGCTGTGCGTCTCCTCGCAGCGAGTCTACGTCTCGACGTTCGTCGCCCGCCGGCGGCCAGCTTGTTGCTCCTCTGCTTCTTCGCGCTTCTCGCGACGGCCTGCCTGACTCCGCCCGCACTCCGGGGGTCGGCTACCAATGGGGAGCCTGGCACGACCGCGGCACCCGCCGATCATCCCCGTGAGTTCACCCACACTTCCTCGGAGCTTTTGGCCAAGCTCCGTCTCGGATGGAACTTGGGGAACAGCCTCGAAGTCCCGGATGGCGAGACTGCATGGGGCAACCCGATGCCAACGCCGGATCTTTTCCGCGCGGTGGCGAAAGCGGGCTTCGGTCTCGTCCGCATACCGATCACCTGGACACCGCACATGGGGCCTGCACCGGCTTATACCGTCGATTCGGGCTGGCTCGAGCACGTCGACGAGGTCCTCGGCTACTGCCGTTCCGCCGGGCTCTACTGCATCATCAACGTGCATCATGACGGCGCCGATGGATTCAAGGCGGTGCAATGGCTCTCCCTCAAGGATGCGGAGGGAAAGACGACCGAGGACAACAACGCGGTCGTCCGGTCACGGTTCGTGGCGGTCTGGAGTCAGATCGCCAAGCACTTCGCGAACTACGGAGAAGAGCTGCTCTTCGAGTCGATGAACGAGGTTCACGACGGGTACGGGAAGCCCGATCCGCGGCACTACGCCATCATCAACGACCTCGACCAGCAGTTCGTGAACGTGGTCCGGGCTTCCGGGGGCAACAACGGCAAGCGCCATCTGATCGTTCCCGGCTACAACACGAACATCGATGCCACGATCGAAGGCTTCAAGTTGCCCGCCGACCCCGTACCGAACCGGCTCATCCTGTCGGTGCACTACTATGATCCCTACCTGTTCGCGCTCGTCGGAAAGACGCAGACCTGGGGCCGCGCCTCCCCGGGCCGAGACGACTGGGGCCAGGAGGACTTCGTGGTCGCCCAGTTCGACAAGTTGAAGTCGAACTTCATCGATCGCGGCATTCCCGTGCTTCTCGGCGAATACGGGGCGACGTACCAGGCAGGCTTCGAGGAATATCGGCGCTACTACGTCGAGTACGTCACCAAGGCGGCCGTCGACCGAGGGATGTTGCCCGTCTACTGGGACAACGGCGGCAGCGGCAGCGGAGGCGAGAAGTTCGGGATCATGGACAGGAGAACGAATGGCGTGCTGCACCCGGACCTGATGGAGGCCCTGCGGCGAGCCGCGACGAGCTCCTACGCGCTCGCGGACGTTGCGCCTCCCACCCCGTCGAAGTGACGGTTGCACGAGATTCCCCGGGAGCGCGACGGCATCGACGGCCAGCGGTGCCTCTCCGCCTCGTTCACGCTCACGCTTACCAGGAGAGGGCACTGTTCGGTCGATGCGTGCGTTCGGGCTCGGCGATCAAACACTGAGGCGAACCGCCGTCGCCCGCGGACGCCCCCAAGGACACGGTGCAATTGCTCACTGCGGACCAGTGGACCACGTCGAGGGTCACCTCACCACGATCGTCGACGAGATCGAGCAGGACGAACGCGCTTCGCGCCAGCGGATCGTTCTTGGCGATGTCGAGCCGGATCGTAGACCGCAGGGCCGCGGAGCCACGCGGCGCGCTGCCGATCGCGTCCCGGAGCACGACTTCCGCATCCACACGCTCGCCGAGCGCCGTCCGGTCTCGAAGCTCGTTGTAAAGGTCCGTCGCGGCCTGTCCGCGCGATCGAAGAACGCCGCGCCCCGAGCCGAAAACGACGCGATAGCTATTCTCCGCCGACGCATCGGCCTCTGAGGGGGGACACGACGGCACGTCCGGCGAGCACGCGACGACCGTCAGCGCATGGGTGGGCCGTGCCGCCCGCCGGCCAGCGAGGGCACCGGCGTCGGCGATCGGACCCGCGTCCGCAGCGCCACCGGGCTGCTCGACCCCATCGGTCGACTCCAAAGGGCGCCGGGCCGCCGCCGCAAGTTCCACGGCCGCATCGCCTGTCTCGACCGAAGTCTCGACCGAAAGCGAAACGGCAGGCTCCGGGCCGAAGAGTGGAGGATTCGACGAGAAGCGCTGTTCGGAGCACGAGAGAGCAAGTGCGGCCAAACCCCAGAGCACGTTTCGCATTGGCGGACATGTAGTACGACCCCAGAGAGAGCGCCGCGACATCGTCACCGTCGATTGAGCCCCGCTGGCACCGTCGATGCACACCTCTCGGGGCCGACGATGACGTGCCGGGACTCTCATGCGCAATGACGCGAACATGAGGTCCGGCCAATCGAGAGCAAGAGGTTTGTCATGAACGCTCGCGCTGAAGCGGTTCGGTCAATCGAGTCCACTCCGAAGCATCTGGGATGGCTCCTCGCGTTACGCGGCGTCCTTGCCGTCATCTTCGGAGCCATCGCGCTCCGGAGCCCCGGCGCCGCCGCCGCCGCGTTCGTGGTCGTGTTCGCCATCTACGCATTCGCCGACGGAATCGTCGACTTCGCCCTCGCTGCACGACTGGGCAGAAGTGGGCAGCGGTGGGGCTGGTACCTTTTCGAGGGTCTCGCAACGATAGCGATCGGCATCGTCGCGCTCGCATACCCCGGGCTCACGATGCTCGCGCTCGTCCTTCTCGTTGCCGTCCGCGCGATCGCGGTCGGAATCTTCGAGCTCGTGGGCGCGTCCTCCGCGGACGGGCCATTTTACTCGCGGGACCACGAGTCGCGGTGGCTGCTCGGCATCACCGGAGCTCTATCGATCGTCCTCGGCATCCTGCTCCTCGGCAGCCCGGTCGCCGGAGCCTTCGCGCTCGTCTGGACCGTCGGAGTGTACGCGATCATCTACGGCGTGATGCTGTTCGCGTTCGGTCTGCGGGTCTTGAGCACCGTGCACCGCACGGAGCGCGAGGTGGAGCAGATGCGCGGCCCGGCGGCCACTGCACACTAGCGAGAACGCCGGCCGAACCAGAGCTGGGGCGCGCTCGCCGCACTGCGACGCTCCCCACGGCCGGTCGTCCCGCGGCGGCGGCTGGTCTCGACGACGGACGCTCCGCAACGCCATGGCGCAGACGTCGCAGGGAAATTCGCGCGGTCTTGGAGGACCCTCATGTCGAGCAATAGCAATAACCGTTGGGGCAGTAGCGGGGCGGATGCCACTTCCGGGAGCGCGAGCGACGCGGGCGCGCACTACGATGCCGTCCTGTTCGACCTCGACGGCGTGCTGACCGGGACTGCCCGCGTGCACGAGGCGGCCTGGAAGGAGACCTTCGACGCCTTCCTCAAGCGGTGGGGCGCGCGCACGGGCAAACACTTCGAGCCGTTCACTCAACAGGACTACCTCCTCTACGTCGACGGCAGATCGCGCCTGGACGGCGCCCGGTCCTTTCTCGCGTCGCGCAGCATCGACCTGCCCGAGCACGCCCCAGACCACGTTCCCGGCGCGGAGTCGCTCGAGCAGCTGGCGGATCTGAAGAATCGCAGGGCCGTCGACCTGATCCGGCCGGACACGGTCGAGGTCTTTCCCGGGTCCGTCGCGGTGGTTCGCGCGGCCCGCGTGCGCGGCATCAAAACGGCCGTCGTGTCGGCGAGCCAAAACTGCCGTGCCGTGCTCGCGGCCGCGGGCATCGGCGACCTGTTCGATACGGTCGTCGACGGCAAGGTCGTGGCCGAGAAGGGCCTGCGGGGCAAGCCCGCGCCCGACCCGTTCCTCGAGGCGGCAAGGCAGCTCGACGTCGCCCCAGCCAATGCAGTGGTCGTCGAGGACGCGCTGGCCGGAGTACGCGCCGGGCGCGAGGGGGGCTTCGGCCTCGTCATCGGGGTCGATCGGCGGGGCAACGCAGCCGCGCTCCGACAAGCGGGCGCCCAGCTCGTGGTCGCGGACCTGTTCGAGCTGCTGGCAGGGCTCATGCCCGGAAAACACGGCCCCAAGCTTCACAAGATCTTGGAAACAGCTCAGAAGATCGCGACGGCGGAGACGTTGATGATTCAGCAGCCCTGGCAGCTCGTCCTGCGGGGGCCCGCCGCGGAGCTGACGCCACAGCTCGAATCGATCCTGGCCCTCTCCAACGGCTACCTCGGAGTGCGCGGAACGATGGAGGAAGGCTTTCCCAACTACCGGCCCGCAACGCTGCTCAACGGCTTCCACGAAACCTGGCCCATCCGGCATCCAGAGGACGCCTACGGATTCGCACGCACTGGCCAGACAATCGTTCCCGCGCCCGACGGGACCCGCATCCGGCTGTTCGCGGACGACAGCCAGATCGACATGCGCGACGAGATGGCGTCCTTCCAGCGGACGCTGCATCTCGATCGCGCCGTCCTCGAGCGCGAGCTCGTGTGGAGGCTCGGGGACGGTTCACGGCTCAGGGTGCGCTCCACGCGGCTGGTCTCGCTGGTCAATCGGCACCTGGTGTGTATGACGTACGAGGTCGAGCCGCTCGACCGCGCCGTATCGCTCACGGTATCGTCGGAGCTCGTCGTTCCCGAAGCCGCGCGCAACTCCGGCGAATCCATGGACCCGCGGCGACGCCGCCTCGATGAATGCGCCCTCGACCTGGAGTCGAGCGAAATCACGGGCGACGGAGTCGTCTGCACCTTCCGTACGAGGCAAAGCGGCCAGTCGCTCGCCTGCGGCATGGCCCACCGCGCGGTGGTCGAGGCCGAATACGAGCATTCGGTGAAGCAGGACCCCAACATCTACCGGTACCTGCTGAGTGCGCGCCTCGAGCCTGGCCAGCGGATCCGACTCGAGAAGTTTCTGGCCTATCACTACTCGTCCGGCCGATCGCGCAGGGAGCTGAGCTTTCGCACGGAGCAGACGCTCGCGCAGGCGCGCCGCACGGGCGCCGATGCGGTCCGCAACGAGCACGAACGCGCCGTCAGCAATTTTTGGCACAGCGCGGACGTCGAGCTCGTGGGCAGCCCGAGCCTGCAGTTCGCCGTGCGCTACAGCATCTTTCAGCTGATGCAGGCGACGGCACGGGTGGAAGGATACGGCCTGCCCGCCAAGGGCCTTACCGGTGAGGGCTACGAGGGGCACTACTTCTGGGATACCGAGATCTACGTGGTCCCGTTTCTCACGTATACGTCGCCGCGCGTCGCACGCGCGCTGCTTCTGAAGCGCTACCGCATGCTGGACGACGCCCGCGAGCGCGCCCACGAGGTGGGCCAGCGGGGAGCCCTCTTCGCATGGCGCACCATCAACGGCAAGGAGGCCTCGGCGTACTACGCGGCCGGCACGGCTCAGTACCATATCGATGCGGACGTTGCGTTCGCTCTCCAGCGTTACGTCGAGCTGACCGGTGACAAGGCGTTCATGGAGGACTACGGCGGCGAGATCTTGGTGGAGACCGCACGGCTCTGGGCCGACCTGGGCTTCTTCTCCGATTCGAAACACGGTCAGTTCGTGATCAACGGCGTGACCGGACCGGACGAGTACTCGACGGTGGTCGACAACAACGCATTCACCAACTTGATGGCACGCAAGAACATGCAGATCGCCGTGGACGCACTGGAGACACTGCAGCGAGAGAATCCGGATCGGTACGATCACCTTGCGAACTCGACCAGGTTGGCAGCCGCGGAGATCGATCTATGGCGACGCGCCGCGGCGGCGATGTACGTGCCCTACGACGACGAAGCCCGGGTCCACCTCCAGGACGAGAGCTTTCTCGAGCAGCAGGCGTGGGATTTCGCGACGGTACCCCCCGAGATGTATCCGCTGCTCCTGCACTTCCATCCCCTCTACATTTACCGCCACCAGGTCATCAAGCAGGCGGACGTCATGCTCGCAGCGTTCTTGCTCGGGAACGAATTCACCGACGAACAGAAGCGCCGCATCTTCGAGTACTACGATCCGCTGACGACCGGCGACTCGTCGCTCTCCGAATGCATCCAGTCGATCGCGGCCTGCGAGGTCGGCGAGGTGGCGGTCGCTCACAGGTACCTGGTCGACAGCGCGACGACCGACCTGGCGGACCTGCACCACAACGTCCGCGACGGGATGCACGTCGCCTCGTGCGGGGGAACCTGGATGGCGGTCGTCTACGGGTTTGCCGGGCTGCGCGACTATTCGGGGCACCTCACCTTCAAGCCGGCCATGCCACCACACTGGCAGAAGCTTCGATTCCGCCTGCGGGTGCGCGGAGCGCTGCTGGAGGTGACCTTCACCGGACGAGAGGCGACGTATCGCCTGCTCGAGGGCGGCCCGCTCGATTTTCATCATCGCGACGAGCTCGTGGTCCTCGCGCCGGGAGCCGAGCGTCGCTTGCTGGATCCCAACATGCAGCCGGAGGTCTGGAGCAAAAGTCAGACGGCCGTCGCCGCAAGTGGAGCTCAGCTCGCGGCCGCGTGAAATGGATCTCGGCCCGCGGCGTCACCCCGCCAGACCTTTCGATCCGCCGCGAGCAGGCCCAGAGCGAGCAGGCAATACCCTGCCGCCTGGATGATCAGCGGCGCAGCGTGCCCGGGCAAGGCTTGAGAGGGATTGTCGAGGTAGAACCCGGCCTGCGCGAGGACCACGAGCAGGAGGCTGTCGCGCGCTCGCCTGTAGATCCACGTGAAGACGACGCTGCCCGAGACGAACAGCGCCAGCAGGACCGCGGCGATCGGAAGCGGGGCGCCGTCTCCGACCAGCGCCTGCTTCGTCAGATGCCAGAGGCCCCACACGAGGCCGAGGCCCAGAGTGGCCCTGAGCGTGCCGTAGCGAATCTCTGCGCGGGGAAACGCGAAACCCCGCCACCCGATCTGGTCCGTCAGCGGGACGACGACCATCGCAGCGACGTGTCGCGCGTCGGGAGGGTACAGCCACGGGCCCGTATCGCCCCCCGTCACCAGGCCGACCACCGCTCTCGTGACGACGAAGACCGCGCCCGGCAAAGCCAGCGCCGCGACATACCAGGCCACGCCGACGCGCCACACGCCAAGCCCTCGAACGAGGTTGCGCAGGCCGTCCCCGCGCCCCTCGAGCCCGGCGAGGACCGCGGCGGCAGACGTGGGCGCGAGATAGCCGACCACGACGAGAGGCGTAAGCCACGACCGAGGGGCGGCGAGCACCCCGCGTTGCGCGAGAGCAGCCGGAAGCAGCATCAACCAGGTGATCGCGTAGGTGAGAGCGATAAAAGGCGCGACGCCGCTCGCCGCGTCGCCCGGTCCCTGCGACCGGGCTCGTCCGGCCATACCGAGCGGATCAGGGCCGTGAGAGGCCGTACGCCCAATTGCCACGGAGGAGCGACATCGCGGGGCCGCGAAGGTTCCGCGGGCGCCGAAGAATCAGAAGAAGGAGGTAAATTGAAGGCCCGGGTCGAAGCCGGAAGGCCCGCCCTGCACTGCGGCCAAGTACCCGCAGTAGGCGCCGATCGCGAGCTGCGCCGAGGTCCAGCCCACGACGAGCGACGGGTGGAGCCAGACCGCGACTTCGTGGCCCGGATAGCCATTCGAATAGCCCACCAGCGGCGCCACGCGGGCGCCGAGGAACCATGATCCGAACGTGGCGCCCCCCTCGACATTGGCGCCGAGCGCGCCGAGGCCTCGAGGGCAATGGGAGCCGCACCCGGTTTGACTCGTCTGCACGGCGATCAGGCCCGAGGGACCAGCTCCCAGGTACCACCGGTCGACGTGGGCGAGCGCGACATCGAGACCCAGGCCGAACACGACGGACAGGGATTCGCCGGAGACCGGGAGCACCCCGAATTCGGTGTGACCACCGATGGCCCCCAGCTCCTGGGCGTTCGACGAGGATTCGGCCGTCACGACGACGAGTATCAGAGTGCCCGCCACCCGATAACGAGTCATTCGTCGTGATCTCCGTCGGATCTCATGGGTGATTGTCGGGCTCGCGACGCTATGCTCTCCTGCGAGCGTTGTCATCGGCCGTACATTAAAGACCGAGCGGCCCGCGCTCGTGCCGAAGCAAGACCTCGCGCCCGGACGGCGGCAGAGAGAGCGCGCGGAGGGCCCGATTCTGCCACACGAGAAAGGCAATCGACGGGTCGTCGAGCGAACGGTCGAAGGAGACCGCGATGCGCGTCGGCAAGCCACCGATGTCGTCGAGGATGCGCACGGAGAAGGGCTTCAAGCGCACGACGTCGCCGCTCCGGAGAGGCTCGCTCGTCGACCGAAAGACCGTCTCGAAGGCGGTCTCGAGCAGCGTGCCCCCATCGATCGCGATCTCGAGCGTCCGGTCGTCCACGCGGCGGATCCGTTCATCGTGCGGCGTCATCGTGAGCACGTGCGCCTCGGTCGGTGGAGGGTCGGCGCGCGGCGCGAGCAGGAGGTAAGGCCCGAGGTACATGCCCACCATCGGGTCCGAAAGGCCGATCCCGAAGACACGCACTCCCGGGACCGGGGGGATCTGTACGCCGGCGGCGGCGGCCATGGCGGCGTGGGAACCGACCGCGAGCGTCGCCGCGCCGTTCGCGAAATGCAGAGGGCCGAGCACGACGTGAGCGAAGGCGAAGAGGACAACGGCGGCTCTGGCCGGTATGGCGCGCAGAGCCGAGGTCGAGCCTCGCGGCCAGGCGTTGCAGATCGCCACGGCGATCGCCGCGAGGACACCGACATTGGGACCGAAGAGAACACGATCCCCCGGGATGCTGGCGAGGCCGGGAAGAATGGCGAGGAGCGCGCCGGGCAGAATCCACCGAAGTGTCCTTCTGGTTGCCTCGTCGAGACGAGCCCACGAGCGACGCACGAGGAGGGCGAGCCCCCCCGCGGCCAGCACTCCGACGACCGCGAGGACGGGAACCGCCCGGGGGACGATGGTCGACAGCTCCGCGGTGACGCTCAAAAGGGCTGCGTTCGCGTAGACCGCAAGACGGACTGGCATGGCGGCCAGGTACCTCCCCGGGTTGGTCGTCGGGTCGATGTACCCGCCCGACCCCTCGACGCCGTAGCCAAACGCGCGATACACGCCGGCGTAACCGAGCGCCAGCAGACCCCACGGGGCGAGTGCGCGTAGGCGCGCTCGCAAAGCCTCCGGGCGCCCGAAAAGCTCGTACGACCCGACGTAGGCAAACGCCGTGAGCCCCGTCTCACCGCCGAGCAGCGCCGCGGTTGCGAGAGCCAGCGCTCCCCAGCGCGCACGTTCATCGCCAGAGGCGCGCCATCGAAGATGCAGGTCGATTGCCAGCAGAGCAAAGGTCCCCGAGATGGCGATGTGCCGCGCCGACGGCCAGGCGGCAACCATCCAGTGCGCCGGCGCCACGGCGAAGAGCAGCGACGCCAGGGCCGCTTCACGCTCGGGCAAAAGGCGCCGAAACAGCCGGGCCGCCGCGAGGACGGCGACGCCGTACCACACCATCGAGTGCAGGTGATAAGCGAGAGGATGGCGACCTGCGGCCGCGTGGTCGAGCGCAAAGAGGGCGCTCGAAAGAGGGCGGAAAAGGGCGAGACGCAGGTCGCTCGCCGTCCACCAGGGAAAGTCGCCATGGTCGACGAATCGAGCCCGAAAGTCGGCGCCCGAGGTAAACGTGTAAAGACCGAACGGTCCTGGAACGGGCGCTGGCGCCGCCCCCTCCAGCTGGAGCACGAGCGGCCCATCGTCGCAAAAAAAGTCGGCGAAAAGGGCCGGCATCGAGAGCAGGATCGAAAGGGCCAAGACCCATCCGTACACGCGTGGGTAGCGGAGCACGCCAAGGTGATCGCCGAACAGCCATCGGGCCGCAAGGCGGGAGAGTCGGGGAGACGCTCGGAGCGAACCGTGGCACGATGCGGACATGGTGGCGGGCCCCTCGCCACCGTCTGCGCGAGCCGCCGGAGCCATGGACAACTATGCGGACATCGACGCCATCGGGCTCGCCGAGCGCCTCCGGACGGGCGCGATCGGCCCGCGCGAGCTCATCGATGCCGCGATTGCCGCGATCGAGCGCGTCAACCCGGCACTCAACGCAATCGTTCATCGGATGTACGAGAAGGCGCGCGCGTCGGCAGACGACGCGCGGAAGCTGCCCGAGGGGCCCTTCCGAGGCGTGCCGTTCGTGCTCAAGGACCTCGACGGGGCGCTTGCGGGAGAGCCCTACACGATGTCCTCGCGGCATCTGGAGCGCTACGTGCCCGAGCACGACGCGGAGATCGTCGCGCGCATCAAGCGGACGGGCGTCATCATCGTCGCCAAGACGAACGCGCCGGAATTCGGAATCCTCGGCGTCACGGAGCCCGAGCTCCGGGGCGCGACGTGCAACCCCTGGGACATCGGCCGGACCCCCGGGGGCTCGAGCGGAGGGACCGCCGCGCTGGTGGCGTCGCGCGCGGTGCCCATGGGGCACGGAGGCGACGGCGGAGGATCGATTCGCGTCCCCGCCTCGGCGTGTGCGCTGTTCGGGCTGAAGACGACTCGCGGACGCAACCCCGTCGGGCCGGACCACGGAGAGCTCTGGGGCGGCTACGTACAGCCTGGCGTCCTCACCCGGTCGGTGCGCGACTGCGCCGCGATGCTCGATGCCACGCAGGGCCCGGAGCCCGGCGCACCGTACGAGGTGCGACCTCCTGCCCGGCCCTACCTGGAGGAAGTCGGTGCGCCCGCCGGCAGGCTGCGCATCGCCTTCTCGAAGGGATCGCTCTACGGAAAGACCATCCACGCCGACTGCGTCGATGCGGTGGAATCGGCGGCAAAGGTTCTGACCGAGCTGGGGCACGAGGTCGTCGAGGCCGCACCGTCGTTCGACCGCGACGAGGCGGTCGCCGCCTATTTCGTCCAGGTCGCCACCAGCACGGCCGCGGCGATCGACGAAGCGGCACGCCTGGCCGGCCGCCGCGCAACGCCTCGGGGGTTCGAGGCGTCCACGTGGCTGCTGGGGCAGATCGGGCGAAAGCTGACAGCCCTCGACCTCGAGCGCTCCCGGGCGACTTCGATGCAGCTCGGGCGTAGGCTGGCGGCGTTCTTCGGGACGTACGATCTGTTCCTCTGCGCGACCCTTGCGGATCTGCCCGCGAAAATCGGCGAGCTCGCACTGAAGCCTGCAGAGAGGCTCGGACTGGCGGCGCTGCGGGTCTTTCCCGCCAAAGGCCTGCTCGATCGGGTCCTGGCGGACCTCGGCGCGAAGAACCTCGAGCGAACTCCGAACACGATGATGTTCAATCAGACCGGCTACCCGGCGATGAACGTCCCTCTGCACTGGAACGGACAAGGCTTGCCGGTGGGCGTCCAGTTCGCCGCGCGCTTCGGGGACGAGGCCACGCTATTCCGTCTCGCGGCGCAGCTCGAGGCTGCAAGGCCCTGGACCGTGCGAAAGCCCCCGGTCCATGCATAGGCCCACATCCGGGCAGGACAGTGCTTGCACGCGCCAGGCTCCCACTCACGCCGAGCTGGCCGCCCATGCCGAGCGGCCCATCCATTCCGAGCCCCCTGTCGAGCTGACTGCGCACTCTTAAGTGGCCTCGCTCGCGCCCGTACTGCTGTGTAGGGGGTTCGCCATGACTCGATTCGAGGGTCAGTCCGCGGTGCTCGTCGCGGCGCTCGCCATCACGTCCGCGCGTACGGCGGCAGCGGACGGCCCCAAGCGTGCGGACGCCGAGATCGCGCAGTCCGGGCAGGAGCCGGCACCGCCCCCCGCGTCGGCCTCGGGCTCGGCCCGCCCGGACGACGACACCCCGCTTGCGCTGCGCGTCAGCCTGTTTGCGATAGGTGGCGCCGGCATTGCGACGTTTGCCGCTGTCGGCGTACCCGCGTACCTCCAGGAAGGGAATACGAAGGCCGCGTGCGGGCCGTCCTGCTCGGGGGCCGGTCTCGATTCGATGCACGCGCGCATGATCGTCGGCGACGTGAGTCTGGGTGCGGGTCTGGTCGCAGCCGCGACGGCCGCATGGCTCACGTGGATCGGCCCCACGCACACCCGCCCCGGCCTGGGCGTCGTGCCGACGTCGCACGGCATCGGGATTGGATACGTCGGCGTCCTGCCCTGACAGTGCTCGTCTTTTCAACTGAATTCGACGCGGATCAACCGAGTTCGCCGCGGACCAACCGAATTCGCGGCGGATCAACTGAATTCGCCGCTGACGTATTCCTGCGTCGTGCGCTCCTTCGGATCCTCGAAGACCTGTCGCGTATCTCCGAACTCGACGAGGTATCCGGTCCGCGACCCGTTGGTCACGTCGACGAAAAAGACGGCGGTCTTGTCGGCGACCCTCTTTGCTTGCTGCAGGTTGTGCGTGACGATCGCGATCGTGAACCGGTGCTTGAGCTCGCGCATCAGCTCCTCGATCTTGCGGGTGCCGATCGGATCGATGGAGGCGCACGGCTCGTCCATCAGCAACACCTCGGGTTCCGTGACGATCGACCGGGCGATGCACAGGCGTTGCTGCTGGCCGCCCGAGAGTGCGAGCGCGCTCGAGTGCAGCTTGTCCTTGACCTCGTCCCAGAGGGCCGCGCCGCGCAACGCCTGCTCCACCCGTTCGTCCTGGTCACCTCGGACGCGCTGCAGCCGCAGCCCGTAAGCCACGTTGCGATAGATCGTCATCGCGAACGGATTCGGCTTCTGGAAGACCATGCCGATGGCGCGGCGCACGGCAACGGGGTCGACCGCTTTTGCATAGATGTCCTTGCCGCGAAAGCGCACCCGACCCTGCAAGCGGAAACCGCGCTGGAGATCGTTCATCCGATTGAGGCTCCGGAGCACGGTGCTCTTGCCGCAGCCCGAGGGGCCGATGAGCGCGGTGATCGTTCTTCGTTCGATGGCCATCCCCACGTCACGCACCGCCTTGAACTTTCCGTAGTAGAGCCCCTGCAGATCGAGATCGAAGATGCTGCCGTCGGCCGTCCCGCTGCGAAGGGTGGAGCACGCGGCTTCCGGTTTCGGGCCTTCCGGCTTCGTCGCGGATTCGGTTCCCATGATACTGCGGCTGGTCATCGTGGAGCTCCCATCATTCTGCGCGCGCGTAGCGAGAGAGCCTGGCCGCCAAGTGTCAGCGCCAGCACGATGAGCACCAGCACGAGGGACGCGGCCCAGGCAATCTCTTTTTGATTTTGGAAAGGCGACTTCGAAAAATTGTAAATCAAAACCGCGAGCGAGGCGGTCGGTTCCATCAAGTGGCCCTTGAGCCAGAAGTCACTGAAAGTCAGCGTGAAGAGCAGCGGTGCGGTCTCGCCCGCACCGCGCGCCAGCGCGAGGAGGATGCCCGTGAGGATGCCGGGCAGCGCCGTGGGGAGGAGGATCTGCCAGATCATCTGGGTCTGTGTGGCTCCCATACCGATGGCGGCCTCGCGCATTTCCGCGCCCACCGAGCGGACGGATTCCTCCGTCGTCAGGATGATGGTGGGGAGCATCAGCAGCGAAAGGGCGATGCCACCGGCCAAGGGCGAGAACCGCCCCGTCCAGAGAACGACGGTGGTGTACGCGAAGACGCCGGCCAAAATGGACGGCAGCCCGGTAAGCAGCCTGGCGCAGAAGCGGACGAGCCCTCCGAGCGCGCCCTCCCGGTTGATCTCGGCCAGGTACACCCCCGCGAAGACACCAATGACGATGCTGAGCACTCCGCCGACGAAGATCACCAGCAGCGTACCGACGATCGCGTTGCCGATGCCGCCACCCACCATCCCGGCCGCCGGCGGAAGCTGCGTCAAGAGCGCCAGGTTCAGACGCTTGCCTCCCCGGACGACGAGCATCAGAAGCACGGAGACCAGGGGAACCGCCGCCACGAGCGCCAAGATCGAGCACAGGACGCTCAGGCAGTAGCTGAAGAGCGTGCGAGGCCGACGAAGCGAGTGATCGAGCTCTGCGAGATCGATCTCCTGCGGCTCCGCAGCAGGGCCGAGGATCGGGGTCGGCTGGACGTGGGCAGTCACTCGAGCACCTCCTCGTCGTGTCGTCGTGACAGCGTTCCCAGCCTCTTCGGGCCGCGGTTGCGACCAGAGCCGCCGGCGATGTCTTTCCGCATACCGGAGCCGCCGGCGATGTCTTTCCGCATGATGAGCTCTCCGACGATGTTCACGACCAGCGTGAGCAGCAGAAGCACCAGCGCGGCGTACATCAATGCCCCGAGGTCGAGATGCGATGCGGCCTCCGGAAACTTGTTCGCGAGAAGCGCCGCCAGAGTATCCGCCGGCGAAAAGAACGACGGGCTCATGATGTTCACGTTCCCGACGAGCATCGCCAGAGCCATCGTCTCGCCGAGCGCTCGCCCGAGGCCCAGCACGATCGAGCCGTAGATGCCCCGCTTGGACATGGGCAGCGTGACCCCGAGGATCGTCTCCCATGGCGTCGCTCCCATCCCGATGGCGGCCTGGCGTACGAGCGGGTCGACGGCCGCTATCGCGTCGCGTGAGATGGCCGCGACGGTCGGCAGGATCATGATGGCCAGTACGAGCGCCGCGGGCGCCATGCCAACGCTGACGAGCGGCGTGCTGAAGGCGGGGATCCACCCGAGACGCTCGTGAAGCCAGTTGCAGGCGGGCCGGATCGCGGGAATGACCACGAAGATGCCCCACAGGCCGTAGACGACGCTGGGAATGGCCGCGAGCAGGGTGATCACGTTCTTCAGGACGTTCTCCAGCCAGCGTGGAATGAACTCCTCGGTCAGGAAGACCGCCACGGCCACGCCGAACACCGCCGCGAGCGCGACACCGGTGATCGAGCTCACCACCGTGCCGAAGATTTCGGGCAAGATCCCGAACTGGTTCTTGCCCGCATCCCACTTGGTGGATGTGACGAAGCCGGGGCCGAACTTCTCGATCGCAGGCCATGCCTGCTTGGCGACGAGGAGCACGACCAGCACGACCAGCAGCGCCGAAAATCCGGCGAGGATGCGCGTGGCCCACCGAAACCACCGGTCGATCGTGACCTCTCGAGCGCTCGGTGCCCTGCCGACGTCTCCGGGCTGGATGACTTCGCGCGGGGATGTGGATTCGATCGCGGTCACGGTTTCACCTCGTGGCGACCAGGGTCCGGATCTCGGCACGCACCCGATCGATGACCGCCTCGGGCAACTTCACGTAGCCGAGCTCCCGGGCGACTTCTTGCTTTCGATCCGTCAGGCAGTCGAGAAGCACCGTCTGGAGCGTCGTGGCCTCGCGCGGGTCGTCGTAGTGCCGACGGCCGAGGACCCAGGTGTAGGTGACGATCGGGTATGCCCCGCTCGTCTCCGGATCCGGAACACGGATCTGGAGGTCGCGCGGAATCGTGGCGCCCTCGAGCGCGCGCTCTCCCGACCTGCCGTCGGAGTCGGGAAGGATGAACTGATGCGAATGGTTCTCGAGCGCCGCCATTTTCAGATTCGCGAGCGACGCATACCCGAACTCGACGTATCCGATGGCTCCCGGGGTGAGCTGGATGAGAGCGGCGACACCGTCGTTGCCCTGGGCTGCGATCGATTCCTTCCACGGAACCGACTTGTCGACGCCAGGGGTCCAGTCGATGCCGACCGCCTTCGCGACCGCCGCCATGTGCGTCGTGAATGCATAGGTCGTCCCGCTGCTATCCGCGCGGCTGACAACGGTGATCTTCACATCCGGGAGCTCCACCCCTGGGTTGTATTTCGCGATCTCGGGATCGTTCCAGCGGGTGATCTCGCGCAGGAAAATCCTGACGTACGCGGCGCGCGAGAGGCGGATGGGAGAACCCAGAGGCAAGTTGTACGAAAGCGCGATCTCACCCGCCGTCATCGGCAGCAGGACGACGCCGCCGTATTCCTTCGGTAGCTTGGCGATCTCCTTGCTCGTCATGCCGGCGTCGCTTGCACCAAAGGTCGTCAACCCCGAGGTGAATTGCCGGATGCCCGCCCCGCTGCCGATGGGCGAGTAGTTGACGCGCACGTTCGGATGCTCCTGGTAGTATGAACCAGCGCTTGTAGAGCGGCGCCGGAAAGGTCGCGCCGGAGCCCTGCAGCGTGACGTCTTGCGACGGTCTGTTGCAGCTCAGCACGCAGGGCAGCGCCGCGGCCAGGATGAGCATGAGAAGAAGCTGCCGCGCGTGCGGTTTCATCGCCGACCCTGTCGATGTCTATGAGACCTTGCCGATGTCCATGAAATGGGCAGGTCGCATGCCAGCCGGGCGCGGCCATGCCCGAACGGCTCACGCGTCGACCAGACGACGACCTCCGCTCTGCGAGCCGTTTCCTGCTGCGTCCATTGTCGCGTCCTCCGAGCAAGACCGGAAAAGGATCGATCCTCGGACGTGGCGTGAGGCATCCAGGTGCCGCAGCGGGTGCGTGAGGCGCTTCGAGCTGCCGTGATGCTCGGCGACAGAGCGGTACAGAGCGGTGTCGGAGTGCCCCAACGGCTGTGATCCGCGCACCTCCGAAGTCCGCACCACCTCGGGTCCATCGCAGCGGCATGAAAAATGATGGAGTCGCTCCCCGAGCGGCGCCGGCGATGGCTCCGCAACACAAACTCAATCGCAACGGGAGCAACGCCGTGACACACCAAGGTACGACCAGGGAATCCAACGCGATTCATGCCAAGGCACCCGCGGTGTCCGCGAAAGAGCACGCGGGAAAAGCCCCCTCCGCTGACAAAGAACACGCCGCCACCCGACCGCTCGCGGCCAAAGAGCTGGAGCTTATGAATTCGTACTGGCGCGCGTGCAATTACCTCTCGGTAGGGATGATTTACCTCAAGGACAACCCGCTTCTTCGCAGGCCTCTCGAGACGCGGGACGTGAAGCACCGACTGCTCGGCCACTGGGGCGCGAGCCCGGCGCTGTCTTTCGTGTGGGTTCACCTGAACCGGATGATCGTGAAATACGACCTCGACGTGATCTTCGTCGCCGGTCCGGGCCACGGCGCGCCGGGCGCCCTCGGGCCCGTTTACCTGGATGGCACGTACTCGGAGATCTATCCGAACGTGACCGAGGACGAGGACGGGATGCGAAGGCTCTTCAAGCAGTTCTCTTTCCCCGGTCACATCGGCAGTCACGTCACGCCGGAAACTCCTGGGTCCATCCACGAAGGGGGGGAGCTCGGCTACAGCCTTTCTCACGCCTACGGAGCGGCGTTCGACAACCCCGATCTCATCGTCGCCTGCGTCGTCGGCGACGGCGAAGCCGAGACGGGACCCCTGGCGACGGCCTGGCACTCCAACAAGTTCGTCAACCCGGTCCGCGACGGCGCTGTGCTGCCGATTCTGAGTCTCAACGGGTACAAGATCGCCAACCCCACGATCCTCGCGCGCGTCAGCCACGAAGAGCTCGAAGCCCTGTTCGTGGGCTACGGTTACAAGCCCTATTTCGTCGAAGGAAGCGACCCGACGGACATGCACCAGAAAATGGCGGAAGCGATGGAGCGCGCCGTCGCGGACATTCGAAACGTCCAGCAACGATGCAGGCAATCGAACGAGCCGGTGCGTCCGCGCTGGCCCATGATCGTCCTGCGCGCGCCCAAGGGGTGGACCGGACCGAAGGAGATGGATGGGCACAAGCTGGAAGGGTTCTGGCGATCTCACCAGGTGCCGTTCGCCGGCATCCAAGAGAACCCGTCGCACTTGAAGGCCCTCGAAGAATGGATGAAAAGCTATCGACCCGACGAGCTGTTCGACGCTGACGGAAGGCTGGTGCCCGAGCTCCGGGCGCTTTCACCGAAAGGGCCGCGGCGGATGGGGTCCAACCCGCACGCGAACGGCGGGCTGCTCCGCAGAGAACTGAAGCTGCCCGACTTTCGCGCCTACGCGGTGGCGGTTCCCGCGCGCGGCACGACCCAGTACGAAAACACCAAACCCCTGGGCGAGTTCCTGCGCGATGTGATGCGCAACAACCCGACGGCCTTCCGGCTCTTGGGCCCCGACGAGACGGCCTCCAATCGACTCCAGGCCGTCTACGCGGTCAGCAAGAAGACGTGGATGGCGGACCTCTTGCCCGAGGACGCCGACGGGGGGGAGCTGTCTCGAGACGGTCGGGTCATGGAGATGCTCTCCGAGCACACATTGCTCGGCTGGCTCGAGGGGTACATCCTGACGGGCCGCCACGGCCTGTTTCACACGTACGAGGCCTTCGCTCACGTCGTCGATTCGATGTTCAACCAGCACGCCAAGTGGGTGGACATCAGCAAAAACCACGTAGGGTGGCGGGCCCCCATTTCCTCGGAGAACATCCTGCTCTCGTCCACGGTATGGCGCCAGGACCACAACGGATTCTCGCACCAGGATCCCGGATTCATCGACGTCGTCACCAACAAGTCCGGGACCGTCACTCGCATCTACCTGCCACCGGACGCCAACACCCTGCTGGCCGTCGCCGACCACTGCTTGCGAGCCACCGACTGCATCAACATCATCGTTGCCGACAAGCAGAAGCACCTGCAGTTCATGACGATGGATGAGGCCATCGTCCACTGCACCAAGGGCGCCAGCATCTGGAGGAGGGCGAGCACCGACGCGGGCGACGAGCCCGACGTCGTCCTGGCGTCCTGTGGCGATGTGGCCACGATGGAGGCCCTGGCAGCCGCCTCCATCTTGCGACAGCGAACGCCCGATCTCAAAGTCCGCTTCGTCAACGTCGTCGACCTCTTCAAGCTGCAGCCCGCCTCCGAGCATCCGCACGGGTCGACCGAGCGCGAGTTCGACGGCCTGTTCACGACGGACAAACCGATCATCTTTAACTTCCACGGATACCCCTGGCTCATTCACAAGCTCGCGTATCGGTTCAAGAACCATGCGAACTTGCACGTGCGCGGGTACAAGGAGAAGGGCAACATCAACACGCCGTTCGAGCTGGCCATGCTCAACGAGACGTCTCGTTTCCATCTCGTCATCGATGTCATCGATCGCGTCCCGAAGCTGCAAGCGAAGGCTGGCCATCTCAAGGAGGAGATGCGCAACGCGATCATCGACAACATGCGCTACGCGCACGAGAACGGAACGGATCGCCTCGAAATCTCCGACTGGACCTGGCCCGATTGACCGCTCAGGGAGCGTCGGCGAGGACAAATCGCTCGATGGCTTCCGCGAACCCCTCTTGCGCGTTCGATTGCGTCACCCGCCGCGCCGCACGCCGCACGTCCTCGCTGGCCTGCCCCATCGCAATGCTCAGGCCGCTCTCGATGAACATCTCGATGTCGTTGTCCATGTCCCCCAGGGTCGCGATGGCGTCGCGTGGAACGCCCAAGTCGACCGACAGGCGCCGGACCACCGCCCCCTTGTTCGCGTCGGGATGCGTGACGTCCAGGTAGTACGGTTGCGAGCGCGCCGCCGAGACGCGATCCCCGTATTGCTCACGCAGCTCCTTCTCGCAAGCGGCGACGAGAGGGCGGTCGTCGCTGACGCCTACGATCTTGACGGCGCCCTCGGCGTGGCCGTCGAGATCCTGGGTGACGGTGGGCGTGAACCGGACGTTGCGCTGCTCGCGATCGGCGTGAGGCGCGGCCAGATCGCGCAGAAACCAGTCGGTGTGCT
This sequence comes from Polyangiaceae bacterium, assembly GCA_035622655.1. GTDB lineage: Bacteria > Myxococcota_A > Polyangia > Polyangiales > Polyangiaceae > Palsa-1150. Next base: position 19,931 of record DASPUY010000191.1, read on the forward strand.
GATAAATCCAGACGTCGAGGCCTCGCTCGATCAAGTGATGCACGACCGGGATCACGATATCCGAGGGGATTGTCTTGATGTCGATCGGAGTCATCTCGGGGCTCACCATCATTGCCCCGTTGAACGCGGCGATCGGCGTCTCGAGCCGAAGCGGCTCGACCAGCATCGTCAATCCGCGGGGAGGTCGGCCGCTGGTGATGGCAAAGGCGATGTGCTCATCGGCAAGCTTGTACACCGCAGCCCTGGAGCGTTCCGTGAGGGTCTTGTCCGGTCGCACGAGCGTTCCATCGACGTCGGCGAGGACGAGTCGGATTCGATGCGGATTGTTCATGGCGACACCTTTTGCGCTGGAGCCTGGGAACGCGCAGCAAGACCGGCAAATGGGAAATGTGGCGAACCCATCGGAAGGTACGCACGCCGTGTGCCCGTGGCGCTTTCTGCGCGGCGGGCGCCCGAGGGCGGCGAGATCGTTGCCATGGCAATGATTTGGCATGGCACGCCTCCTGCGGCGCGAAAAGCACATGAATCTCGACATGCGCCAGGCCATCCAGTTGTGCACCCAACGCGAGCTCGACCTCATCACCGCATCCCGCGCGAAGAACCTCGGCGATTTGCCCGCCGGGACGCTGCGATCGCACATTGCGCGGGCGCGTGGCCTTCGGAACAAGTTTCGCGATCTCGCGGCCCGACAGGCGCGTGAGGCGCGGGAAAAGTCGTCACCACGCCGCAAACGTCCTTCCACCACGAACCGGCGCACCGTGCAAAAGGCAAAGCTCTTCGACGAGGTCCTCAAGCGCTTCGAGGCGGCCGCCGCGGAGCCCGCGACCGTCCGCTCCGCTCGTCCGACGTCGCGATCGAGTGCAGCCCGATTGGTCGAAGCGCGTGAGACCGCGCCCCTTGGGGCGAAATCTCGAGCGCTCGACTCCACGCGCAACCGGGCGCAGATGGGGCGCTCGCAGGCGATACGGCTGCACGCTCACGTGGGGTCTCGGAATCGCCGGTCCCAGGCCCGTCGCGACGCACGGTGAGGCGTCACGCGGTCGATCGGATACTGAGGTGTGAGGTGAGGCGCGACTACGGCCGCGTCCGGTTGAACCGCCACCGCGAGGACGCTGGACGCCTTGCTGTGTCCTCGAGGTTTCCCCTCGCTCGAGTTGCGGCGTAGCATCCGCCCAGCGCGGTGAATCGACGGCAAGGGTGGGCGGTTATCGCGGTGGGTCTCGCCGGGTGCGACGCCGTGCTGGGGCTCAAGCCCGGCACGCTCTCTCCGGACAGCGGGAGCGGCAGCTCAGGATCGAATGCCTCGAGCCTTGAGCCTGTAAGCGATTCCGGTTCGAGCATCGGCAGCTCGGGCTCCGGTAGCAGCGAGTCCGGAGCGAGCAGCAGCTCCGACTCCGGGCCCGATGGCGCGGGCTCGAGCGACAGCAGCTCGTCGGGCGGTGGCTCATCGAGCGCAAGCAGCTCCAGCTCCTCCACCTCCAGCTCCTCGAGCTCCTCCGCCTCGTCGAGTAGCGCAGGCGCCTGCACGCCCGGGACGCAGCAGTGTTCGAGCGCAACGAGCGTCCAGACGTGCGGGGCGAATGGACAATGGAGCCCTCCGTGGACTTGCGCCACGAGCACGTGCACAGCCGGCGCCTGTGCCGGTTCGACGACCACGGGGACGAGCTGTCCGGCCGGAGGGGGCCCGGGTATGAGCAACTGCGGGGCGAGCAGCGAGAGCTGCTGCACGAGCCTCGAGGTTCCCGGTGGGACGTACTACCGGACCTACCCGGACACCAGCGACGAGCAGACGTCCGAAGCCGATCCGGCAAGCGTGAGCGGGTTTCGAATGGACAAGTACCTGGTCACGGTCGGTCGCTTCCGGCAATTCGTGATCGCCTGGAGCAACGGAGCGGGGTATTTGCCGGCGGCGGGGACGGGCAAGCACGTGCACTTGAATGGCGGCAGCGGACTGGTGAGCGCAGGGGCGGTCGCGGGCGGGGGCGTGGTGTACGAGTCGGGCTGGGACGCGACCGACTGGAACAACACAGTGGACATCGATCCCGTCAACGGAAACCTCGACTGCGGGGCGTTCTGGGCGTGGACCGGCACCGCAGGCAATCAGGAGACGCTGCCCATCGACTGCGTGAACTGGTTCGAGGCGTACGCGTTCTGCATCTGGGACGGCGGCTTCTTGCCCAGCGAAGCCGAGTGGGAATTCGTCGCGGCGGGCGGCAGCGCCCAGCTCGCCTACCCCTGGGGCTCGACGATCCCGGGCGGAACCGGTTGCCCCGGCGCCAGTTGCTGTCCGGGACCGGGATGCCAGCTCGCGATCTACGATTGCTTTTTCCCCAGCGGGACGAGCAGCAGCTGCACCGGCGTGACGAACATCGCGCCGGTCGGAACGGCCACGATGGGAGCCGGACGCTGGGGACAGCTCGACATGGCGGGAGAGATGAGCGAGTGGAATCTCGACTGGTATGCCGCCTCTTACGTGGACCCATGCACGGATTGTGCATATCTGACCACCGCCTCCTATCGAGAGTTCAGGGGCGGCAGCTTTTACGATGGAGAGGAGTTCCTCGAGCCGCCTACGCGCGACGACAACGGCCCGGGCCTGCGCGACAACGGCGTTGGGTTCCGCTGCGCCAGGACGCCTTGACCGCGCGCGCGAGGGCTCGCTCGTGGCGCCCTACTCGTCGCCCTTCTGCCCCACGAACTGATCGTCGCGGTCGGCGAAGAGCACGTTGAACGTCGTGAGCGAACCGTAGCAGGCGGTCACGTACTGCTGGAGCTGCACCTTGTCGTCGTCCCCGAGCTTGGGATTGCCATTGATCTTCTGCTCCAAGACGCGAAGCTTGTCTCGGATCATCACGATCTTGTGAAAAAGCGCCTCGAGTGGGATGCGCTTGTCCTGAAGGCCGGCCTTGCCGGGCTTCAAGATCATCTCCCCTCCTTCCCACTTGCCGGCCAGCTCGACTTCCGTAACGCCCAGCTCGTTTCGAATCACGTCGGAAAGCACTTTTCGAAATTCTTCCGCATCCATGGCGAGAAGGTCCTCCGGTAGGGTGAGTGAAGCCTCCGCGCCGTCAGGAGTCGGCGCGGGTCGAACGGATGCGCCCGACCGGGACGGCGACGAGACCCGTCGCCGTGGTTGGGGCGCGACGGGAGGCCGCGGTTTGAACTGCCCACGAAGGACCCATTGCGAGCAAGTGCTCGTGTCCTTGAGCGGAGTCGGCCAGACGCCAAGCAGGCAATCGCCGTGGCGCGTCACCTCCCCCGTCGTCGGGTCCGTCCCTTCGACGACGCGAACGAAGCGGGCGCATGACCCACAGCGGCGATCGAGCGGGACCATCGTCTGCGGTGCCAAGCTACCATGCCGGAGCGGCGCACGATCGCGACCGTGGGCGACCGCGACGGCGAACGCTCAATGCGCAGGCGCGACACCGATCTGCCGGCGGAGCCGTGCGTACCGATCGCTCGTCGAGAAGAGGATGAGGTCGTCCATCTTCGCGTCGACCGACGCGGGATCGTCGAGCTCCAATACGGCATGGGCTGCACCCAGACTGTTGGCCAGCAGCAGGCCGGCGCGCGCGGCCGTGCGATCGGCCGCCTTCGCCCACCGTCTGAGATTGGTGCGACCGCCGTCGTCGAGGAAGCGGAAAAAATGCCCCCGAAGATGATCGATCGCAGCGGGGTCGAGGACGGGCTCGATCGCGCGGGCGATCGGCTCGACCCTTCGCTTGATCTCGGACGACAGAGGAATCCTCGCGTTCGCGATGCTGAGCGCCGCGAGGAAAAGATCCTCGAGGTCGGGAATCGTCGAGACCAGCAGTCGGATGAAGTGCTGCTCCCGGAGATAGGAGAGGTAACGCCCCGCAATGAAGGCGAGCTCGGGCGGGGAACGCCCCGAGAGCGCCGCGCGACCGAGCCTCGCCGCCGGGGGCACGGCGGGAACCATTTCGACGGTTCCGGCGTACTCCGGATCGGCGTAAATCGGCGGCGACCCGAGCCCGAGGATCGCGCCGGCCCACGAGAAGCAGCGAACGGCTTGCAGGGTGGAGACCTTGGGGTCCTGTCGGCGCTGCGGATCGAGCTTGGGCAAGGCCCGCTCGCGGCGCAGGGTCGAGATGCGGCCGAGCAGCACCGCGGGGGCGATGACGGCGAAGATCTGTCCCGTGAGCAGCTCCTCGTCCGGATGGAAGAGGAGCTTGTGTCCCTCGAGGGAGACCGAGCTTTTCGGCTTGATGAGGCTGTCGATCAAGCCACGGGCATACGTATCGCGCTCGACCGAGCTGGCCGCGTCCATGTAGACGAGGGCCTGCGACACGAGCCAGCGGCGGTCGTCGTCCCCCGCGCGGTCGTGGATCCGGTAGAGGGCGCGCAACGCATTGACGTCACGAGGGTTCCCGTGAAGGCGACGCGCGAGATCGTCGGCGCTCTCCGCCGCTTCGGGAGCAGCCCCGGAGGCGGCAAGGTTGGACAGATCGACCTCCACCGCAACCTGGGCGCGGGCCTCGGACAGCTCTCGCGTCAGATCGGCGACCTGAAGCTCCAGCTCACGAACGCGACGTTGCAGCACGGCGACGCGTGGGTCCGAACCCGCCTGTGGACCGACGACGATCGACTCGGGAGCAGCGTCCTCGCCTGACTCGTCGCGCACCCGAACGTGATGGCGCGCTTCGTACGCCGCCTGCAAAGCCTCTTCGAGGTTCTTGATGCGCGTGCGATCGAGCCCGAGCGCATCGGCCGCCTTGTGCAGGCGCGCGCGCTCCTCGGGCGTGATGACACCGTCTTCGATGACCTCCGCGAAGATCTCCTCGTAGTGCGCCTCGAACTTGCCGAGCCGCACCTGGGCCGCGAGCTCCCCCTGCTCGAAGCCGTCCATGTGCTCGAACGCGTGCTCTTGCTCCGCCATCCGCTGCTTTCCTCCTCCCCGCGCAGCTTCCACGCGGCGCCCGAAGCTTCCCCAGTCTGCGGTCCGCGAAGGACGCCGCCCTCCGTCCACCCGCGAGACCGACGTCCCTCGTTGCTATTGAGAGCACGGCCCCGCGTCGTTGGCAAAGACACTCGAACACCTACGAGTGGGCGCGACGCGCACAGCTCGAGTCGGCTCGGAGACGCACATCGTGTTTCACGAGCAACAACCATGGGATGTCACTCCAGTGTCGGCGCACCCCCTCGCGACAGCGCGAACGTTTGTCCGTAAGCTCCGCCCCCGTGGAGGCCGCGATGGTTCGACGCATCGCCATTAATACCGGGGGCGGCGACGCCCCGGGGTTGAACGCCGTGATCCGATCGGTCGCCCTGAGCGCGCTCAATCGCGGCTGGCAGGTCGTAGGCATTCGCAGAGGGTACGAAGGCCTACTCGAGGACGAGCCGGACGCCCTCGTGACTCTGGACCGCGACGCGGTGAGGGGGATCGCCCACCTGGGGGGAACGATCCTCGGAACGACGAATCGGGCCGACCCGTTCAAATACCCGGTCGAGCTCGACGGCCGCAAGGTGCCGACGGACGTCTCCGTGCGTGTCGTCGAGCGGTTTCAATCTCTGGGCATCGACGCGCTCGTCGCGCTTGGAGGCGACGGGTCGATGACGATCGCTCGGCGTCTCATGGATCGAGGGCTGCCCCGGGTCATCGGCGTTCCCAAGACGATTGACAACGACCTTCGTGGAACGAACGTGACCTTTGGATTCGCGACGGCCGTCGCGACCACGACCGACGCACTCGACAAGCTGCATACGACCGCGCAGGCGCACCGGCGGGTGATGGTGGTGGAAGTCATGGGGCGTCACGCCGGCTGGATCGCGCTGCATGCAGGCATCGCCGGGGGTGCGGACGTGATCCTGATCCCCGAGATTCCGTTCCACCTCGATCGGGTCTGCGAGAAGATCCGCGAGCGGTACCTCCGGCGCAGCGATTTTGCCATCGTCGTCGTTTCCGAGGGTGCGAAAACCGCGGGGGGCGATGCGCTCTACAAGCTCGACAAGGATGCGTTCAAAGAGCACGCGGTGCTCGGCGGCATCGGCGAAAGGCTCGCGCGCGATATCGAGGCTCAAACCGGATGCGAGGCGAGAACGGTGATCCTGGGCCATCTGCAGCGGGGCGGATCGCCCGTCAGTTTCGATCGTCTGCTGGCTCAGCGCATGGGCTGCGCCGCGGTCCGCTTTCTGGCCGAGACCGACCGCAGTGGAATGGTCGCGCAGGTCGGGGGCGAAATCGGCCTCGTGCCGTTCGAAAGCGTGATCGGCGGCACCCGCGGCGTCGACATACAAAGCGACACGGTCACCACGGGCCGAGACCTCGGGATCTGCTTCGGCGACGAGCCGATCGGGACGTTCCTCAACCGGGTCGCCACGCACGGCGAGAGGACCGCCGTCGCATAGGCCGGACACTCGTGACCCATGAGCGGAACGCTCACCAGTCGCCCCCGACGACCACGCTGGCCACGGGAACGTATTCGTCTGCGAAGCTGGGGATCACGACCTGGCCCGTCACAGGGTTCTTCTGCCGCTCGAGGTTCGTCCACGCCATCGCGAATTTCGCACCGGCGTACAAGGCTTCGTTGAAGGAGTACGAGACTCCGGCACCGGCGAGCACGTCGAACATGTTGGCGTGGATCGCACCGGGATCCGACTGGAAGATCTTCACTCCGACTCCCGCTTGCGCCGACAGCTCGACGTGTGACGTCAAATCGAAGGTCTTTTCGACGAGAGGCCGGGCATAGAAGTGATTCTCGGTCAGTGGACCCGGCCGGATTGCGCCAAAGAAGCCCGCATAGATCGACATCTCGACGGGACCCAGGTAACGCGCCTCCGTCGATGCTTCCAGAAAGAGCGGCACCTGCGAAGAGGCGGGATACACGACCGTCGCGATCTCGGGCGTGATCGTGACGTGATCGGCCGGACCCCAGTCGTAGTCGACGAACGCCACCTGCTCCGCTCCGAGGCCCACCTGGATGTTGTGCGCGACGTTGTCGCCCGTGAGCTGTAGGACGCTCGAGTATCCAAAGGACAGATCCGTTCGAGGGACGTTCCACGAGAGCTGATCGAACAAGGCGAGGTTCTGATCGTGCTGGCTCGTGCTCTGGAACACGTTGTAGCCCCGAAACACGTATGCGGACTCGACCTTGACGATCGCATCGATCCCGAGG
>DASPUY010000192.1:0-6538 GCA_035622655.1 Polyangiaceae bacterium
CTTCGCGCCATCGCCGCTCGGCAGGTCGTCGACGGCGGAATGTTCGACGTCGAGTATCTCTACGCCGCCGTGCGGCGCGGCGCGAAGGTCGTCACGGTGCCGGTCGAGCCCAACGCCGAGGTCCGCACGTCCCGCGTGAACCTTTGGAGCTGCCTGCGGCGCGACCCGATCGACGTCGTTCGGATCAAGGCACGCGGCCTTTTGGGGCGCTACGCGTGATTGGGGCGCCACGAGGCATCGTGAAGACGCCCTGGGTGACTCGCATCCGCGAGCGACTTGTCCACCTCGATGCCGCCGTCAACGGATGGCTTGCGCGCGTCGACCCCAACGAAGACCCGGAGGCCGAACCGCTTTCCTGGCCACCGCTCGTCGCGTTGCTCGTCGCCCTCGCGCTGAGCCTCGAAATGTGGTTTCGCTGGAAAATCCAGCCGCTCGTCGATCTCTATTTCCATCTGACGATAACGGGTATCGTGACCGACTACGGGCGTGCCGGGTCCATCTACCCGGCTCTCTATCTTCCCTACGACCCGCTCGTCGCCAATTCGCTCCTCAGCACGATTGCGGGTCTGCTGGGAAAGATCATTGGCATAGGCCCCGCCTTTCGTCTCTCCATGATCGCCTATCACGCAGGCGTCCCAATCGCGTTTCTTTATGCGCTTCGAGTGTTCGGCCGATCGGCTTGGCCGGCGGTCCTCGCCACGGCGCTCGTCTACAACCGCGTGTACCAGGCGGGATTCGCCAACATGCTGTTTGCGGCTCCGCTCGTCGTCCTGGTCGTTCCCCTCGTCTACCGGGCCCTCGATCGATTCACCGCCCCGCGCATCCGCGCGCTCGTCGTGCTCTTCTTCCTCCTCTTTCTCGGCCACGCAATGTGCTTCTTGTGGGGAGGCGTGCTCGCAGTCTTGGTCACGCTGTGGATGATGGGCAGCGCGCTGGCCGACGAGCACGCCCCGCTCCGCTCCCGGATCGGACTCGCGGCGGCCCGGGCAATGGTTGCGATTTATTGCGTCATTCCCAGCCTGGGCTTCCTCGTACGCTGGTACGTCCGTGCCCACGCCGCGGCCGAGCACCCGGTCACCGGCCCGACACAGGTCGGGTACGTTGCTCTCGCTGACCAGCTCGGTTTGCTGTTCGGAGCCGCGCTCAAGCCCCTGGAATCGACCCAGGACGTCGCGTTCCTCCTGATGTTCTTCGGGCTCACACTCGCTGCCGTGTCCCTTTCGCGTCGCCAGAGCTTCCGCCCGCCCCCTCTGCTGGAGCTCACCTGTGCGCTGACGGCGATGTCCTTTTTCGTCCTCCCCCAGGACATCCCTGGAACGTACTCGATCGCGTCGAGACAGCCGTCCGTGGCTCTTTGGACCGCCGGCGTCTTCGTCCTGCCCGTGCGCGCCCACGTGACCCGAGTCGGTCGCTATGCCGTCATCCTTGGAATCCTGGGCTCGACGTTCTTCTTTCTTCGGGCGTGGCGCGACAACCTCGTCGCCTTCGAGGCCACCGAGGCTCGCGGCCTCGAGTCGGTCATCGATGCCATGGCTCCCCGCAAGCGGCTCGCCTACGTGAAGCCCGACGTCGACAGTCGTTATTTTCCAGGCCGCCCGTTCTGGCACGTCGAGTTTCTCTACGTCGGGGAGAAGAACGGCGAAGGCTGCGACCCCACGCCGGTGCTCTACGGGTCGACCACCGCGGTCCAGCATCGCCAAGGGGTCAATCCCGTTCCGTTCGACGGCTCGGCGAATTGGCCCTTTGGCGATCGGATATGGCAAGGTTACGATTACGTCCTCGTGCGCCGCTGGCATCCAAACGCCGCACAATTGCGCGAGGCCCAGAGGCGCGGACGCAAGTTCGCAGCAGCGGGGGATTGGGAGGTTTGGGAAACGCACCCGTAACCGAGGGGCCGGGCGGCTGCCGGGCGCGCGCGCACGCGCCGAAGCGTGGATTTTTTGCGTCGCGCCCGCTCGAAGTCACAGCGCGGTGAGTCCACCGTCGACCGCGAGCTCCTGCCCGACGACGAACGATGAGGCAGGGGACGCGAGGAAGACCACGGCCTCCGCGACCTCGTCGGCCTTGGCCAGCCGGCCGAGCCATCGAACGATCACGGCCGTCGCTCGTCATCGCCGACCTGCAGATGCCCGGTATGGACGGCCTGGAGCTACTCGCTTGCGTGCGCGACCGGTGGCCGGACATCCCGGTCATGCTGGTCACGGTGGAAGCCGAGATTGCGACGGTGGTCGCCGCCGTACAGCGCGGCGCCGTCAACTATCTCGTCAAGCCGGTCTCGCCGTCGGTCGTCCTCGCGGCCACCGCGAAAGCACTGGCGCGAGCCTCGGACACTGCCAACCTCGCGTCCTCCGCCGCCGCGACCGACATGGTAGGTTGCAGCGAAGGGGTGCTCCGGGCCCGTCGCCTCGTCGCTCTCGCCGCGCGCAGCGACGTCAACGTCGTGGTCGTGGGCGAGACGGGATGCGGCAAGGAGCTCGTGGCTCGGGCGATTCATCGCCTGTCGCCGCAGTGCTCGCGCCCCTTCGTCGCGCACAACTGCGCGACGACCGCTCCCGACATGTTCGACGCCGAGTTCTTCGGGCACACGCGCGGCGCGTTCACCGGGGCTCATCGCGACCGACCAGGGCTACTGCGCGCCGCCGACCGAGGGGTCCTGTTTCTCGACGAGCTCGAGTGCCTCAGCCTTGCGAACCAGGCCAAGCTTCTGCGTGTCCTCGACGACGGCGAGGTGCGTCCAGTCGGTTCGGACAGGACGGTCGTCGTCTCTGCTCGATTCGTGGCGGCAACCAACCGCGACCCCGAAGCGATGATCGCGGCCGGGGAGCTGCGCGAGGACCTTTACTATCGTCTTCGTGGAATCCAGATCGCGCTTCCGCCTTTGCGCGAGCGGCTCGAGGATCTGCCGCTTCTCGCCGCGCACTTTTTGCACGGCACTGGAAAAGCCCTGACTCCCGCGTGCGTCGAGGCACTGCAGCGATGCTCCTGGCCGGGCAACGTCCGGCAACTTCGAAGCGTGATTCGTTGCGCGCTCGCGCGGGCCCGGGGCGCCGCGGTCGACGTCGGCGACCTGGACCTGGACGTTCCGGGTGGCATCGGCAACGGGAGCACGGCTCCGCGCTCGGACTGGAAGATTGCCTCCGCGCCTCCGACCGGTGTGACCCTCGAGGCGCTCGAGCGCGAAGCCATCGTCCACGCGATGGAGGTGCACGGCGGCAATCGCAACCGCGTCGCTCAGGAGCTCGGTATCCACCGCTCCACACTTCGCCGGCGATTGCGCGAGCTCAAGCTGGAAGGTCTGCCCCTGACCTCGCGGCGAAAGGATCGCGAAGGAGAGTGAGGCTGGGGCAATCACGTCGTGGCGGCGCGTGTGCGCGGTAACCGCCCAGGCGCAGACGTCGGCGCGCGGGTTGCGTTCGTCATGGTCGCCGGAGGCGTGGCCATGAGCAAGATCGAGCTGAGGGGGGCCGAGAGGAATCGGCTGCTGGAAGCGCGCGCCGGCACCCCCTGGCGCAAGTGGGGGCCGTATCTGAGCGAGCGCCAGTGGGGCACGGTACGCGAAGACTACAGCTGTGGCGGCGACGCTTGGGGCTACTTGAGCCACGATCAAGCCCGCTCGCGGGCCTATCGATGGGGGGAAGATGGCCTCGCGGGCTTTTCGGACGACAAGCAACGGCTCTGCTTCTCGATCGCGCTGTGGAACGGGCGTGATCCCATCCTCAAGGAGCGCCTCTTCGGGCTCACCAACGGTGAGGGCAACCACGGGGAAGACGTCAAGGAATACTATTATTACCTCGATTCGACGCCGACCCACTCCTACATGAAGTGGCTCTACAAGTACCCGCACCGCGAGTACCCGTATCTCGACCTGGTCGAGACCAACCGGCGGCGCTCTCGAGCCGACCTCGAATACGAGCTCGTGGACACCGGGATCTTCGATGGCGACTGCTACTTCGACGTGTTCGTGGAGTATGCCAAGCGGGGGCCCGAAGACATCGTCATGCACATCACCATCGTGAACCGCGGTCCGGAGCCCGCGACGCTTCACGTTCTGCCCACACTGCTTTTCCGAAACACCTGGGGGCCGGGCTTGCCGCGACCCGAGCTACGGCGAGCCGAATGCCGCGGCGCACCCGTCATTGCCGCCTCTCATGCCGAGCTCGGGGAGCGCTGGCTCTATGTCGATGGCGACTTCCCCCTTTACTTCACCGACAACGAGACGAACTGGCAGCGACTGCTCGGCACGCCCAACACGACGCCCTTCGTCAAGGACGGTATCGAACGACGCGTCGTTCGGATGCAAACGGAAGCCGTCAACCCCGCCGAGATCGGAACGAAGGCGGCGGCCCACCAGCGAATCGTGGTGGGCGCCGGAGAAAAGCACGCGCTGCGGTTGCGCCTGAGCGACGTCGCGCCGGCCGACGTGGGCCGTCCCTTCGAAGCCTTCGACGACGTCATCGAGACGCGTCGCCGAGAGGCTGACGAATTTTTCACGACGCTGACGCCCCCCGACGCGAGCGAGGACGAGGCGCGGGTGGTCAGGCAAGCCGTCGCAGGACTGCTGTGGAGCAAGCAGTACTATTACTTCGACGTCGACCGCTGGCTGACCGAGCACGGCGTCGACACCCTTTCCGGCGGCGGCAGCGCACCTCGCAACCGCGAGTGGGGGCACATGATCAGTGCGGACGTGATCTCGATGCCCGACAAGTGGGAGTACCCGTGGTACGCCGCGTGGGATCTCGCTTTCCATGCGATCGCCCTGGCGACCGTCGACATCGATCTGGCCAAGCAGCAGCTGGAGATCGTGCTTCGCGAGACGTACATGCACCCGAGCGCACAGCTCCCGGCCTACGAGTGGAATTTCAGCGACGTGAACCCGCCAGTACAACCATGGGCCACCATTTTTCTCTACCACATGGAAAGCGTGCTGTACGGCAAGCGCGACGTCGAATTTCTCAAGCACTCGTTCGGCAAGCTCCTCACGAACTTCACCTGGTGGGTGAACCGCAAGGACCGCTTCGGAAAGAACGTCTTCGAAGGCGGATTTTTGGGAATGGATAACGTCGGCGTCTTCGACCGATCGGCCCCTCTGCCCACTGGAGGCTATCTCGAGCAAGCCGACGGCACGGCCTGGGTGTCGCTTTTCTGCCAGAACATGCTGCAGATCGCGAGCGAGATCGCGACCTGTGACCCGAGCTTCGAGATGCTCGCGGTCCAGTTCGTCGATCACTTCCTGCTCATCGCGAACGCACTGAATCGCGTCGGCGACGGCGGCATGTGGGACGAGGAAGACGGCTTTTACTACGACGTGCTCAGGACGCCCGACGGCAGGGCGACTCGGCTGAAGGTACGGTCCCTCGTCGGACTCGTTCCGCTCTGCGCGACCACGGTGTTCGAGGCGTGGCATCGGGAGCGGGTGCCACAGCTCCTCGCACATGCCGCCGACCGTATCCGTCGCCGTCCAGAGCTGGGCGACAGCATCCACCCGGTGGGTGCGGCAAATCGCGGGTACGCGGACCGGGCGATCCTCGCCCTCGTCAATCCGCAGCGCTTGCGCAGGATTCTCGCGCGGATGCTCGACGAAGACGAGTTTTTGAGCTCCTACGGCATACGCTCCCTCTCACGCGTGCACGCGCACGAGCCGTACGTCTTCTGGGTGCAGGGGCAACCCTACCGGGTGGATTACGAGCCCGCCGAGTCCAGCACCGGGATGTTCGGAGGCAACTCCAATTGGCGCGGTCCGATCTGGTTTCCGATGAACGTGCTGCTCGTTCGCGCGCTCTTGCAATTCTACTCCTTCTACGGGGACTCGTTCCGTGTCGAGTGCCCTACAGGTTCGGGGCGTATGATGAATTTGTTCGAGGTGGCGCGCGAGATCGCCTGGCGATTGATCCGAATCTTCTCGAGGAACTCGGCGGGCCAGCGGCCCGTGTTCGGCGGAGCGCGCCTGTTCCAGGATAATCCCCATTTTCGCGATCACCTGCTCTTCTACGAATACTTTCATGGGGACAACGGCGCCGGCCTCGGCGCCAGCCACCAGACGGGGTGGACCGGCCTTGCCGCCCTCCTGGTCCAGTGGTTCGGATTCGTCGACCCGCAGCGCTATCTCGAGATCGGAGTGCAGCCGCTTCGCGCAGCTGCGTGACGCGTGGCTTGGCCGCTGGCCCGCGGCTCGGTCAGAGAGGAGCCGACAGCGTCGTGGGTGGGACGCTGTAGAAGCACGCCGCCGCCCTGGAGCTCGTTCTTGTCGATGAGGGACACTGCCAGATTCGAGTAGACCTCCGCCACTGTGTCGGGCGATGCCCAGAGCCAGAATTGGATCCCGTTGCACAGGTTGACGTCGATCAACGCAGGCAGCGGGACGGTGGTGCCGTCGCTCGACGAGCCTGAATCCGGGCGAGCGACGCGCGCAAGCGCGCAATGGCTGCACCCGAGCGCACATTCGCGCGACGTGAATCGAGGGACGACGGCAACCATCTCGATGGTCAGCCAGAAGTCGCCTTCAGCCGATCTGCGGCGGCGCGGAAGTCGGCCTCGGTCG
>DASPUY010000193.1:0-33972 GCA_035622655.1 Polyangiaceae bacterium
GGGCGGACATGCCGCAGCCGGGCCTGGAGGGACGGCGGGAGGGGCGATGTCGGGGGTGGGAAGGACGCAGCGACCGTCGAACGGGGGCTCGTCGGACGACGACGCGCTGGAGGAGGTCGCGTTCCGCGACGGCAGCGCAGCTATTGGCGGGCTCGAGCGGACCGCAGGGGCGGCAGACGGGAGAGACTCCTCCGAAGGGACGTGCTGGCACCCGAGAGCGCCGAGCAGCGCGGCCAACGTGGCGTACCGGGTCGCCCACGCCATGGCTCCGAGGTGTTCAGGCAGCTCAGAGGAAAAATGAAAACGGCACCGCATAGGGGCTCGGGGGGGGAGGAGCCTGCCTATGCGGTGCCGCGCGCCTACATTGCCATAACTGCGCCAACTATCGACCACAAGCGTTCTCATGAGCTTAGGTAATCCGACGCCGTCCGATCCATTCAAATTCGCAAAGATCACGAGAAGGATGATTCCAGAATTGAAATCACGAGGCCCGGCGCCCGACGCTTGCCGGTCGGCAGGGTGTCCTCGTGCGGTTCCGGCTGCAGGAAAAATTTCTTCGCGAGGATACGTGGCAAGTGATGGACGCGTTTCATCTCGTTCACGGAGAAACTGGGGAAATCCTGGGGGAATCTGAGGGGAGGCCGACGAACACCGTGAGTCCGGCGAATGGGCGCGAGGGCTGCCAGGAGACGCACACGTCCCTCCGGAATGATAAGGTTTTCCGCTCCTCCCCGTGACGGCCGCATCGCCCCCCGTATCTGCTCTGCCGAATCCGGTGCTTGGAGCCATTCGCGCTTCCCGACCGAAGCCAAACAAATGGCTGGTCACCGTCTCGATCACATTCGGGACGCTGATGGGGGCGATCGATTCGTCCATCGTGTCCGTCGCGCTTCCGCACATGATGGGATCGCTCGGCGCAACGGTGCAAGAGATCACGTGGATCAGCACCGGTTACATCATCGCGAACGTCGTGGTGATGCCGCTGACGGCATTTCTGGGACGTCTCTTCGGACAAAAGCGCGTTTACCTCTTCTGTCTCGGTCTCTTCCTCTTCGGGTCCGTGCTCTGCGGAACCGCACGCTCGCTCCCGGCGCTGATCGTCTACCGCGCGCTGCAAGGAATCGGCGCTGGAGCGCTGCAGCCGACCGAACAGGCCATCTTGCGACAGACGTTTCCAGCCAAGGAGCAGGGAATGGCCATGGCCCTCTTCGCCATGGCAGTCATGCTCGGGCCCGCGATAGGCCCGACCCTCGGAGGCTGGATCGTCGACAATTATTCCTGGCCATGGATTTTCTACATCAACGTCCCGGTGGGGGTGCTCGGGATGGTGATGGTGACTGCGTTCGTCCACGAGGACGAGGACATCATCGCCAAGAACCGCGACCTGGCCGAAAAGCAGAGAAGGAACATCGACTGGTGGGGAATCGGGCTGATGGTGATCGGCCTTTGCTCGCTTCAGTACGTTCTCGAAGAGGGTGACCGGAATGATTGGTTCCAGTCGACATCGATTTCGGTCTTCGCCGCCATCTCGGTCGTCATCATCGCCCTCTTCGTGGTCCGCGAGCTCACGTGCGAAGTTCCCGCCGTCAACCTTCGACTGTTCGCCGACCCCGTATTCCTCTCGGGGACGGTGATCGGATCCCTGATGTTCGCCCTTCTCATGGCGACGATGTTTCTCTTGCCCCTTTTCATGCAGACGCTCCTCGGGTTCACGGCGACCGAAGCAGGGTTCGCGCTCATGCCTCGCGTCTTCGTGATGATGGCCGCGATGCCCATTGTCGGCCGGATTTACAACGTCGTGTCCCCGCGCATCGTGATCGCTGCAGGTGTCTTGTTGATCGCCTGGGGCGCGTACGACATGAGCCACTTCACGCTGGTGACAGGCCGCGGAGCGGTCGTCTGGGCCTTGACGACGCAAGGAGTAGGCTTCTCGTGCCTTTTCGTGCCGCTGTCGACCGTCGCGCTTTCGTCGATCCCGAGGCACCAGATGGCGGACGCGACGGGGCTCAACTCGCTGTTCCGACAGGTCGGGGGATCGATCGGCCTCGCAATCGGGGCGACGATGCTGACGCGGTTCGGCGCGCAGATTCGCGCGGCGCTCCTGGCACACATGACAGGCGCGGATCCCGCGGCCATGGATCGCCTGCGACAGATCACGGCTGGCTTCGTCGCTCACGGGTACGACGCGATGACCGCACGCCAAATGGCCCTTCGAGCGCTCGACGGGACTGTGCAGGTCCAGTCGAGCTTGATCTCGTTCGAGCGCGTATTCCTCGGGGCCGGATTCTGCTTCATGATCGTCCTGCCGCTGCTGTTCTTTTTACGAACGCCGGAGGAAACGTCTCGCGCGCGCCAAGATGGCTCGATTCACGTGGAGGTTTGAAGATTGACCCGGCCCTGGACGTCTGACGCTCGACTCCGCGCCCGCCGGGCAATCGCTGCGCGCGAGCTACGGTTCGAAGGTGGCACCCGCGCTGGCGATGACAACCTCGTCGCGCTCTTTCACCTTGACCTGTAGAGCGACCGCGCCGCGATCGACGAGCCATCCTTCGGTGACGAGGGTGTCGCCAGGCCATACCGGCCGCCGGAACTGGCCCTCGAACGCCCGAAGCCGCCCCGGATCTCCCCCGCATGCCGCGCTGACCACGTGCCGGACCATGAATCCGAACGTGCAGAGTCCGTGCAGAATCGGCCCACGTTCGAAACCGGCTCTCCGTGCGAACTCCGGGTCGGCATGCAGCGGGTTGTGGTCCCCCGATAGGCGATACACGAGGGCCTGCTCCGGAGTCGTGGCCTCCTCCACGAAAAATGTCGGAGCTGAGTCCCGCGGTCGCTGCACGAGCGGGGGCGGCTTCGGGGGCGGCTCTCCCCCGAATCCGCCATCCCCTCGGAAAATCATGGACGAGGTCGTTTCCGCCACCAGCCGGCCGCCCTGATCGCGGGTCTCCGTGTCGACGAGCAACTGCGCAAACCGGCGCAGGTCATAGAATCCTCGGATAGTCGCCGTAGTGTCGAGCTCTCCGTTCGGCGCCAGGGGCGCGTGGAGAGCGATGCGCTCGCCGCCGTGCACCAGCATCGTCAAGTCGCCACCGGCTTTGGCGAGAAGATCGAGCATGGGCCGAAATTTCGGAATGACCGCAAAGCTCGGCAGAACCTTCGGACCGCGGCC
This sequence comes from Polyangiaceae bacterium, assembly GCA_035622655.1. Taxonomy (GTDB): domain Bacteria; phylum Myxococcota_A; class Polyangia; order Polyangiales; family Polyangiaceae; genus Palsa-1150. The sequence continues at coordinate 3,170 of DASPUY010000193.1, forward strand.
TTCGTAGAGGAGATCGAGCTCGCTGCGCTTCGCGCCAACGCCGAGGGCGTAAAGAACGGTGTCTTGCCACGTGTATGCGACCCGCGACGGAGCGCTCTGGCGGCCGGCGAGGGTAAAGTCGAATGGCATCGAGCGAGAGCATCCGCGACGACCGGCAGCCCGTCAACTGCGGGCGATGCTATGCCGCCCGGGCTCGCTCGCTCCCCGGGCCTCGAAAGCACCCCATGCTGGCCGACCGCTTACCTCCGCGCTCGGGCACGCCGCCTGAAGACTTGCTGGACCTCTTTCTCGGTCACGTCCGCGACCTGGGCCTGGAGCTTTACGCGGCTCAAGAGCAGGCGATTCTCGAGCTATTTTCGGGCAACAACGTCATTCTCGCCACGCCCACGGGAAGCGGCAAGTCACTCGTCGCGCTCGCGCTCCACTTCCTCGCGATGAGCGAGGGCAAGCGCAGCGTCTACACGGCTCCCATCAAGGCACTGGTCGCGGAGAAGTTCTTCGCGCTTTGCCGTGATTTCGGGCCCACGAGCGTGGGGATGCTCACCGGTGACGCATCGATCAACCGCGACGCACCAATCGCGTGCTGCACGGCCGAAATCGTGGCCAACCTCGCGCTACGCGAAGGAAGACACGCCCCCATCGACTGTCTCATCGTCGACGAATTCCACTACTACGCGGATCGGGAGCGCGGCGTCGCATGGCAGATACCGCTTCTCGTCCTCGAGGGCACCCAGTTTCTGCTCATGAGCGCCACCCTCGGACCGACCGAAGCGTTCGAGAAGGCGTTGACCAAGCTCACGAGACGTCCAACCGCCGCCGTCCGTTCCGCCGATAGGCCCGTTCCGCTCAGCTTCGAGTACAGGGAGACGCCTCTCCACGAGACGGTCCTCGAGCTCGCACGCGCGGGCCGCGCTCCGATCTACGTGGTCAATTTCTCCCAGCGGGCGGCAGCGGAGACGGCTCAGGATCTGACGAGCCTCGACCTTCTCCCTCGGGAGCGCAAGCGCGCCCTCGGGGCCGAGCTGGGGGCCGGAGTGCGCTTCGACACCCCCTACGGCAAGGAGCTCAGACGCCTCCTCGCCCACGGTGTGGGCGTGCACCACGCCGGCCTCTTGCCCAAGTATCGCCGGCTGGTCGAGCGACTGGCCCACCAGGGGCTACTGGCCGTCGTCAGCGGGACGGACACGCTCGGCGTGGGGGTCAACATACCGATCCGATCCGTGGTCTTCACGCAGCTGTGCAAGTTCGACGGCGAGAAGACGGCCCTGCTGAGCGTGCGGGAGTTCCAGCAGATCGCGGGGAGGGCCGGACGCAAAGGCTTCGACGATCGGGGGGACGTCGTGGTCCAGGCGCCGGAGCACGTCATCGAGAATTTGCGGATGGAGAGGAAAGCAGGGGGTGACCCGGCGAAGGTGAAACGCATCGTCCGAAAAAAGCCGCCCGAGCGAGGTTACGTTCATTGGGACCGTTCGTCGTTCGAGCGCCTGGTCCGATCGCAACCCGAGCCTCTGGTCTCCCGTTTTCGGGTCTCGCACGGCATGATTCTCAACGTCCTTCAAGCTCGGGGCGCAGGTTGCCTGGGCGTGGCTCGCGTCATCCACAGGTCGCACGAGAGACGCGCCCAGCGGCGCATCTTCGGTCGCGAGGCCCGGACGATGTTCGAAGGACTCGTGGCCGCCGGGATCATCGACATCGACGCGCAATCCAGAAGGATCCGCCTCCATTTCGACCTGCAGGAAGACTTCTCGATTCACCACGCCCTGTCGCTATGGCTCATCGACACCCTGCCACTGCTCGATCGCGAAAGCGCGACCTACGCCCTTGACGTCATGACGCTCGTCGAATCCGTGCTCGAGAGCCCGGAGTTCATCCTCCGCCAGCAGCTGGAAGCACTGAAGCGATCGAAGCTCGCGGAGCTCAAGATGGCGGGTGTCGACTACGAGGAGCGCGTCGCCGAGCTCGACAAGCTCGAGCACCCCAAACCTCTGCGCGAGCTGGTCTACGAATCGTTCAACGCCTTCGCGCGGGCGCACCCCTGGGTTCGGGGCGACGACGTGCGGCCCAAGTCAATCGCGCGAGAAATGAGCGAGCGCTTCATGGATTTCAACGAGTACGTCCGGGAGTACGAGCTCGCACGTGCCGAGGGAACGCTGCTCCGTTACCTGAGCGACGCCTGCAAGGTACTGGCGCAGACGGTTCCCGCGCCCTTCAAGACGACCGAGGTCGACGAGCTGGAGGTTTTCCTGCGAGCGATCGTCCGATCCGTCGACTCGAGCTTGCTGGACGAATGGGAGCGCATGCGCCTGGGCAAGCCCGGAGCCCCGACCCGCTCTCCCGACGAAGGGACTGCGCCCGGCGAGACCGACGTGACCAGCGACGAGCGAACGTTCACAGTGCTCGTTCGAAACGGCATGATCCAACTTCTTCGTGCCCTGGCACGGAAAGACTGGGCGGGCGCCGTCGATCGAGTCTCCTCCGCCCCTGGCGACGAGGAGTGGACCCCCGCGCGCCTCGAGCAGTCGCTCGCCCCTTTCTACGAGGAGCACCGATCCATGTGCGTCGACGCCCGAGCTCGTCTCCCCGATCGCACTCGCATCCGTCGCTCCGACCGCGGCGTCTGGCACGTGGACCAAGTCATCTGCGATGCAGACGAGGACGACGACTGGGTGCTCTCGTGCTGGATCGACCTCGACGCGTCGGCACGGAGCGGCCAGCCGGTCATCGTCTTGAAGAGCATCTCGCGCTAAAACGAGCACTCTCGTCGCCATGCCTGTTTCCGTCCGCGCCAAGGTCGCTCCACCGATCGTCGTTCGCAGGTCCCGAATCCAAGGTCGCGGCGTCTTCGCGACACGATCCATTGCGGCAGGCGAACGCATCGTCGAGTACCTCGGGGCGCGCCTGACCCACGAGGAGGCCGACGCCGAATGCCCCGACGACGAGGCATCGGTCCGGCATCACACCTTCCTGTTCGCCGTCGACGATCACATGGTCATCGACGGTGGCCGCAACGGCAACGACGCTCGATTCATCAACCACTCCTGCGAGCCGAACTGTGAGGTCGTCATCAATCGACAGCGCGTGTTCATCCATGCGCTGCGTGATATCCGTACGGGTGAAGAGTTGCTCTACGACTACTGGTACCTGACCGACGAGAGCTACACGCTGAGCGACCTGCGCCGAATCTATCCGTGTCGCTGCGGGTCGGAGAGCTGTCGGGGCACGCTGGCGCGACCCCTTCGCGGTCAGAAGAAGCGCGCCCGCTCTCGATGAAGACGGCCTCTCTGGACGCCCGGCCCGTCGGCGATGCCGGTCACGGGCGGCCATCTCCCGTCCGGTGGTGGGCGGCCTTCACCCATCGCGGGTACAACTGCTTCCAGGGAGCTCGCTTCCTGTCGATGCTGGGCATGCAGATGCAAAGCGTGGCAGTCGGCTGGCAGGTCTACGCAATCACCCACAGGCCGATAGCGCTTGCGTGGGTCGGTCTCGCTCAGTTCTTCCCGGCTGCCGGCCTTTCGCTGATCACCGGGCAGGTCGCCGACCGTTTCGACCGGCGCAGGATCATGATGGTCTGTCATGCGGCGATGACGGCTCTGTCCCTCTCGCTCCTGCTCGCAGCCGGCGCGGAGACCACGCATCTCGCGTCGATCTACGGCCTGCTCGTCGCAATCGGCGTGGCTCGAGCCTTTCTCGGCCCAGCGACCCAGTCCATCCTGCCGAGCCTCGTCCCCCTCGAACATTTCGGCAATGCCGTGACGTGGGCCTCCTCGCTCATGCAGACTGCGATGGTGCTCGGCCCCATGGTCGGCGGCCTGGTCTACGCTGCGGCGGCGGGACCCGCAGCCGTTTACGGGAGCGCCGCCGCATGCTCCACGGGAGCACTGGCGCTCGTCGGGGCGATGGGCCAAAGCACAGCCGCGGCGCCAGCGGGCTCCGCCCGGGTCACGGAGCGTGCTTCGGTTCTCGCCGGGGTGCGCTACGTTTGGAGCAACCCTATCGTGCTCGGCGCGATCTCGCTCGATCTGTTCGCGGTTCTCCTCGGCGGGGCGACGGCGCTCTTGCCGATCTACGCGCGCGACATTTTGCATCTGGGACCGTCGGCCCTTGGTGCGCTGCGGAGCGCCCCGGCCGCAGGAGCCGCCGTCACGGGTGTGCTTCTCGCGCTCCGACCCATCGAAGCGCGGGCAGGCGCCAAGATGCTCGGCTGTGTTGCGGTCTTCGGTCTTGCGACGATTGCCTTCGGTCTGTCGTCAAACCTCGCTCTTTCGCTCTTTGCTCTGGTCATCGCAGGCTCAACGGACATGGTCAGCGTCGTGGTCCGGTCCGCGCTGGTGCAGCTGGCGACTCCACCTGCGATGCGCGGGAGGGTGAGCGCCGTGAACATGGTTTTCATCGGGGCGAGCAACGAGCTCGGAGAGTTCGAATCGGGTTTGACCGCACAATGGCTCGGCGCCGTTTCCTCCGTCGTGCTCGGTGGAATAGGCACCCTCGTCGTGGTGGCCATCTGGATGCGTCGATTTCCCCAGCTGAGGCGCGTCAATCGCCTCACGGACGTCATGCCCGCTTCATGAGCGACACGAAGGTCTCCGGTCAGCGATCCTCGACACCGCCCGCTCGCAGCGTCTGGATCGACGGCGCGCTGGTTCCGTGGATCGAGGCGCGAACGAGCGTTCTCTGCCATGCCATGCAGCGCGGGAGCCTGGTCTTCGACGTGGCCGCATTGCACGAGACGGCCGGGGGAACCGTTGCATGCTTTCGAGCCCGCGATCATATCGGCCGATTTTTGAGGTCGGCGGCGCTCGTGGGCCTGGACGTCCGCTGGGACAAGCAAACGTTGCTGGTCGCCACGATCCGCACGGCACGCGAAAGTGGCTTGTCGAAGGCACTGGTGAGGTGGTCGGCTTACATCCCCACGCTCGAGCCCGACGTCGTCCCCCGCCCCTCGGCCAGGGCCAGCGTGGTCATCGCGGTATTGGGCCCCGCCGACGCGGAGGTCCGCGGCGTACCGGCCACCCCCAAGCCCGAGACCGTGAACGTCGCGATGCCGCGCGATACGCGCAAGGCGGGTCCCGAGGTGCTTCCGCCGCAGGCGAAGGTTGCCGCGGCATATCTCGGCCCGTGCCTGGCCAAGCGACGGGCGAGAAGTTACGGATACGACGAGATCGTCCTTCTGGATCGCGAGGGTCGGGTGGCCGAGGCGCCCACGGCCAACGTGTTCGCGGTCCTCGACGGCGTCCTCGTCTCGCCACCGCCCGAGCGGGTGCTCGCTGGCATCACACGCGCCAGCGTTCTCGAAATCGCGCGCGCGCTCGGCATCGCGACGCGCGAAGCTCACATCAAGCCCGACGAGCTCGCAGGGTCGGATGAGGCGTTTCTGACCGCCACTTCCTTGCCGATCCAGGCAATCGCCTCGGTCGACGGACATGCGATGCGCGCCGGCGCGCCCGGACCCGTGACGACGCGCCTGAAAGAGGCGCTGCTTGCCTGTACACGAGGCGCGGACCCGCGTTTCCTCCACTGGCTCGACCCCATCGCGTGAGGGCGGCAAATGAGCACGGCGTCATTGGTTCGGGCAGTACAGGGCAAGGCCCATGGTACCGGCGCACACGGGGACGCACGCCAGGCCCGGAGCAATCGCCTGGACGAGACACACGCAGTCAGGCTCGTTCGCGCAGCCCCCCGGCAGGGGTTCGCAGGCGATGCCGAGCGTGGTCCCCGCATCCGCGTTGCCGCAAGGCACCGAGGACGCCGAGGGGGCGCCGCCGGTACCGGAGCAGTACGCTCCGGCCGGACAGGCGCATTGATCGCACGCGGCAACGGGGTCGTACGCGTCCGCAGCGAGAGTGCCGTACGGACCGTCGACTGCGCCGAACGGCCCGTCGGTGGCGGCCGCGTCGTACACGGGGACCGGCGCGCCCGCCGTGGCGTCGACGTCGACGACGAGGTCGTCGCCCGAGCCCAGCGGCTTGCCCGGCCCGAAGCTGCAGCCGGACGTCGCGAGAGCAAGCACGAGCGCGCCCATGGGCAGCGCCGGCAACCCTCGCGAGCGCGACGGCCAAGCGATCGCCATTCAATCTCGAGCATACTCAGCCCCAACCCAACCACCCAGCCCAAAGCGCTTTAATCTCCCCACCGCACCCACATGTCCGCAGTCTCGGCATCGGCTCGTCGGGCGGCCGCGATCGCCCTCGTGCCCACGGCGGTCGCCACGGCGCTTGCTCTCGTGGTCCTGCGCGTTCACTTCCAACCGCCGTCTCTTTCGCGCTACGTGGAGAGCACCGGCGGCGGTGACAGCGACGGGGCAGGCGGCGTGACCCTCGCGCCCGTCAGCCTTCAACCCGATGGGCGATTCGAGATGGAACTCCGCCCTACGGCGCCCGTGCGGGGCGCGGTTGGCGCACGAGGTTTTCTCCTGAACGGGGACGATGTGCGGCCCTGGGACCCGCCGCTGTCGGTCTCGATAGATGGCATCGTACGCGTCGTGGGGCCCGTCGAACGACTCTTCGCCGGCATCCCCACGGGGACGTGGGACGTGGCGATTGCCGTCGGTCGCCCGGAATTCCTCCCGACTGCGCCCAACGACGTCGTGCAAGCTCGCGATCATGGTCGGGAGGGGTCCGGCTGGCAGCTCTTGATCAAGCGGATCAGGCTTGGCGGTTCTTCCAGTCGGGCGCCGTGATATGCCTGCAGCATGATCGGGGTCCGGGTGGCCTTGCGGGTGCGCATGAGCGCGCACGACGCCCACTACGCGGGCGGGCTCGTCGATGGCGCTCGAATCCTCGGCCTGTTCGGGGACCTCGCGACCGAGTTACTCATCCGCCTCGACGGCGACGAGGGTCTGTTCCGCGCTTACGAGACGGTCGATTTCCTCGCACCCGTCTACGCGGGCGACTTCGTCGAGGCGACGGCGGAGCTCACCGCCGTCGGCCGCAGCAGCCGCCAAATGCGGTTCGAGGCGCGCAAAGTGATCTCCAATTTGCGCGCCGACTGGCCGGGCGTGGAGATGGATTCGACGCGCCCCGCGCCGAGCGCAGCCGAGGTCCTCGAAGACCCCATCGTCGTGGCGAGAGCGACGGGTACGTGCGTCGTTCCCGCTGCGCTCCAGCGCAAGCCGCGCGAGCTCTATCTGCCTGGCCTTCCCGCCGGCCCTGAGCCGGGCGCAGCGGCGATCGTGACCCCACCGTCGACGCGGAGCGAGAGCGACGTAATCCTCACCGCTGCCATCGTCGGAGCAGAGCTGACACGGGCGCAGACGCCCTACCTGCCGCTGACGCCGGAAGAGGTCGCGGACGAAGCGGCGCGCTGCCGCGAGGCGGGCGCGGCGATCATCCATCTGCACGTGCGGACGGACGATGGCAACAACACCCAGTCGGCCGAGCGATTCGCCCAGGTCATCGAGGCCATTCGACGCAAGTGTGATTGCATCATCCAGCCGTCCACCGGAGGCGCCGTCGGGATGTCCATCGAAGAGCGATGCGGGCCCCTTGCCTGCCGACCCGAGATGGCCACTCTCAATTGCGGAACGATCAACTTCGGCGACGAGGTGTTCGTCAATTCACGACCGGACATCCGAAGGATCGCCGAGAAGATTCGCAACGCCGGAGCCGCAGCAGAGCTCGAATGCTACGAAGTCGGCCACGTGGCCGAGGGGCTCGCGCTCGCGTCCGAGGGCGCCGTGACACCACCGCTGCACTTTCAGTTCGTCCTCGGGGTCAAGGGGGCCATTCCGGCACGAGAGGATGTCCTGCTCCTGATGCGATCGCTGGTCCCTCCGGACGCCTCGTGGGGCGTCGCCGCTCTCGGAAGGTATCAGCAGCCTCTCACCGAGCTCGCGATGCGCCTGGGCGGTCATGCGCGCCTGGGCCTGGAAGACAACATTTATGTCGGCAAAGGGGTTCTCGCCGACGGAAGCTCCCCGCTGGTCGCACGCGCCGCCGCATACGCCCGATCGATGGGTCGGCAGCCCGCGGATCCTCCACGGGCTCGCGTGCTACTCGGTCTAGGAGTCAACCTTTGATGGTGGCCACGCTCACGCTCGTTGCCGACACGATCACGCCGGTGCGCGCCTACGCTTCGCTGAGGCGCGCGGCGGGCGGGGCCGCGTCGTTCCTGCTGGAAAGCGTCACGGCCGGCGAGCGCTGGGGACGGTATTCCATTCTGGGATATTGCCCGAAGCACGAAATGACGCTCCAGGCGAACGGCCACTGGGTGGGAGCGGACGGCAAGCCGCTACCCGTCGTTCCGGGCCAGGACCCGCTGCGCGTCGTCCAGTCGATCTTCGCGACCGACGGCGATCGCACGACGCCGGCAGACGGCCCCGCTGCGCGCTTCGCGCGCACCTACGTCGGCTATTTCGCGTGGGACCTGGTGCACGCCATCGACAGGGTCCCGGGCTGGGGCGAGCGCGCGACCGCCCCTCTCGGCCGATTCTTCGGAGGGGCCACCATCGTCGTCTTCGACTCTCTCTCTCACACCGTGACGATTGCGGCAGACGACTCAGCCGACGTGGAGCGTGCGCGAGCTCACCTCGACGGCCCGGCGCCCCTGAGTCCGCTCCCCCTGCCCGATCCCGCGAAACTGCCCGGCGACGTCCAGGTGGACATGGACGACCGCCTCTACATGGATCAGGTGCGGCGCGCGCAGGAGTACATCGCGGCGGGCGACGCGTTCCAGGTCGTTCTCGCCCGTACGTTCCGCGTGCCACGGTCGGGCCGGGACCCCTTCGACGTGTACCGCGCGATGCGCGTCCTGAATCCGAGTCCGTACATGTACTTTCTCGATCTGCCGCCGGCTCCGGGCGAGCGGACGCGAACGCAGATTGCAGGAGCGAGCCCGGAAACGATGATCCACCTGGAACGGGGAATCATGACCGTCCGGCCCATTGCGGGCACCCGTCCTCGTGGGCGAACGCCCGAGGAAGACATGCGGCTCGAACGCGAGCTGCTCGCCGATCCCAAGGAGCGCGCCGAGCACGTCATGCTCATCGATCTCGGAAGGAACGACGTCGGCCGCGTCGCAGAGGTGGGCAGCGTCAAAGTCGTGCGCAAAATGGAGATAGAACGATACTCCCACGTGATGCACATCGTGAGCGAGGTAACCGGGCGCACGCCGGCGGCGACTCCGCCGCTCGAGATCCTCAGGGCCGCGTTCCCGGCGGGTACCCTGTCAGGGGCGCCCAAGCTCCGCGCGATGCAGATCATCCGGGAGCTCGAACCCGCGCCGCGGGGAATTTACGGAGGGGCTATCGGTTACGTGACGAAGGCCGGCGATCTCGACTTCGCCATCGCGATTCGCACGGCCGTCTGCAAGGACGACGAGTTCATCGTCACGGCGGGCGCGGGCATCGTCGAAGGCAGCGACCCTGCGTCCGAGGCGGAAGAAACGAGGAGCAAAGCGCGCGGGCCTCTCTGCGCAATCGCAACGGCGGGCTGATCCGGCCGATCACCGCCGTCCCGACTCACGATCGATGACTTCGCGATAGCAGCGCACGGCCTCGCGAAGACCGACGAACAAGGCATCGCTGACGAGCGCATGCCCGATGTTGAGCTCGATGAGCTCGGGCAGCGCCACGAGCCCCTTCAGATTCTTCTGCGTCAGCCCATGGCCGGCCGCCACCGGAAGCCCGAGTGCTGCCGCGATCCTCGCCGCTTCCGCCAGGCGGCCGAGCTCGCCCGGACGTCCGTGAGCGTATTCTCCGGTATGAAGCTCGACCTGAGTCGCGCCCATGGCCTTGCAAGCCCCGATCTGTCGAGGGTCGGGCGCGACGAAAAGGCTCACCTTGCAACCCGCGGACACGAGCGCGCCGATTCGATCCACGAGCTCGCGACCCCCGTTGGCGACGTCGAGGCCTCCCTCGGTCGTTCGCTCCGCGCGACGTTCCGGGACGAGCGTGCACATGTCCGGCTTGATTCGCAGCGCGATGCCGATCATCTCCTCGGTGGGCGCCATCTCCAGGTTGAAAGTCCCTCGCGCGCAGAGCAAGGGGCGGAGCCCCTCGACGTCGCTATCCACGATATGGCGTCGGTCCTCGCGCAAGTGTGCCGTGATCCCGTCCGCGCCGGCAGCGACGCACTCGCTCGCCGCGACAAGCGGATCGGGATACACCGTACCGCGCGCGTTTCGGATCGTGGCAACGTGGTCGACGTTGACGTGTAGCCGAATGGCCATCGGCGCGGCCATGCGTCAGTCCTCGTCCGCCGAACCGGTCTCGCTTAGCTCCTCGTCCGTCTTCGGTGTCGCGAGAAGCTCGCCATTGGGTCCGTCCCTTCGGACGATGAACGTCCTGCGCGTGGTCGTATCCGGGTTCTCGCGGGCGACGATCGTGACGATGTTGACACCGGATCGGAGAGGGAGGTCGGCTTCGAAATTCATCTTCTTCGTGTCCGAGCCGTTCCGGTTCGATCGATAGAAGACCTTGCGCGCCCCGACGAAGATATAGGTGTCGAGGAGTCGCGCGTCGTCGCTCGCGATGCCGCGCACCAACGTGTGAGAATCGCGAGTCGAAAGCTGCGGCTGCGGGATCTCCATCGCCGGCGGCGCATGTTCCATGGCGTCTTCCAGCATGACCAGGGCGGGCGCCGATCCACCACGGTCGAGGTCGGCAGTCCGCGCGAACGCAAAGCGGCCGTTTCCAAGACCGATCTTGACGTAGCCGCTCGCAGTACCGCTGACGGCGACCGAGACGCCCGCCGGAAGACGGGCGAAGACCCGTCCCTCGGCGTCTGGCTCGTTCAACAGGTCGGCGCCGCTCGCTTTTGCTCGAGCTATTCCCGAGCTGGGAACCACGATGAGCGGATCCACGATCGGAATTCGAACCTTCTCGACCACGCCTTCGCGCAGATCTTCGTCATGGATCGACAGCTCGACCTTGGCTTCGGGCTCGGAGAGCTGAGGTTCGACGTCGAACGTGAACGCCACGCGCCTGGCATCGCCGGGCATCATGTTCGAGACGTCGAATCGACCGTCGTGGAGCAGCAGGCCCTCGCCCGAGAGGTTGCGCAGGTTGGCCATGGTCTCATAGGACCGGCCGCGGCCCACGTTCTTGACCGTGAGGTACATCGTGAATGCCTCGCCCTTTTGGGCACGGCCATCGCCGTTGCCGTGGCGATTGTCGATGACCTCGTACGAATACGCGAAGATTGGACGGTCGAGCGACCTGACGGTGGTCCGGAGCTCCACATCTGCGGGGGCGTGACCACGTGCCTCCTCGAAATGGAACTTCACTCCGTCCGCTCTCATCAGCGCATCTTTCGGGATGGGGCATTCGCGACGCGCGTCCTTGGGAAGCTGCGCCGTGGAGCCGACCTTGTGCCCCTTGAAGTCGCACCAGCCCGCGGGGGCCGCGATCGTCCGCGATTTGCCGGGCTCGAGCTTACCGATGACGAGCTGTCGATTGTCGAACAGCGGGTCCTCGCTCTTGGTCACCGCCATCAGGCGGTAGAGCGTGGTCGGCCCGTGATTCGTCATGGTCAGCCGGAGATTCATGGTGTCGCCCGCGATCACCTCGTTGTTCGGCCGATCCGTCTCCACCTTGACCTCGACGCCGGGCGGCGGACTCGGATTGGCTGCCGAGGGGACATCAGGCGGAGCATCGCTCCAATCGATCGCGAGGCCCTTGAGCTCATCGGCGACCTTTTCCACTTCCACATGCCGTGTGTCGGCGATGAACTGTCGCGCCTGACGAACCTCGTCACTGCGCTTGCCCGCCTGGACGTGCTGGAGGAAGCCGTGAGCAAACTGAATGGGAAAATCGAGCTCGAAGCCTTCATCCAGGTCGCCGCCGCGCTCGCGCTGCTCCAGGCGCGACCCGATCGGTAGATCGTACCTGACGATTTCGAGCGGCCGGCCCCCTTCCTTTGCGCGGACGTTCGACAGTGCTCGCGAAAGGTCGCGCTCCTTGACGCCCCCCGGCTCCGCCGCGAGATCCATTTCGAGCGAGTCGACCGTCATCGGGTCGAGCTCGATGTCCGGAGTGACACCGACCCCCTGGATCGAGACGTCACCGGGTTCGGTCAGATACTGGGCGATCGTCAGCTTGAGCGCAGCCTTGTCCGGCATGTCGGGGAAAACCAGCTGCACGCTGCCTTTGCCGAAGGTCGTTTCCCCGATCACCACGGCGCGCTCATGATTTTTCAGCGCGCCCGTCACGATCTCGCTCGCGCTTGCGCTCGACCCGTTGACGAGGACCGCCAGTGGATATCCCGGCTCCGTCCCCTCCCCGTGCGCAATCTTCTCCTCGCGTCCTTCGCTGGGATTGCCGACGGTCGCGACGATCGGGCCTTCGCTGACGAAGGTGTCGACGACCTTGGCGGCCTGATCGAGCAGGCCGCCCGGGTTGCCGCGCAGATCGAGAACGAGCCCCTTGAGCTCGCCGTTCCTCTTCATATCGGCCAGCGCCGCCTGCAGATCCGTCGTCGTGTTCGCCTGAAATTGCTTGAGCCGGACGTAACCGATACCGCCGTCGAGCAGCTTGTGATCCACGGAGGCGACATGAATCACCTCACGGGTGAGATCGAAGGACCGGGCGCCCGGCCAGCCGTCATTGCCGTCGCGATGAATCCACACGGTCACCTTCGTCCCAGGAGCGCCGCGCAGGTGGTTGACGGCCTCGTTCAGGCCCATGTTCAAGGTCGACTCGTTGTTGATTTTCTGGATGCGGTCGTACTTCTTCACGCCCGCCCGCCCCGCGGGTGTCCCGGGCATCGGGTTCATCACGGTCAACTGCTGGTCTCGGATCGAAATGACGATGCCCAGCCCCCCGAACTGCCCCTGGGTGGTCAGATTCATCTCCTTGTATGCCTCGGGCGACAGCAGCACCGAGTGCGGATCGAGGGTATGCAGCATGCCGTTGCACGCGGCGTACTCCACGTCGCGCAGATCGACGTCGCTGCCGGCCAGGCCGTCCTGGAGGAAGGCAAAGACCTCGCGCAGGTGGGAGCTCACGTCCCAGGGAGCGACGACGTCGTCGACGCGGAAGGTCTTTTCCTGCGTATCGACGCGGACCCGAACCTGCGATGGATTGTTCTCTTCACGAGTGACGATGACCTGAGCGACGTCCTTCTGCACGTAGTCGAGAGCCGAAAGAAGCATGTCCTTCGGCTTCACGCGTCGAGGGTCGACGTAGCGGTCGCGCACGGTCTTGAGCACCTCGTTGACCACCTTGAGCTGGGTCAAATCGTACGGGGCCGGCTGGTGCTCCGCGGCCACCGGATTCCCTGCGGCGATCGCCGGGGCCAGCCCCTGCCACAGGTTGCTGCCGCCCGGATAGTAGTAGGCCAGGATGCAGGAAGTGACGAAGGCAACGACGAGAGCGCCCGCCTTCGCGAGTCGATCGGACCTGCGCATTCCGACGAGTATAGTCGGCCGCCGACGACGCGCGATGGATCGCCGAGCGCAGCCGCGGTCGAACCCGGGGTGCCCGGACGGCTCGCCGCGCCGCAAGCGCTCGCGCTCCGACGCATCCGTCTGGGCGCCTCGTCAGCCAACGCCCGTTTTCCGAAGGACCGCGACGTAAAACCCAGCGAGCATCGCGGCGGCGGTGTCGGCCAGACGGCGCTCGATCACCCGCACGACGCCCCGCACGCCGGGCACCCGCATGATCGCCGCCGCAGGGGTCACGATGCGTACGCCTCGGGCCCGCTCGAACGTCAAGCTCGGCGGCAGGAGCCGGGGGACCACCCACGGCGCGTCGAAGCGCGTGTAGACGGCGCTCTCCCGCGTGGCGCTGGAGATCCTACCCGGGGGAGCGAGACGCTTCACGAGCCCACGTAAGCTCAGCGGGTTGTAGAATTCCGCAATGACCGTGCCGCCGACGCGGGTGACGCGCGCCATCTCCGCAAGCGCGCGACCTATCTCGGGCACATGAGCCAGCACCTTGAACGCGTAGGTCACGTCGAAGCTCGCATCTTCGAACGGAATCGCGGCAACGCTTGCTTCGTGGACGTCGAGACCGCGCGCCCGCGCCTTGTCGAGCATGCCCGGCGACAGATCGATCCCCTTGGCCGATCGCGCGAATCGGGCGACCCGTTCCAGCAGCAATCCCGTACCGACTCCGCACTCGAGGACGTCGGCTCCCGTCGAGTATCGCTGGATGAGCTCGACCTCGAGATCGTCGATCAGCGCGTGGTAGCCGCTCGGCCGATTTGGACGGCGCTCGGCGTCATATTGCGCCGAGAATTCGTCGTAATAAGCGCGGGTGGTTTCGACATGTGGGCTGCTCTCGTTCATCGATGAGCTCGGGAGTAGCACGGGGTCACTTGCACCGTCGCGAACGTCGCCGCGCAGCGCCATGCAAAAAAAGATCGATGATGACGGGCGCATTGGACGGAGCGCTCGTCCGGTCTTGCGCCAGCGACCACAGGACGGAAGCGCGAATGGTCCCTGCGAGAAAGCCTGCGAGCGCCTCCGGCTCGAATGGCTCCAGATCGCCGGACGCAATACCCTCCTCGACCAACGCGTGGAACACGGATCGAAACTTCGCCATGAGGCGTAAAGGGCGCGCCGAGGGGCGTGCCCCGGAGGGAACGTTGCCCGCAAAGAGCCCGTGATCATTGGCGATCGCGAAGAATGGTCGGTGCCGCTCGATGAACGCGAGCATCCGGCCCACGCGCCTCTCCAGCCGCTCTCGAAATGGGTCGGGATCGTCACGTCGCGCCTGCAGCTGGAGGAGAAGCTCTTCCATTCGCTCCTCGAGCAATGCCGAGAGAACGTCCTCTTTCTGCTCGAAATGGTTGTAGACGGTCCCGACTGCGATCCGGGCGTGCGCGGCGATGTCCTGAATGCGGGCCCCGTGGAAGCCGCGTTCCGCGAACACGACTTCAGCGGCGTCCAGGATGGCGTTGCGGAACAAAGCACGCGCCTCGTCCCGCCGTCGCGGCAAGCCGCTGCCAGTGGCGTTCATTGCATGAATTCTTGTTCATCCGGGCAGTCGGCGCAAGCGCCTCAGCGACACACCATGCGCTCCAACCAGCTGCCCGCGGTATCGAGCCAAGCCACCCACAATCCGCCCACGGCATCGACCGTCATCGCCACGTCCGACGGCACGCCGGCGGTCTGCACGATGGTGCGCGGAGCCAAAGACGAGCTTTCGACGAGCTCGCCGATCTCAAGTTCCCGGGGCGACCCGGGATCGGCGCTCTGCGGCCGGACGCGAGCGATCCAGGTTTTGGTGCGCCCCGAAGCCGATGCCACCGGCGCCGGATCGAGCCCGTTGGGGTACATGGCCCAATCCACCGGCTCGTCGACACGTGGAGGGTCCTCGAGCTTGACGAGAGCCAGACCGAAATCGCCCACGTCCTTTGAGATCGGCAAGAGACCCAGAAGGGGCCCGTTCGGTGGACGCGCCAGTGCGGCGGCAGTCCGTCGGTCTCCAGGCCCTCCCACGAACACGACGACGTCCTCCCCGAGGTGCAGCCCGTGCTCGTAACTGACCGGCCGGGCGTGCATCGCCGTGAGGGCGGTTCTCGCGTCCACCGTCAGGGCGACGAGCGACGAGCCTGCCATTCCGAATGCGACCGACGTCGCGCCGCTGCCGTCTTCGGAGAGCCGCACCGGAGCGTCGTCGTCGAGCGACAGCCATGCCTCGCTGACCCACCCCTCGCTCGTCTGACGACTCGCCAGGTACGCGAGCGCGGTGTGCGATCCCGCCAGAGTGCCCACGGCGATGCGCGTGCCCGAGCGGCTGTTCGCGACGACACGCTCGTCGCCGCCGCCCGCCGAAACCCGGTGAACCGCTCCGCCCCGGTCGGAGCAGAAATCCCAGTCGGCGGTCGAGGCGCAAGGCACGGAAAGGGCTCGCCGCACCTCTTCTTTCGCAGGCTCGCGCTGCGCCGCCAGGCCGGCCGGCGGGATCGGCCCCGCCGGAAAGGCCGCGACGCGGGCGCGCCCGTCGTCGTCCAGGATCGCATCGACCGTGTCGCCACGGAGCACCACGGAAATCGCTCCCCGCATGGGAAGCTCGATCGGACCACGTAGGATTCGGCACGAATGCGCCCCCCCGTCGTCTCCATGCAAGCCCGCAGACGACGCGTCCAGCTTCGCGCTCATGGTGGTCGCAGCGGACGGCGCGGCCGGGCGACCGGACGTCGAAGCGGCGCTCGATCGAGAATCGCCGCTCGGGATCGTGGCAGCCGCGACGCTCGCGTCGCGTTCGCCCGCGACGACCCGAGCGTTCCTCGGTGAAGAGCATCCGACGTAGAGCCAGGGGACCGCTGCAATCAGGCGCAGAGCCGGCCTTCCCGCGCGATCGATCGAATGGAGACACCCACGGGCCGCGGTGTTCACGGCGAGCCGCGTCGTCGATGCTCGGTCGACGAGCCAACCGCGCCGTCGTGAATCCACCGAACGGCGTGCTCCACCGCCCCGGCCGACGCACGCTGATGGTGCTCGCGCCACTCTTGCCGACCTCGCGAACCCACCCGATTCGCGACACCGAGAACGGCGGCGAAGGGGACGTTCGCAGCGTCACATGCCAGCGCCACCGCGAACGCTTCCAGGTGCTCGACATGCGCGGCCGACGAGCGCGCCACGATCTCTGCCGCATCGTCGTCGACCGTGATGCCGAGGGTCGTGGCGACGTCCGCCGGCCGAGCGCCGCATCGGGCCAGCGCCTCGCACAGGCGGTCTTGACATGCGATCCGCGTCCGCATGGGATCGGGAAATTGCATGGATCCTGCGAAGACCATCGGCTCCACCAGCCTCACCACCCTCGAGACAATCACTTCCCCCAGCGCGAGATTCGAGCTCGCGTATGCGCCGCAGGTACCGAGCAAGACGACTGCGCGGGGACGGGCCCGGTCGATGTGCCGCGCCGCGCCAGCGGCCGCCGCGACGAGCCCGACTCCCACGGCTCGCGCGGCAACACGCAGGCCTGCGACGTGACCCTCCGTAGCTCCTCCGAACGAGGCATCCAGAGCCGCGAGCTCCGGGGCAAAAGCTGCGGCAAGAAGAATGTCCGCGGGCGGATCGGACTGCGGCGGGTCGGCAGCCATGCCCATGCTGGGAAGCCACTGTAACACTCCGGTACGCCAGGTCCGGTCGGGGGGGCGCTCGGCAGGGAGGCAAGTCGGTGGAGCTCTTCCTTGCTTCGACCGGAGGCCCCAATTAACGTAAGCGTGGGTCGTGATGCGGTTCGGCTGCTGGCCTTTTTTCTACCTTGCGGCGACGATTGTGTCGTGCGCTGCGCCTGTTTCGAGCTCGGACGCGCCTGGTGACGCCGAGACGACGACGACGAGCGCCATCATCCTCGTCGAACGAAGCGTGGATCTGGCGGGCGGTCCTCGCGCGGAAGCAAGCGCTCGGTTCGTTCGCGTCGCTTCGACCTCGTCGCCGGAGGAGGCGCTGCGCGCGATCGGTGCGACGATCGATCTGCCGGCGGGCGGCACGTGCGCGCCCATCGCGGCGCTCTCCGGCACGATCGCGCCCGAAGATCCGCCCCCTTTCGTCGAGTTGCTTGACGTCGGCGAGGTAGCGCTCGAGACGAGCGGAGGGGCCGAGACGCGATTGGTTCCGCGGCAGCTGCCCGACGTCACCGACATCGTCAGCGGAGTGGTGTATGCCCGGGCTACGGATCCCGGAGCGCTTCCCGTCGATAGCCGCTACTGGCTCCACATCGGCGGCGGCGCATCGTTGCCGACGTTCGAGGCCACGGCCGTGGCTCCTGCGGCTCCGCTCGACGTTCGTGTCCTCGGTGAGGACAGTGGGGGCGCGGTGGTGACCGGTGACGATTCCGTGCAGCTCGCCTGGAGCACCCTGCCGGTCACCGACACCATTTACGTCGACATTCAGCCCACGGGCGTCAGGTGCGTCCCGCAAGACGACGACAGGGGCGAACCGAGGCATGGACGGCTCCCGGGCTCACTGCTGAGCGAATCAGGCCTCTTGGTCATCCACCGATTGCACCGCGAACCTCTTCACGCGAGCGGCCTCGACAGCGGCGAAATTCGCTTCGATTTCGCGAGGTCCCTCGCATACCGGCGTCGCTGACCGTCGCCGATGGTGCGGCGCACGTTCGCTTTTGCGGCCACGAGCATCGGCCTCGCCGTCTCGGCGTCCGCCGCGTTATCCAAGCCGCCCGAGCCACGCGCACCGAGACGTGATCCGACGCACGAGACGAAGATGCCCGACCCGGCGGCGGTGGCGTACCTTTCGGGCAATCAGGCCCTCGTGGGTCCGCATGCCCGATCCGACCAGCCGGTGGCGCGCGACCCGGCCGGGCGGCCGATGCTCGCGCTCCGGACGATCAATCACGGCGAATCTCTGGCCATTCCGTCCTCGAGCGACGAGGGCGAATTCTCCGCGATCGATCTCGATCGGGCCGCCCGTCTCTTGCGCGCCGCGGGCGGCGAGGAGCACCCCGTGGACCCGCGCGTCCTGGGTCTTGTCTACCGGATCCAAACGCATTTCCGCGTGCCTGAGATCCGGGTCGTGTCCGGATATCGCGTACCGAAGCCAGCGTCGCGCTCGAACCACGGAAGGGGGCGCGCCGTCGACCTCATCGTCCCTGGAATCGTGGACGAAGACGTCGCTGCGTTCGTTCGCGAGCTCGGCTTCGTGGGCGTCGGGATCTACCCCTCCAGCCAGTTCGTCCACGTCGACGTTCGCCCCCGCAGCTATTTCTGGGTCGATTTCAGCAGGCCGCATGCGAGGAATCGGGAGCACGCCATCCTGGGTGACCTGGCGATGAAGAGCGACGCTGCGGCCCTCGATGGCGGCAAACTTCCGATCGAACCTTTTGGCATCGTGAACGACGTGGAAGGCGCGCTGAGGACTTACGGCGTGCCACCAGGTTCGCCCGTCGCGAACGACGACGAAGAGGAGGATCGCTGAACTCGGTCAGCGGTCCTCGGCGATGGAGTAGACGATCTCGCGAGGCTGTCCCTCGCGCTCGTAGGCCACACGGAGCTCGCTCGCGAGATCGAGCGAATCGAACACCGTCGCCGCCTGATCCGGCCGCTCGATCGGAAACCCGTTGACACTGGTGACCACGTCGCCGGGTCGCAGGTCGACACTGCGCCAGAAAGCGCGATCGTGAAGCGCCATGATTCGAAAGCCGTGGAACTTGCCCCCGACGACCACCGGATGATCGTCGAGCTCCACGCGCTGCAGAAAGGCTCCCAGTCCTTGCACGAGGACAGCACGAACGGCGGCCCGAGACAGCGTGGAATCCGGACCACGCGCCGGCGCCGCCAGCGCCGGGTTGCTCGAGGACACAGGGCCGGGGCCAGGGATCGGACTCCCCTGCGGCGCGTGAGGGGCCCCAGCACAGGCGAAGATTGCGAGCGTCAAGCTCACGGCAATGCGGCGCATCGGAGCGAAAGTCTTTCTCGCGGTGGCGCCGGCGCGCAAGTGGTTACGCCAGCACCCGACTGTACTCCGCCCATACGCGATCGTGGACGTCGTCGATCGAACCGCTCCCGTCGACCACGGTAATCCGGTCACCCGGCATGTGCGCCGCCAGATTCTTGTAGAAGCCGGCAAGCGAGGACTGAACCTCGCTGTCGTCATACAGCTGCACACCATCGCCTCGTCGAGACCGTCGTTCGGAGGCAACTTCCGGAGATACGTCGAGAACGATCGTCAGGTCGGGACGACGGACGTAACGATTGAGGACACGAATCCATTCGATCGCCCGCTTCGCATCTTCGCGGCACGAAACGCTCTGATACGCGAGGCTCGATGCGTCATATCGATCCGACAGCACCACGCCACCTGCGGCGAGGAAAGGCTCGATCTCGCTCTCGACGTGGTCCATGCGATCGGCGGCAAAAAGAAGCGCCATCGTGACCCACGAAGGCGCGCAGCCACCCGGAAGGACGAGCCGCCCGGACAGGACCTGTCGGATGAGCATGCCCACCGGACCACCACTGGGCTCGTGCGTCGAGCGCACCCGAACACGTGCGTCGCGCAAGCGATCCGCGAGTCTTCCAACATGGGTCGTCGTCCCTGCGCCATCGATCCCCTCGAGCACAACGAATCGTCCCCGCTCTCCTGCCATGGCCTCACCCGCCCCGGACTCGCCGCGCGAGCTCGTCGATCGCCACCAGGGCAAAGAAGGCGACGCTGATCCAGGCGTTGATGTCGAAAAACGCACGATCGATGGCGGCCAGGCCCCGGCGATGGACGAGCGAGTGCTCGTACCCGAGGAGCAGCGCGCACGTCAGGACCCCGAACGCGTACGGCGCGCCACGATGCAACGCGAAGCCAACGCCCGCAAGAGCCAGAACGGTGGCGACGTGTGAGGTCGCGCTGATGCGCAGCGCCAACGTTGCACCGAAGCGCGCCGGAATCGAGTGAAGGCCGGCTTCGCGATCGAATCGCTCGTCTTGCAACGAGTAGAGCACGTCGAACCCCAGCAGCCAGGTCATCACCGCCGCCATGAGCAGCACGATCCCGATGCCTGGAGGAGCGCTCATCGCGATCCACGCGCCTCCAGGGGCGAGAGCCAGCGCAATCCCTAGCCAGGCGTGAGCCCCCCACGTGAAGCGCTTCGCATACGAGTAGCCCAGCAGCACGGCGAGGACACCCGGCGCCAGAATGGCAGGCCACCTGCCCAGCGTCGCGGCGACAGCGAGAAAGGCCGTTCCTGACACGGCCGCCAGGCCGAGCGCCTCGCCGGCGCCGACGGTGCCCGCAGGCAGGTGACGACCGCGCGTCCGTGGATTCCGAGCGTCAAACGTGCGGTCGGCCCATCGATTGAACGCCATGGCGCTGGTCCGCGCGAACACCATGCATGCTGCCATGGCGACAATCCGCAACGGGCTCGGCGCCTCGTGAGGGACGGCGAGCGACAGGACGACCGCGCTCGCGGCAAACGGCATCGCGAACACCGTGTGCGACAGCGAGACGAGAGAGCCGTAGGTTCGAACCCGAGCGAGCACCGTCATGTCGAGACCTCCTGACGGCGAACCAGCCACCGGCGGGGCTCGCGAACGTGGGCCAGCACGAACCTGCAGGGGTCGCCATCGACCTGCCCCTCGATCGACAGCAGCCCGGGCCTTGCGCCGCGCACGATTCGCCCCACGTCCATACGGCCGAGAGCTCGAGCTCCCTGCCACGTCGCCATTCCCAGGAGCTCGCCGGCCGGCACCGTAGGGAACCGATCCGCCAGGGCGCGCGCTTCCGCCAGGACGTCCAGTGACGCGTTGGACGCGAGCGAATCGGTGCCGAGCGCCGGCCGGAGGCCGGCAGATCGAGCGGCGAGCAAGGGGGGCAGCCGCATCTCGATGAACAGGTTCGATCGCGGGCAGAATACGGTGGGAACATGGCGCTGCGCCAGGATGTGCAGCTCGTCGGGACGGGCATCCGTCAGGTGGACGCAGAGCACGTCGGCCTCCAGCGCACCGACGTCTTGCGCGAACGCGATGGGCGACTTGCCCGGAAACTCGAAGGTCTCGGGGCTCAGCTTCAGACGCTGCGCGTACCAGGCGGCCACCGGACCGTCGCCCGTTTCGAGGAAGCGACGCTCGTGCGCGTGCTCGGCCAGATGAATGCTGACGCGCACCCTTCGAATCCGGGCTTCGTGAAGCAGGCGCCGCACGGCGCTTTCGTGCGTCGTGTAGAGGGTATGCGGCGTCGGAGCGTACGCGAGCTGCCTGGTGGGCCAATCGCCGACGTGCTCCTCGACGATGCGGGCCAGCTCCCCGATGCGTCGCTCGACCGAGCGGCGGTCGACGCCGAAAACCTCGTGAAAGATGCAGCCGACGAAACCCCGACGTGCCAGCGAGCGAACGGCCGCCAGCGAATTCGTCACCTCGCCGACGGCCACGGTCCCGAACGCGTCGAGCTCGTCGACCGCGCGATCGATGGCCGCCGCGTCGGCCTCCGGGTGAGCCTCGAGACGCGCCCCGATGAGCTGCTCGACCCAGGATACGAATCCAGCCCCACCGGGCACCTGGCCCCGAAGGGCGCTCAGCTCCAGGTGCGTGTGCGCGTTCACGAGACCGGGAAGCACGACGCCGCGGATTCGCTCCACCGAAGCTCCGACGCTGCGGGGAAGGACGTCCTCGGCGGGACCCACGTCCTGAACGACGCCCAGAGGGTCGACGACCACGGCTCCGTCACGAACCGCGTCGCCGTCCCCGATGACCACACCGTCGGCGTGTATCGCTCGCATCCGTAGACTCAAGCCGGCGCCGTGAGCCAATCGTAATGCACGTTGCGCCGCGCCGCCTTGAAGCCGGCCGCGTGAATCCGACGCTCCATCGCCTCCGCGTTCATGCAGAACGTGGTTCCCGCGCTCGACACCACGTTCTCTTCGAACATGACGCTGCCGAAGTCGTCGGCCCCGAACCGCAGAGCGACCTGCCCCACGTCGGGGCCTTGGGTGACCCACGAAGCGCCCACGTGCTCGACGTTGTCGAGCAGAATTCGAGCAATTGCCTGCTGTCGCAGGTAGAGAACCGTACCGGTCTCGCCCGGCTCGATGCGAGTTCCTCGCTCGTGCTGGAAGTCCCAGCAAAAGAAGGCAGTGAAGCCGTGCGTCTCGTCCTGCAGGTCGCGGATCTTCACCAGATGAAGAATGCGATCGCGCCCCGTATCGACGGTCCCGTACATCATCGTCGCGCTCGATCGCAGGCCCATGTGGTGGGCGGTGCGCATGACCCCGAGCCATTGTTCGCTGGTGCACTTGGCCTTGGCGATCTTGCGGCGGACGCGATCCACCAGGATCTCCGCTCCGCCTCCCGGCACGCTGTCGAGACCGGCGCGGTGCAGACGCTCGAGCACCTGGCCGGCGCTCAGGCCCTCGAGCCTTCCGATGTGCAGGATCTCCTCCGGAGACAGCGCGTGGAGCCCGAGCCGGAACTCGCGCTTGATCCAGCGGAACAGATCTTCGTACCACTCGATGCGCAGCTCCGGATGCAGTCCTCCTTGCAGGAGGATCTGAACACCGCCTGCCTCGACCACCTCGGTGAGCTTCTTGGCCAGCGCCGCTCGAGACAGCACCCAGGCCTCGGGGTGACCGACGGGTCGGTAGAAGGCGCAGAATCGACAGCTCGTCGTGCACACGTTGGTGTAGTTGACGTTTCGGTCGACGATGTAGGTCACGACGTCTTCGGGGTGCTTGCGACGGCGAACCGCGTCCGCAGCCAGCCCGAGGTCGAACAGCGCCGCCTCGACGCTCAAGCGCTCCCCCTCCGCGGCGCTCAGGCGCTCGCCCTCCGCCGCGCGGGAAAGCAGGGTATCGATCGAGCTGCTCGGCACCTGCGCCGGGCCATCCTCGTCGAAGAAGCGCACGCGGGCCGGCGGTAGAAGGTGGGCCCGCGCGGCTTCGTCGTAGAAGCGTTCGAGGCCGCGCCTCTCCGCGTCGCCAAAATCGTAGCGGATGGCGCCATGCAAATACTGGCGCAACGATGCGGCGCAAAGACCGGTCCGAGCCGCATGTTCGTCGGCCAGTGCGTCGCGCCGGTCGAGTCCGGCGAGCTTCGCCCGCTCGAGGATCCGCTCGTCCTCGCGCGAGAGGACGCCCTTGCGCCCGCACCAGGTCGCGAACACGAACGGTAACCCGGTCCACTCGAGCCACGCCTCGCCGAGATCGAGATGGTGCGAGAAACGACCTTCGACCTCGAGGGCGGGATCGCCGATCACCAGTGCGCCGCGACCGCCCCCGACCTGCGAGACCGCCTCTCGGGGGGGAAGGCCGACGAGCTTCGGCTCGCGTCCCTTCGATCGCGCGCGAAGCACGAGGCGCGCAAGCACCACGCTCGTGCGCGACGACAGGTCGATCGCGATCTCGTCCAGCATTTCGATGGGCCGCTCTCCGACGATCGAAATGCTGCGCACCGCCCCCCTCGCGCCGATGGCGCAGCCTCGCACCATCCGGAGGTCCCCGATCGTGGCGGCGGCGGCCACGGGCATCAGGGCGAAATCCGCCTCGTCTTCGGATACGCGACGTGCGATCTCGCTCGGAACGCCGTAGTCGATCAGCATTCGCGACGAGGCCGGCTCACGCTCGAGTCCTTCACACAGAGGGCGCGCATTGAGGTACCCAACGGCGGCGGCGCGCAATCGAGACGACTCGTTCACGACAGAACCTCCAAATGTTTGCGCGACTTCCGATCGCGAACCTTCACCGCGGCCTCGGGAACGGCCGCCCGTGGGTGCTCGCAAATCGTTCGGTAAAAGGTGTCGCGCTCTACAGGCACCCGTCCGGCCTCCTGGATCAACCGGACGAGCTGCGCCGTCGAAAGGGCGCCTGGTGAGCGCGATCCCGCGGACCGGTAGATCGTCTCATGGACGATCGTGCCGTCGATGTCGTCTGCCCCGAAGCGCAGCGCGATCTGCGCAACCTCGGGCGTCATGCTCACCCAGTAGGCTTTCACGTGCGGCACGTTGTCGAGCAAGAGCCGCGATACGGCCGTGGTGCGAAGCGCATCGATCGCGGTCGGGGGCGGCAAATTGCGCATCCCGTTGCCATCCGGGTGGAAGGCGAGCGGGATGAAAGCCTGCAAGCCCCCGGTTTCGTCCTGCAGGGCTCGCAAGCGCATCAAGTGATCGACGCGGTGCTCGAACGTTTCGATATGGCCGTACAGCATCGTCGCGTTGGTGCGCATCCCCAGCCCGTGGGCCACGCGATGGACCTCGAGGTACTCGTCGGCCGTGGCCTTGTCGTGCGCGATTCGGCTGCGAACCTCCGGATGAAAGATCTCGGCGCCTCCACCCGGCAGGCTGTCGAGACCCGCGGCCAGCAACCGCCGGAGCACCTGCTCATACGACATGCCGTAGTGACAGGCGAAGAAGTGAATCTCGACCGCAGTAAAGCACTTGAGGTGGACGTCGGGCTTTATCCGCTTGAATCCCGAGAGGAGCTCTTCGTAATACGAGAAGTCGAGCCCGGGATGCAGGCCGTTCACGATGTGAATCTCGCCGGGCGGATCATCCATCCGGATCTCGAGCTCGCGCCATGCCTCCTCGAGCGTCATCGTGTGCGCGCCGGGCGCTCCCTCCTCCAGCTTGGCGAAGGAACAAAAGAGGCACGACGCGACGCAGACGTTCGTCACTTCCACACGCATGTTCCGATTGAAGTACGTGCGATCGGCGTGCAGACGCTCGCGCACCTCGTTGGCGAGCTGCCCGACGGCGACCGGATCGGGGTGGTGGAAGAGGACGATTCCATCCTCGGGGGTGAGCCGTTCGCCGCGTCGTACCCGTTCGGCGATCGCATCGAGCGTCATGAGATCTCCTCTCCTTCCACGCCGGCATCCGAGCGTACGAAGACGGGGACACGACCGGACCGCCGGACGCAGGCGGCGAGCTCCTTGCGCTTGATCTCGCGAGCCGACTCGTGGCGGCTCTTCTTGCCGACGCCGAGGAGGTCCCCCTCGGCGATGAGCTCCCCTCGCTTCGTAGCGATCGTTCCCGCAAGCTCGTCCGCGCCGAAGCACAAGGCCACTTGAGCCAGCTCGAGCCCGCAACGTGTCCAGTCGACGCGGACCGGAGCGTTGGGGGGCCCGGCGATGCGCCGCAGCGCGATCTCGCGGAGCAGGTCGGAGCCCGTGAGCTCGCGCTCCCCCTGCGGAGGGGCTTGCGGCGCTTGCGCCGCCGGTGGCTCACGGATGTAGATGCGAACCTCGTCGCCCGCTTCCCGGGCGCGGATGCAATCGGCCAGCGCGCCCAGGACCAGCAGATCCGCCTCGCGCAGGCGGCCGATGGCTCCGTCGGGAGCCGCTCCACGAAGACGCGCTTCGAGGACGTCGGCGAGCCCGGCCGCCTCGATCGCGCCGCGGACGAGCGGGCTCATTGTGACCCCCAGCGGCGCACCATATCGTGCTCGATGCCCAGATGATCGAGGATCCGACCCACGACGGTATCGATGGCATCGTCGAGCGTGGCGGGCCGCCCGTAGAACGAGGGCATCGCTGGAAGCACCAGCGCACCCAACCGTGCAAGGCGCGTGAGGTTTTCGAGATGAACGAGAGCCAGCGGGGTCTCGCGCGGAACGACGATGAGCGTCCGCCGTTCCTTCAGAATCACGTCCGCGGCTCGTGTCAGAACCGTGTCGGAGATGCCGTGAGCGACCCGGGCCGCCGTCCCCATCGAGCAGGGGATGATGACCATCGCAGCGTAACCCGCGCTGCCGCTGGCAAACGGCGCGCGGTAGTCACGAGCCCCCCAAATCGGCAGCTTCACCGCTTCGCGAAGATCGCCGCCGCACTCCAGCGTCCAGACGTCGGCGGCCGTCTCGGACACGCACACCGCCAGTTCGACCCCATCCCGATCGCGAAGCACCTCCAGCAGACGGCGCGCGTAGGGAGCGCCGCTCGCACCGCTGATGCCGACCACGATCTTTTTCACCGGGCGACCTCTGCGCGGACGATCGACGCGACGCCCAGGGTGAGATCGAAGCCCTGGACCCGAACGAACCCCTTCGTCCGAAGCTGCGACTCGTATTCGTCGCGCCCGAAGAATCCGGCCATGCTCCGGGCGAGATACCGGTACGCGCCACCGTCCCCGGAAACGTATCCGCCCACCAGGGGAACCAGCAGGTCCGAGTACGCGCGATGCACGGCGCGCGTGACGGGCCGGGTGGGCCGAAACAGCTCGAGGGTGACGAACACGCCGCCGGCGCGCAGCACCCGGCGCACTTCCCGCAAGCCCGCGGCGGGATCCCCGAGATTGCGCATGCCGAAGCCGCATGCGACGGCCGCGACAGAACCGTCCTCGAACGGCAGCGCAGTGGCATCCGCGACGACGAGCTCGACACGAGGAGCCTTGGGTCTTCCCGCTTCCAGCATGGCCTCCGAGAAGTCCACCGCGATCACGCGCCGACCCGGCAGCGCACGGTCGATGCGCGCTGCGAGATCGAGAGTGCCGCTGCACAAGTCGACGACTGGGCCATCCGGCGCGCCGTCGAGAGCGGCGACAGCCCTGGCCCGCCATCGTTCGTCCAGACCGACGGAGAGGACGCGGTTGAGCAGGTCGTACGTCGGCGCGATGCGATCGAACATCCCCCGCGCCGCGGCGGCATGCGCCGCTTCTCGACCCCCCCTCCCGCGGACGTCGGGAATGGGAGCTTCGCTCATGATCGCACCCGGTCGAGAAGCTCCCGTGCCGCTTCGACGACGCGCGCCATCGCGGCAAACGCCGATGGGCCATTGGACGACACCCCCGACACCTGTTTCGAGGGCGTGGAACCCCGCTCCGAGGCGGCCTTGCCGATTCCGAGCTCGGAGCAAATGCCCTCGATCCGCGCCACGACGTCGGCGCTCATCCGACAGGGCTCCGGCCATTCCCGGGAGTAGCCCTCCTCGCGCCATTTTCGCGTTCCATCGACGCAGACCTTGCCGCCCCAGAGCGCCTGATTTGCGCCGTGATCGAGCTGGTCGATGGGCCCTTCGACGAAGGACAGATCCCGCTTCGGATCGAGGTTTGCCAGCACGCGCCACGCCACGTGAGCGGGCTGTTGCACGTCGACGTCGTCGTCGACCACGCAGATCACCTTGGAGAAGGTCATCTGGCCCGCGCCCCAAAGTCCGTGCGCAAGTCGGGACGCATGGTGTGGATACTGCTTCTTGATCGAGACCAGAACGAGGTTGTGAAAGGCGCCCTCGACCGGCAAGTTCAGATCGACGATTTCCGGAAACAGCATCCGAAGGAGGGGGAGGAACAGCCGTTCGGTCGCCTTCCCGAGCCACGCATCTTCCATCGGAGGAGGGCCCACGACCGTTGCCGGATAGATGGCGCCGGCCCGCCGGGTGATCGCAGTCAGATGGAATCGTGGAAAGCGGTCGACCGGAGTGTAATAGCCCGTGTGGTCTCCGAAGGGCCCTTCGGCCACCAGATCCTCGAATGGATCGACGTAGCCCTCCAAGACGAAATCGGCGTCGGACGGCACTTGCAGCGCCACCGTCCGGCATCGAACGGTCGACACGGCCCGCTTTCGGAGAAATCCGGCGAACATCCACTCGTCGATGCCATCGGGTAGCGGCGCGGTCGCGACGTACGTGAGCGCCGGGTCGCCGCCGAGCGCGACCGCGACGTCGAGTCGGCGCATCCCGAGCTCTCGAGCGCGCCGAAAATGGCGCGCTCCGGTCTTGTGGACCTGCCAGTGCATCGCGGTCGTGGCTCGATCGAGCTTTTGCATTCGATAACAACCCACGTTGCGTATGCCCGTCTCCGGGTCCTGCGTGATCACTTGTGGGAGTGTAATGAACGGGCCGCCGTCATCGGGCCAGCACGTGAGAATGGGTAGCTCGTCGAGATCGACGTCGCTGCCGCACTGGACCACTTCCTGGCAGGGGCCGCTCGACACGGAGCGAGGCGGTACGTGAGCCAGCTCGGGCAACTTGCGCGCGAGCTGGCGGATTCCCCCGCCAGCAGGCGCCTGGATCAGGTCGGAAAGAGCGCGCGCGTGATCCTCGATGTCGTCGACGCCGAGCGCCAGTGACATGCGCGATCGTGACCCGAAAGCGTTGATGAGAAGCGGGAAGCGAGCGCCCGCGACGTCCTCGAACAAGAGGGCAGGCCCCTCCGCCTTTACCGCCCGATCGGCGATCGCCGAGATCTCGAGGAACGGGTCGACCCGACGTCGAACGCGCACCAATTCCGACCGTTGCTCGAGCGCGCGAACGAATGCGTCCGAACCGTCCCACGCCATTTCCGCGCCTCCGTAACAACTTTCAAAATGATTTGAACGCCCCCGCTTCTAGGATCCAGGGTGAGACGCGTCAAGCGGCGCGGGCCCGCCGGTTCGGATGGCGAAGCGCGCTCCGCACGCAAGACTGACGGTGGCGACGTGCATCGGGTCGTGAGCCGTGGACGCGCTACGTTCTCCGAATTGCGCCATGCGTCCGGTCGACGACCCCCGGTTTTTCAGGACCAGTCCTCCAGACGGCCGTTCGCGCGAAAGCACCATTCGGCTCGACGCACGGGGCAGGTTCTGGCACGACGGTGCGCTCGTACGACACCGCGGTCTGGTTGCCGCATTGCATACGTGGATTGGGCGCCATCCCGATGACGGACGCTACATCCTGTGCAATGGATACGACTGGACGTATTTCACGGTCGATGATGCACCCTTCTTCGTGGATCTCGTGCGGATCGAGCCGGAGCGGATCGTCCTTCTCCTGAGCGACGGCACCGAGGAGTCGTGGCGTCCGGAGGCGACGCGCCTCTCCGAGGACGGATCCATGGTTGCGACCGTCAAGCCCCAGGCCCCCGGAGGACCCTACGAGGCAAGATTCACTCGCCACGCCCAGCTTTCCCTCGCTCCGGTGCTGGTGGAGGCGCCGGACGACGCGGCGGCAGCCGTGAATCTATCGGGGCGGATCGTTCGCATCGGCGCCGCATGCTCCCGGTCGCCGGCCCCCAGGAGGGAGTGAGGCGGCTCCACTCCAATTCGACTATAGTCCGCGATGGGCCATGCGGTTGCTGATTGCCGACAAGCTCCATCCGCGCGCCATCGAGGAATTGAAGGCGCTCCCCATCGACGTCGTCTACGAGCCCGAGCTCACGAAGGAGAGCCTCGAGCAGCGTTTACCGGGGGTCGGGATCCTGGTCGTGAGATCGACCGAAGTCACGGCCTCTGCGATCGAGAGCGCCAAACACCTGAATCTCATCGTGCGCGCGGGGGCCGAATACGCCAACATCGACGTGCGCGCAGCGAGCAAGCGCGGCATCTACGTCGCGAACTGTCCGGGCAAGAACGCCTCGGCCGTTGCAGAGCTCGTTTTCGGCCTCGCGATCGCTCTCGACCGCCGGATCCCGGACGCAATCGCGTCTTTGCGCAGCGGAAAGTGGGAGCGAAAAGAGTACGGCAAGGCCGAGGGCATCTACGGCAAGACGCTCGGCATTGCCGGCTTCGGGGCAATCGGTCGCGAGGTAGCCCAGCGCGCGCGCGCTTTTGGACTGACCCCGGTCGTCTGGAGCCGTTCGCTAACCCCGTCGCGAGCGGCGGATTTGGGAGTGTCGCACGCGTCGTCGATCGATGAGCTCGCCGGACGCAGCCAGATCTTGACGCTGCATCTGACTTTGACCGACCGGACGCGCAGAATCGTCGACGCGCGCGTCATCGGAATGCTGCCGGACCGTGGCATTCTCATCAATGCTGCGCGAGCCGACCTCGTCGACACCGACGCCCTGCTCGACGCCGTCGAAAGGCGGGCTCTGCGCGTCGGCCTCGACGTCTACACGGACGAACCGAGAGCCTCACGCGTCTTCCCTTCTCCGGACTTTTTTCGATCGTACGCCTCCGGCGGCCTGGTTTACGGCACCCCCCACATCGCCGCGGCGACCGATCAGGCGCAGCTGGCGATTGCCGGCGAAGCGGTCCGCATCATCCGCTCGTTTCTGCTCGCCGCGACGGTGCCGAACGTCGTCAACGTCTCGTCGTCGACGGCCGCTCGTTTCCAGCTGGTCATTCGAATGATTGACAAGGTGGGAACGTTCGCGCACGTCCTTGCGGTTCTCAAGCGTCACGGCATCAACGTCGAAGAGGTCACCAACACCGTGTTCGAAGGCGGAGCTGCCGCATGCGCCAAGTTGCGATTGCTCCTGCGTCCGACCGAGGCATGCATGGCCGAGATCAAGGCGTTCGACGAGGTGCTCCACGTCGACCTCGTGACTCTACCGATGCTCGCATGAGGGGTAGCGCGCGCCGCGTTCGCGCGGTCGTCGCGGTCGTTTCGCTCCTATCGATCGGATGCCGCGCACCGCAGGCGAACGCGGGGGGGAGTGACGCCTCGACCGGCGGCGGACCGGACGGCGCGGGCGAGGCCCGAGGCGCGGTCGCCGGGGATGCGGCGCCGCCACCCGACGAGCTGCTCCCGGCAAACGCCGACGGCGACCTCACGGTCCGCGCGCGCCATCTTCTC
>DASPUY010000194.1:0-5560 GCA_035622655.1 Polyangiaceae bacterium
ATCTCGCACGACACGATCTTCACGAACGTCGCGATGACGGCCGACGGGGACGTGTGGTGGGAGGGCAAGGACGGCGAGGAGCCCGAGGATCTGATCGATTGGCGCGGCAAGCCGTGGCGAAGGGGGGTCTCCCCGGACAAGGCCGCGCATCCGAACTCGCGCTTCACGGCTCCCGCTACCAACAATCCGGCGCTCAGCAAGTTCTGGGACGATCCGAACGGCGTTCCCATCAGCGCAATCGTCTTTGGCGGCCGGCGCGCGACCACCGTGCCGCTCGTGATGCAAGCGTTCAACTGGATGAACGGCGTCTTCTTCGGCGCCACGCTCGGCAGCGAGACGACCGCCGCGGCTGCGGGCAAGGTCGGCGTCGTCCGGCGCGATCCGTTCGCGATGCTCCCATTCTGCGGTTACGACATGGGTCGGTATTTCGCGCACTGGCTGGGGATGCAGTCATCCATGGTGAACCCGCCCAAGATGTTCTTGGTCAACTGGTTCCGCAAGGACAAGGATGGCCGCTATCTCTGGCCCGGCTACGGCGAGAACATGAGGGTTCTCAAGTGGATCGTCGATCGCGCGCGGCTGCGCGTCGGGGGACAGGAGACGCCGCTCGGCTGGGTGCCGAAGGCGGGGGACCTGGATCTTTCGGGGCTCGACATTCCCCACGAGCAGGTCGACGCGGCAACCCATGTGGATCTCGACGAATGGAAGGTCGAGCTCGAGACTTTGGGTGGGTTTTTCGAGACGCTCGGGCCGAGCTTTCCGCGACTGCTCGAGCTGCATCGCGAGATCGCGCTCGAGCGCATCCGCATCATTCACGAAGCGCCGCCGCTCTCGTGGCCACCGCCGCCCCCCGAAGGCGACGCCCGGGCGTGATCCGCGCGCGCGCCGCGCCCCGGCGACATCATCGCCGGCGAGACGTCGGCTTGCTACGGCCCTGTCCCCGTGAAGAGTCCCTGGCCGGCATCGTCGCTGCCGTGGAAGTAGACGTAGAAGCAGTCCTCGTCGGGTGCGACCTCCGGCAAATTCGGCAGGTCCTCGAACGTGTCGAACGGATCCGACGGGGAATCGCGCCAGGCGGCGCGTTCGTGGCCGACGACCTCGTCGAAGAAAAAGAGCGTCCGCCGATCGGACGAGGCACCGGTCGGCCGGCGCACCTGCAGGCCGCCGGTTCCGATCGCACCGTCCGCGTCGTTGCCGGCCTGGCTCGCGAACTCGGCCTCGGTCAGCGGCTGGCCGTACTGCCAGGTATGGGACGACGAGTCCCACGCGGATTCGTAGAGAATCGGTAGCGCGTCGCCGATCGTGAGCAGGTAGAAGAGCGACTGACCGTCGGCGCTGACGACCGGCTCCGCGAAGGCACCGCCCGATTCGGAAATGGTCGCCGCGATGAGCTTGAACTCATCGGAAGTCGAGGGCAGCCATGCGCCGCCGATCGAGACCCGATCGAAGGCCGTGAACGACGAGCCGTCCGCGAGAGTCGCGATGACCTCCAGCCCGTCGGGCATGAGGGCCACGCGGCCGTTGGAAAGGGGCGTGCTCGCCGGGTCGACGACCCCCGGTGCTCCGAAGTCGCCCGTGTTCGACGTTCGATCGGCGACGTAGATCACGCCTTCCGAGCTCGTCCAGGCGACGGTCAGCGCGCTGGCCGAGATGGCGCCGAACTGATCGAAGCCCGCGGCGGCGATCGAGTCGACGCGGGCGATCGTCGACCACGTGATCCCTTCGCGGCAAACGGGCGGGCCGATCTCCTGCTCCTCGCCCTCGACGTCGGCGGCGGCCCCGTCGACCTCCTGGCCGCCGATCGTGCCGTCCCCGGAGCTCGTCCGCGCGGCGGCCGCATCGCTCGACGCATCGCGCCCGGCCGTCGCATCGGGCGATGTAGAGCCATCGACCGCGATCGTCTGGAGGCCCGAATCCTCGGGGCTGATGGCCGCTCCACCCCCCAGACCGGGAGGGTTGCTGCTCGAGCTGCACGCGCCCGCGAACGCAGCCGCCCCCGCCAGCCGGGCTAGCGTCCAGGCGCCCGCACGTTCCACGTGGGCGAGACGCGAACGCACCAGCATCCGGCTACTCCGACGAGGGACAGTCGGAGGTCACCTGCCAGTCGATGAGCGTTGGCGGCGCCTGCTGGTTCGTCGTCGGGTTGAGCGTGATCGTGAGCTGGAGATCGCTCTGGGAGGACACCGGCGGACTCGCCAGCTCGAAGGCGCCCGAGGGTCCGCCATCGGTCGAAACGAGGTCGATCCCCGCCGACCCCGTCTGGGTGGCGTTCGTCGCCGTGGCAATCGTCACCGATTGAGCGCCCGTGAAGCTCGGCGGGCCCCCGTCGGTCGGCGGGTTGACCGTCTGCGCCGAGAAGACGATCGACGCGGTGGCGGGGACGTCCGCCTGCCAGGTGAGCGTGCGCCAGGCGACATGCGTGCCCGCCGGGCAGCTCGAGGTGTAGTCCACGGTGAACGACACGGGATTGTACACGGTGATCGGGGCGGGCGGACCCTGGGGAACGATGCCGTTCGGGGACACGCACGCCGAGAGATCGAAGAACTCGAACTCGAGCGCCGCCTCTTGTGGGTCGAGGGTACTCTGCTCGCACTCGTACGGAAAGTTCTTTCCGTTGCCTGAGCATGTTCCGCCGGGGATGCCACCGACGCACGTTCCGCCGCCCGGGCAATCGCTATTCGTGTAGCAGCTTCCGCATACGCCGCCGTCGCATTGCTCCTGTCCGGCGTTGAAGCCAAACCCGAGCGCCGAGCACTGGGCGTTCGACGTGCATGCGTTGGGCGTGCACGTGCCGAGCACCGCGCCTTGACAGGTGGCGTCGTTGCTTTCGTTCTCCATGAAGTTACCGCCGTAACACCCGGAGCTCGTCGTGCACGAGACGAGGTTGCAGACGTGCGACGTGCAGACCCCGTTGACTCCGCAATCGCTGTTCTGAGTGCAGCCGCAGACTTTGTTGCCGTTGACCGTCACGCACTCGCCGGTCCCGCACTGGGAGCCCGAGGTGCACGAGGCGCGCTGGCAGGTGCCCGGCACGACCCCATTGCAGGTGAAGTGGGAATCGCCGCAGCCGCTCGTCCCTCCCGTGGTGCAGGTCGGCTGCTGGCACGTTCCGAGCACCGGAGACTCGCACGTGGAGCCGTAACCGCACTGCGACGTGGCCTGGCAGGAGACCGTGCCGCTGCTGCCCGAAGCCGAGACCTGGGCGGAGGTCGCGACGTGGAAGTCGCTGAAGACGACGCGCCCGCACTGGCTCGCCGTGGCAGCCGTCAGTGGCGTGTTGAACGTGAAGCTCGGGCTGTAGGTGGCCGGGGTCAGCGCTCCGATCGCCGTATCGGTGGCGCTCATCCACGACTGCGCCGTGGACGCGAGGGGTGTCGTCAAGTCCTGACGCGCCTGGTGGATCGTGAGCACGCCGCCGGCGTCCGCGGCCGGGGCGCCGCCGTCCGGAGCCGTGAGCGTGCCGCCGTCCGGGGCCACCAGCGCGCCGACGTCGCCCAGCCACGTCTGGAATGCCTGACCCTTGGGGAAGCCCGAGGTGACGATCGACGCGTAAAGCGGATCTTGCGTGTCGACCGACATCGTGCCGCCCCAGCTCGCGGGGATGGCCTCCCAGGGCGTGTTGTACTTCATCCAGACGTAGCTGTAGTGGGACAGAAACACGCGCCCGCCGTTGCCGGCGTACGTCACGAGGTTCGCATAGCCGGAGGTCGATCGATCCGAAACGTTGTACTCCGCGCCCTCGCACGCCAGGATGACGACGTCATAGTTGGCAAGCGACCAGCCGCCGTTCGATCCCCCGTCCGCGCTGTTCCACATCTGGTCGCCCGTGACGACGTTGCCGTAGGAGGGGTCGATGCTGTCTCCCGGGCTGTTCGGGCTGTTGTAATAGTGAATGCGCCGATTGGAGTTGAGGGTGGACGAGCCGAACTCGCTCGGCGAGATGCCGGCCTTCAGGAGCATGCATTCGAACGGATCGGCGCTTCCGCTGACGAACGCGATCTGCGGCAGATCGGCATGACCGTTGAGCCCGTCGGTCTGACTTTGCGGCAGGCGCAACGTGCCGCTGGGCTGCGCATTGTTGGTGCACGCGGTGACGTTGGACAGCTGGATCTCGCGCCGCCACTTGCCCATCTGAACGACGATCGGGATGTTCGTGCCGGACGGGACGTTCGTGAGCGTGAACGTTCCGTCGGGGGCCGTCTGTGCGACCGCCACGGCATTGAGGGACGCGGCTCCCGAGCACGTGCTGCACTGTTCACCGGCGGGAAACGCCGGCAGGGCCGCCGTCGGGTTGAGCGGAATGTAGACCCACGCGTTGTACAGGGGATTGTTGCCCGCCGGATCGAAGACCTGGCCGGTGATCGTCGTGCCGTTCGAGTTGCCGGCGCAGTACTGCACCTGGCACTGAAGCCCCGTGCACGACGTGTTACCGTCCCCCGTGCCGCCGCCTTCGTACTCGATCGTCGGCACGATGCTCAGCCCGCCGTCGAGCTGCGACAGGTTGGAAGCATCCGCGAAGTCGCTCGGCGTTTCGATCGTGAGACTGCAGCCCGTGTTCGGGTCACAGACGCTCGCAGCCGTCAAGCCGCCTTCCGCGCAGGTGGTGATCGTCTGGGCCAGGCGGGGAATGCCCGTCACCGGGTCGCGCCCACTCCCGAGCGACAGGGTCCGCGTGCTCTTGGCAACAATGGTGCTGCCGGTGGCGCAAGGCCCCCACACGCCGTCGCTGCACGTCGACTGTCCCTCAGCGCACGTCGTGTAGTTCTCGTACTCTTGTACGACTTTGCCGCACGCGGCTGTCGCGCCCGGTGTCGTGCAAGGACATCCTTCGTGACCCGGAACGCAAATCGGCGCAGCATCCACGTTCGAAAGCGGTACGCTGCCGCCGATCAGCGGTGCGTCGCCGGCGCTCCCGCACGCGCCGGCAACCGGAGCAATCCCCACGGCCGCAGCGGCTCCTGCGAGCCAGTACCCGCGTGTCGAGCGACGTCGCTTCGAAGGCATGGAGGAGCACTCCCAAATCGAGCAATGGCCGTGCCGGAAAGTCACTTTGTCATGATTGTCGCCGATCGGCAGCGAGACTTCGGAAATCGCAGCCATTGCCGACGGTCGCCGGGGGGGCAGCGGGTACAAAAACCGACCCGTGAGCCTCGCAAGAAGGTCCGCGCGTCGCAACACTTGCGTACCTCTCCCGGTGCGCCCAGGATGGCCGCTCATGTCGGACCGTATTGAGTCGCGTCTCAAGGAGGATCGCCGGTTTCACCCGAGCGCTTCGTTCGTCCAGCGAGCGCGTGTATCCGCGCATCATGCATACGCTGCGATGTATCGGCAGTCGCTCGAGGAGCCCGACATTTTCTGGCGCGAGCAGACGTCCGACCTCGTCTGGCGCGCTCCCTGGACGCGCTTCTCCGAATGGACGCTCGAGCCTGGGCGCGGTTCGACTCCCGGCGTGGCCAGGGCGAAGTTCTTCGTGGGGGCGAAGCTGAACGTCACCGAGAGCTGCCTCGATCGGCACCTGACGACGGCGCGGCGCAACAAGGCGGCGATCGTATGGGAGGGC
>DASPUY010000195.1:0-23973 GCA_035622655.1 Polyangiaceae bacterium
AGCACGTAATACTCCCCCGGAGCCGTCACGCTCGAGAAATCGAACCACCACGCCTGATCCCCCGACGATCCGTCCGTGGCTCCGCTGTTCCATGCGCTGGGCGACCCCTCGAACACCGTGGAGTTGCCCGCGTGTGCATCCACGAGGGCGTACGTCGCTCCAGGCGTGAAATGCATCGAGGAATCGAACCCGACTTGCGGGTTGCGCAGAACGGCCACCTTCTCCGCGGAGGGACGATAACCGAATTGATCGACGACGATGAACGGGCTGACGGGCTGGGGAGCCACGAGGGGCTGCGCGTCCCCTGCGGCGTCATCCTGCTGCGTGGACTGCGTCGCGCCGTCGGGCATGGCGCTCGCGGCTCCGTCCGATCCGGAGGGTCCCGAGATCGTGGAGCTCGAAGCGTCCGGAGCCCGACGCCCGATCGCACTGGCGCCCGGAGTCGAGTCGGAGCCGCAGGATACGAGGAGAATCGGCGCGGCAAGCGCGGTCCGGACGGCTCGAAGGCCCAGGCGTCTCATGCTCCTAGTTTTACCCGGAAAGCGATCCGGCGACGCGCAGCCCGGGCGCGTGCGGGTCCTTTTGGTGCGAGCAGGTGTGCGAGCAGGGCCCGAACCGCCCGCTTTTCGCGCTCTTCTGTGGCGACTGAGGACCAGTGAGACGATCCGCTCTTCCCCTTTTCGTGTCACTGGCAACTACTGTAATGGCCATTGCGGCATTGCAATCGTGTCCATACCAGGCCCGGCCGGTTCCGGGCGCGAGCTCGAGAACGCGTGCGCGCGCCGGCGATGGTCGATGCAATGTCGTGCAATGCTGCATCGCGTAGCGCGTCGAGAGGGCAAGGCATGGGCCCGCTTGTTCTCGAGGGTGTAGCGCGGCGAACATCCCAATGGCGAGGCGGTGTCATTTCGAGAATCGCTCCCGGATGGTGTTGACACCTTCTTCGATTTTGCCCAAAGCTCGCGCTCCACAGACCGCTGCGGAGAACCGCAGCGAAACGGGAGGATTTTCCATGAAAATCTCAAAGCGCCATTGGAGTGGAGCAGTAGCCGGCGGATCGCTCCTGATCGTGTCGGGAATCGCGGCTTCGGGGTCGATGGCCCGGGCCGCCGGGACGATCACCATCTCCGGATTCGTTACGGATTCCTCGGGCAATCCGATCGAGCCGCCGGTCAGCATCGCCATCAACGGGAGCGCCCAGAAGGAAACGCTCTCGGATCCGTCGACGGGCGCCTACAGCTTCACGGTCGCGCCCGGTTCGTACTCGATCAGCGCTTCGATGGAGTGTCTCGCGTTCGACCCGAACGTCGTCAACCTCAATAACATCACGACGAACCAGACGGTGGACTTCATCGGTTCGGGCAATAACCTCATTCTCAACTGCGAGCCGCCTTCGAGCTCCGGCGGCACGTCTGGTTCGCTCACGATCCACGGGACCGTCACGTCGGCGGGCAACCCCGTGGCTGGGGCCAAGGTGTCGCTCAACGGGAGCTCGCAGGGCTTTCGTTACGCGGACGAGACCGGCTCGTACAGCTTCTTGGTCAACCCGGGATCGTACTCGGTCGGCGTGTCCGAGGGGTGCAACAGCTACTCGCCCTCGGTCGACAATCTGAACAACCTGAAGACCAGCCAAACCGTGAACTTCACGGGCAGCGGCAACTGTCCACCGGCGCCGCTCCAGCTGTGCCCGACGCTTGACTCGGACTTCGACCTCGCCGCCCTCGGAGACGTCTGCCAGGCGGACATCACGACCAACACGTGCGCCGACAGGCTCGGCGTCTGGGACTTCGCGATCGAGTTCAGCGATTCGGCCGTCATCGGCACCGACTGCCGCTTTGGACAGTTGCAGAACATCTTCACGTTCAACGAGATCAACGACTACATCGTCCAGGTCGAGCTCTTCATCGTTTACCTGATGGGGTGCCCGTACGTGGGGACCCAGATCGGGCCGCTCACCGACGGGCTGGTACCGGCGGACCTTCTTGCCGCAGGTTTCAAGTTCACGACCGCGGACGTCGCGGCGCTGACGCAGGACTTCCTGTCCGCCACCGAAGGCACGCTCTCCGCCAATGGGACCCCGCTCACCAGCGCCCAGATCACGGCCCTGACGACCCAGCTGACGTACCTGGGAGCGAACGTTCCCAACCTCGTGAACTCGTCGTCACTTTCGTACAGCACATGCGGTGACGGCGGCGCTCCGTAAGGACTCCGCTCGCCCCACTGCGCTCGCTCCGTGGTAGAGCGCAAGATCGCCGCCGATGGGTCGTCATCGACGACGTCGGGTACGGATGCCCACCGCCTTACGGTGAGGATCGCACCCGTCGATCGGGGACGTTGTGGATCGTCGGCGACGGCGCTCTCCACGGGCCGAGCTCAGCCGCCTGGAACGTATTTCTCGGGCGTCTTGGAGAACCGGTCCAGGCAAAGGTCGCTGCAAAAGTAATAGGTCTTGCCTTTGTAGTGCGTGTGAGGGCTCGCGTCCGTGGCCCGCACTTGCATTCCGCACACGGGGTCGGTCGCCTGTGATTCCGCCGCCGGCGTCGTCGTTTCGAGAGCGGCCTTCGCCGTCGACGCCGTCGAGCGCAGGTATGCAAGCAGGTCCGCGACCTGGCCGCTGGACAGGTGGTCCCGATAGCTCGGCATGAGAGCCGAGTACCCGGCAACGACGCGCGCGCCGGGGTCGAGGATCGATTCACGGAGGTATGCGTCGTCCGCCATCGCAGTGGTGCCCGCCTCGAGCCGGACCACGCGGCCGTAGATGTCGGCAAGGGGCGGGGCCACGCGAGCATCGGCATGGCACGCCGCGCACCCCGCAGAGCTGTACAGCGCGCGTCCACGCTCGACTTCGGACGCGCCGCCGGCCGACAGCACAGCTGCGGCCGGCTCGTTTGCGGCTGTCCCCGCAGCCCCGTCGAGCCTTTTGGCGTCGTGCACGAGGCGCTTCACCGCGTCGTCGTCGATGCTGTCGTAGACGCCGCGCAGGTGACCCGACGCGTCGACCAGAAAGAAGAAGGTCGTATGCAGGATCGGGTTGTCGGGGTCAGCGGTGCGTTCGAGCGGGACCTTCATGCCGCGGGCGACGTCCTGCACCTCCGACGGCTTGCTGCTCAGGAGCAGCCATCGAGGGTCGGCGTTCCAGCGTCGGGCGTAGTCGCCGAGAACCGCGGGCGTGTCGAATTCCGGGTCGACGGAAAACGACACGAAGCGAACGTCCGGCTGGGGGATCGCCTTGCGCAGGAGCAGCATCTTGGCCGAGATGAGGGGGCACGCGGCCGTGCAGCGCGTGAAGATGAAATCGGCGATCCAGACATGGTGATCGAGAGT
Source organism: Polyangiaceae bacterium (assembly GCA_035622655.1). Classification (GTDB taxonomy): domain Bacteria; phylum Myxococcota_A; class Polyangia; order Polyangiales; family Polyangiaceae; genus Palsa-1150. Next base: position 3,325 of record DASPUY010000195.1, read on the forward strand.
TTTCTCGGTGACGAGCGCGCCGCTTTGATCGCGCGCAGAAAACGACGGCGCCTTCCAGAGCACGGGCAGCGCATCATCCAGGCCGGCGGGCTTCGATGCCATCGCCTGGAACGCGTCTGCGCGGCGAAGCTCGAAGCGGTCGAACACGATCCAGCCGACCAGGAGAACCCATGCCGCGGCGGCGACAAAAAGACCGATCCCAAGGATGCGCTTGTTCTTCCGGTCCACGGGTTCCTCCTTGTGCCGTCGGGCAGCGGCCAGAGTAGCGCCCGCGCCCGCCGAGAGGCGTGAAACAGCCGCGCCGCCGCGCACTTTGCCGCAGCTTCAATTTTTTGCCAGCCCGGGGTGTGGCTCTCCGGCGGCTCTCCGGCGGCTATCACCTGCGCGCCGCCCGCTCTTTTGGTAGGCGCGGCCCATGGCCAGGGCCCCCTAGCCGCGGTATTTAAGGCGTGTGTCCGCTCGAGCTGACCGATCGGATGCCGTTCCGTCCCCGGCGCGCTCGGAGTCGAGCACGAGCCGCGCGGACGGCCAGCCGTCGATGTGGGGCTCGAGCGCCCGAAGGGCCCTCGCTTGGGCGCTCGCGATGGCATTCGGAGCGACATCTGTCGTCCTTCTGGGCCTGGGACCCTCCTCACCCACCCCGTACTTTGGGACGAGGCTGGGCATGTCCGAGGCTGCGGTTCGTCAGCGTTTCGACGGCGCTTCCTCGGGAACGTGGAGCTCTCAGGTGTCGAGCGACCAGACGACACTTCGCTGGGGTCGAACGGTCGATCGGCCCGCCCTTCCTCGGGCCGTGGTGTTCGAGTTCACCGCGGGCAAGCTCGCCGCGATCCGCGCGGATCTGGAGAGCAGCCAGGCGCTTGCCCTGGGCCCTCCGCTCGAGGCTTCGTTTGCAGCGGTCGTCGCGCGGCAGCCCGAGGCCGACGGCAGCGTGCGCTTGACGGTTCTGTCGCGCACGTGCTCCGGGCACGTCGCCGAGGCGGCGCGGCTCATCGCGTCCGACGCTCGGAATCCCATGTTCACCCCCATCGCCAATCGCCCCTAGGGAGAGGCCGGCGATGTCGCGTGGCCGCATGTCCGAACCGCAGACCTGGAGGTTGTGGCCTCGGCTGCGCCTTCGTGTGCCGTACGCGACGAGCGCCGCGCTGTCCGCGTTCGCGCTGACGTTCACGGCGCTGTGCGCGCTACCCCTTGCCGTACGGAGCCCGGCCTCGTCGGACTGGATCGTCCACGGAGTGGTGCTGGGAATGTCCGAGCGCGAAGTGCGGACCTACTTCGTCGACGGTGGCCACGGCACCTGGTCCGCGATCATCGGGTGCAGTGGGCCCGGCCTCGAGTGGCTCCGAAAGGACAATCGGGCCGCCGCTCGCTGGGCGCGTTTCGAGTTCCGAAACGGAGTCCTGGTGGCCATGCGCGTTCGCGGCGAGCACGAGCGTCAAGGGCCGGCCGTCGAAGCAACGGCCACGTCCGTCCGAAAACAGCACGAAAACGCGATGGGCAGCGAGATTGCGCTCATCGATCGCACGTGCCCGGAGCATCGCGTGGAGGCGGAGCTGCTTGCCCGCCTGGCCGGGGCGCGCCGGTGACCCCCCGTCCAATGCCAGATTGGGATCGCCCGGCCGCCGCCGACGCTACCTGCTCATGTCTCGGTAACGTTTGGCCGTGGCCAGATCTCGCTTGAGCTCCTCCGCGTTTCTTCGAGGGCCGTAACCAGGAGTGTCGCGCTGGACGCGCCAACCTTCCCTGAGCGGTCCGGGCTGCGGGTAATAGTTGCACGTATCGATGACGATCTTGCCGACGAGAGGCTCGACGGGAACGCTCTTGTAGCTCCTGAGCGGGATCGTCGCCACGACGATCTCTCCCGCTCGCGCCGCGTCCAGGGGAGTCGCGGCGCGCGCCTTCGGCCCGAGCTCCTTGACGAGCCCTGCGAGCGTTTCCGGATCACGCGAGTTGCTAATCACGACGCCGTATCCGTGTGCGACGGCGAGGCGCCCGACCTGGCTCCCGATCCGGCCCGCTCCGATGATTCCGAGGGTCGTCATGGGGTGCGAGGATAGTCCATGGACGTGGCGCCGCTCCGTCAAGGAAACCGGCCTCCTGTGGGGCCGGTGGCGCGCTCTGCCTTGACAACGGGCTTGGAGGCGGCTTCACATTCCAGCCTTGGGCGGGCTGGGCTGTTCTGCACCGCTTCACTTTCGAGGCCTAGCGTGACGTACGGCGGCGATCCTGAGCTTGCAGCGGGTGTTCGCGAAGGGCAGGTGCTGGCCGGTAAATACCGGGTGGATCGAGTGCTCGGTGTCGGCGGAATGGGCGTCGTCGTTGCGGCCTACAACCTCGTGCTCGACACCCGCGTGGCGCTGAAGTTCCTGCTGCCTGCGATGCTCGCCAACCAAGAGGCGGTCGCTCGGTTCCTTCGGGAGGCGCGGGCCGCGGCCAAGATCGTGAGCGAGCATGCGGCTCGTGTTCACGACGTCGGGACTCTCGACAACGGCTCGCCCTACATCGTCATGGAGCTCTTGGAAGGCGGAGACCTGGCCGAGTGGCTCCGCCAGCGCGGGCCGCTGCCGATCGACCTGGCGGTGGACTTCGTCCTGCAAGCCTGCGTGGCCATCGCCGAGGCCCATCGGCTGGGCATCGTTCATCGCGATCTGAAGCCCGCCAACTTGTTTTGTGTTCGGGGCTCCGACGGACAGTTCGTCGTCAAGGTGCTCGACTTCGGCATTTCGAAGCTCACCGAGGCTGCGCGGGCCTCGGAGCCGCCGGGCATGTCGGTGACCAAGACCGCCGCCGTCATGGGGTCGCCGCTCTACATGTCACCCGAGCAGATGCGTTCAGCCAAGGACGTCGATGCGCTGACCGACATCTGGGCCCTCGGCGTCGTCCTGTTCCAGCTCCTCACGGGCACTACGCCCTTCGTTGGCGAGGCGATCGCCGAAGTGGCCGTCAAGGTCACCGCTGATCCGGTCCCGTCGCCTCGCGCCATGCGGCCTGATGTTCCGCCCGGTCTGGAAGCGATCATCTTCAAGTGTCTGCAAAAGGACCGCCGCGATCGCTACCCCAACGTCGCGGCGCTCGGGGTAGCGCTCCTTCCGTTCGGCTCGCGGCGGGCCCGCACATCGGTGGAGCGAATCACAGGCATCCTTCAAGAGGCCGGGCTGGCTGCTTCCGGGGCGCCGTTGCCGCCCTCTGCTCGCGGCACCATGCTCGCGCCGGCTTCCATGGCGTCCTGGTCGGGCATGCGACCCGGAAGCGTCAGCGGCATGGCGCCCGGTTCCGTGGCTCCCTGGTCGGACACCCAAGCGGGGGGGGGTCACAAGAAGGCGGTGGTCGGCGCGATCGCAGTCATCGCAGTGGCGGTCACCGTCGGAGGGTTCTTCGCGGTCCGACTCCTCGTCGCGAATCCGAAGGGATTGAACGCCGCCACCGCCTCCAGCACATCCCCGGGGGCTCCGCCCGAAGGCCCCCGGCCCGCGGTCCCGGCTGCCGTGGACCGATGCGCGTCGGGTGCGACGCAGTGTCGCGCAACCACGCCCGAAACGTGCGTCGGCGATCGTTGGGCAGCCGGCCCCGTGACCGCGGGCCAGTGCGGCGCCGAGTGCTCGCCGGCGACGTCGACCCCGCGCTGCAGCGACAGGGCGCCCGAAAGGTGCGACGAGGCCGGTCACTGGAATCAAGGCGCGACCTGTCCTTACGCCTGCAGCGACGGACAGTGCATCGGAGTCTGCGCTCCGGGAAGCACGCAGTGCGCGGGCGGCGGAGTCCAGGCATGTGGGGCCAGCGGCGAATGGGGAGACGCCGTCGCGTGTGCGAAGTCGAGCGTGTGCCGAAGCGGGGTGTGCGTTGCGCTTGCGACGACGGCCCCTCTGCACGCCGATGTGCCTCGCGCCGATGCGCCCCGTGCCGATTGCGATCCCAACTACACGATCGACCCGCAGTCCGGGGCCCACGTGTTCAAGCCGCAGTGCTTTTCGAATTCCCATGGCGGAGCCGGGCGGTAAGGACGAACACCATGAGGCGCACCGTTTCAGCCGTTTCCTTCTCCGCAGCCGTCGGGCTGCTCCTGGCGTCCCGGCCGGCGCCGGCCGCGGACCCGACGACCGCCGATTGTCTTGCGGCCAACAACAGCTCGGTCGAGCTCCGAAACGCGCATCGGTTGCGTGAGGCGCGTGCCCAGTTGCTCGTCTGCGCCGCCGCCAGCTGTCCGGCCGATATCCAGAAGGAGTGTCTGCGCAGGGTCGACGAGGTGAATGCGCAGATCCCGACGGTCACCTTCGAGGCCAAGGACACCGCGGGAAGGGACCTGAGCGCCGTGAAGGTCGCGATGGATGGCCAGCCGCTCGCCGAGCGCCTGGAAGGTATGGCGCTCTCGGTCGATCCAGGCGAGCACACGTTTGCGTTCGAGACCCCGGGGCAGCCCCTTATCACCCGGCGGTTCATCATCCAGCAGGGCCAGAAAGATCGGCACGAGACGATCGTGTTCGGCGCGCCGACGGCGGAGACGCCGCCGGTCCCGCAAGGCGTTGTTCCGCCCGCTGCGCAGGCCTCGTCGCCGCCCGCCGCCCTCGGTCCGCCGTCGTCTGGCGCCCTCGGTCCGCCGTCGTCGGCCGCCCCCGGCGCCCCGAGCGTCCCGCCGCCCCCCGCGCAAGGCGCCTCACCTGGTGCTGCTCCGGCACCCCTGGCCCCGCCGTCCGGTTCCGGGGGCGCCCCGCCATCGGTCGCCGCTCCCTCGGGGATGCTGACCGCTTCTCCGTCCGCGACCCCCGAATCGCCGAATCCCGGGATGGGCACGCAAAAAGTGGCTGCCGTCGTGGTGGCAGGCGTGGGCGTAGCCGCTCTCGCAGTGGGCGGAGCGTTCGGTGTGATGACGATCTCCAAGAAGAACGACGCGAACAATCTCTGTCCCGCCTCTCAGTGCGCAAGCCAGGCCGAAGTGAACATGTGGAACGACGCGAAGACGACCGGCAACGTTTCGACCGCGCTGTTCATCGTGGGGGGTGTGGGCGTCGCCGCGGGCGCGATCCTCTGGTTTACCGCCAAGCCCGCAGGGACCACGGTGGCGCAGATCGGCCTTCTTCCCGGCGGCATTCGGCTGCGAGGCACGTGGTGATCCGCCCCGTGCTTCTGCTTCTCGCGCTTTCGGCTCTCGCGGGATGCGACGCCATTCTCGGCATTGGCGACCATACGCTCGCCGCCTCTGCCGATTCGGGGGGTCCGAACTCCGGGTCTTCCAGCACCAGCGGGATCTCTGAGACCGCGGGAGGTGATGCGGGGAACGCCGGCGGAGCCGTGGCCTCCCTTCTGTGCGGTGACTCGGGGACCTGCGTCGTCGGAGCCATCGAATCCGTGGGACGCGTTCCAGCGGAGGGGGGCGCGGGAACTCTTCCGGACGGCTCCCCCGTCACATTGTTCGACGACGGGTTCGAGCAGGGTGGGACAAGCTGCGATCCGACAGGCATGGACTGCGTGACGGGGGCGCTGTCGCCCTGAGCGGGAGGATCGCGCAGCATCCCACGTTCGTCGGATACCGAGGCCGGGGGCGTCTCCGTATGCTCTCGATCCATGCGGCTCCGTCGATCCTCGATCCTCATTCTCCCGAGTGTCGTGCTCCTCGACTGCGGCTCCTCGAACACGGGCTCGACGGCCTCGGGCGTCGAGGGCGAAGGAGTTTGCTATCCCGACAACGACGGCATCAACGGCGGCTCCTACGTCATTGATCTCGTCGTCGACGACACGGGCTTCTACAGCGGATCTCCGGACTCGGGCGCCGTCTCCGCCGACGCTGGGATGAAGACCGTCATCACGACCCAGAACGACGCCATGGTCACACTGACGCTGACGAACGAGGGCACAGTGGAGCACGGGTTCGAGGTCGAGTGCACGAGCGTCTTGCCGGCCTATCCGGATGTCCCGGCGGGCTGCTCCTCTACCGCGTGCTTTCCCGGTAACTCGACCATCCCGCCGATTGCGCCAGGGACGAGCATGACCATTACCTTCGACACCCCGACGCCCGATGGGCTCCTTTATCCCTTCAAGTCGAGCGCTCCGGGCGACAGCGCGGTTGCTGGGCTGAACGGATCGGACGGAACGGACTGGAGCCTCATGTGAGGCCGCAAACCGCGTCGTGTTGAGCGCTTGCAGGCTTCGCGTCAGATCGTGGACCCCGGCCGTCGCCGCGTCGGCCGTCGCCGCCACGGCGGTCCTCGCGAGGAATGCGGCAGCACAACTCGCTCAGGCGGAGCCGACGGCGCCGATCGTCGCGCCGTTCCCCGCGAGCGTCGCTCCCGTCGAGACGCAGGTCGTCGTGCAGGCGGTCGTCGACACGGCGGGAACGGTCGAGTCGGTCGTCGAGGTCTCGCGCGCGCCCCTGTCGGCGCCCGACGCGTTCGGGCGCGCCGCAGTCGACGCCGTGCGAGCCGCGCGGTTCAGTCCATCGACCCGCGACGGTCACCCGATCCGTTCGCGTGTCGAGTACGTCGTCGTCTTTCGCCCGCCGGTCCTCCCGACGCCGGGGCCGGCGCTGACGCCGACGCCAGGACCGACCCTGGTGCTGACGCCGACACCGGGACCGACGCCAACCCCGGCCCTCATCGTCCAGGTGCGGGGCGTGACCTGGCCCTCCCCACGCGGTCTTGGCGACGTCCACGTCGACCGTGAGACACTGACCGCTTCTCCGCGCCAACAGACCAGCGAATTGCTCTCGGCCGCTCCGGGCTTCTTCGTCGACCACGAAGACGGTGAGGGCCTCGGCAATGACGTCTTCCTGCGCGGTTTCGATCTCGACAACGGGTCGGGCATCGAGATGAAGGTGGACGATGTTCCCATCAACATCCCCATGCACATCCACGGGCAGGGCTACGCCGACGTGAACTTCGTCATTCCCGAGGTGGTAGAAAGCATTCGTGTCCTCGAGGGTGCGTACGATCCGCGGCAAGGCGATTCCGCGATCGTAGGCAGCGCCCTCTTCGACCTGGGCGTCACCGACCGAGGCTATCAGCTCAAGACTACGTACGGCTCCTTCGACCAGGCACGCGTCGTCGGCATCGCAGCACCCAAAGGGGTGAGCGACGAGACCTTCGCGGCGTTCGCGGTGCGCGAGACGCAAGGCTTCGGGCAGGACCGCGCCTCGAAATCGGCGTCCGTCAACCTGCAGTATGGAGTGGATCTCAACGACGGCGATCACTTGCGCCTCCTTGCGACCGCGTACGCCGCGAACGCCGCGCTGCCCGGCGTCGTCCGCCTCGACGACGTGAACGCGGGGCGCATCGGCTACTACGACGCTTACCCCTACTTCAATTCGTTTTACCCCGAGAATTGCAGCTCGCCCTCGTGCGCGCGGCCCGCACAAGGTGTCGACTCGGCGCGCGTCATCGTCGCGGCGGAGCTCACGCACTCGACGAGCGGCGGGTTGCACGTCGAGGTCGCGCCCTGGCTCATGTGGACGGACTTTCTCTCCCGCCAGAACTACACGGGCGACCTTTACAGCTCGAACCTGCAGCCCCAGCTGCCGAGTCTGGGCGACCTCTGGCAGCTCACGAACATCGAGATCGCGGGCGGCGTGACCGCGCGACTGCGCGGCCCTCCCGTCCGCGTGGGAACCTTCCTCGAAGCTGTCGTCGAGCCGGGCGTGTTCCTGCGCGCCGGGCACACCGACCAGAGCAAGGACCTCGTGAACCCGGCGAACCTCGAGCCGTGGGACTACCGCGAAAACTACGGTCTCAACACGTTCGACCTTGCCGGCTACCTGGATCTGGACGTACGGCTCTGGAAGACGGTGCGCGTATCGGGCGGCTTTCGCGCGGACTTTCTCGACGTCGCCATCGACAACAACCTGGCGGGACTGGCGCCGCCCGTGCCCGCGGGTGCGCTAGAGGGGCAGAGCACGAGCGTGTCGGGCCTCGCACCGGCGCCGCGCGTCACCATTGCTTACGAGGCGCTGCCCGAGCTCGTGCCCGTCGTCTCCGCGGGTGAGGGTTTTCGCTCGCTCGACGCGGGCAGCCTCGTGCTGTGCAACGGCCCGACCGTCAAGCTCACCGGAGAGGCGGCCAACACCCTGTCACCTTGCGCGCAAGGGGCCGCGTTCTCGCAAGTGACGAGCTTCGAGGCCGGCTTTCGTTCCGAGGCCGCCAAGGGCCGCTACGTGACCACACTCGCAGCTTTCCAGACGGATGTGGCCAACGAGCTCGTGTTCGAGGTCGCTTCCGGCGGTCTCACAACGGAGGGAGCCAGCACGCGCCGGGGCATTGTGAGCTCGCTGCTTGCCCGGCCGACGCCCTGGCTGCTCGCATCCACCGCTCTCTCCGTGCAGACGGCGACGTTCGACACGCTCGTTGTCGGCACCTCTCACTACGTGCCGAACGTCCCGGCGATCCTTTGGCGCACCGACGTGAACGTCCACGGCGAGGTACTTCGCGTCCGGGGCGCGCCCGTCACAGGCCGCGCCGGACTCGGCTTCACACTGCTCGGCGGCAAGCACGTGAACGACGCCATCGTCGCGCCCACCAGCTATGTCTTGAATGCAGCCGGGTCGGCCCGCTGGCACTTCGTCGAGCTCGGGCTCGAGATGTACAACGTGCTGGGCCTGAAGTACCCCGACGATGAGGAATATTTCGTCTCGAACTGGAGCTTCAAGCCGGGGCAGCAGCCCGCGTCGGGCGCGATCCACATTGTCGCGGCGCCCCCGCGGACGACGCTGGCGACGGCTACGCTCTACTTTTAGCCCTTGGCCTGTTCCGACTCGACGTTTCCCGGGCCGCTTGGCGGCGCGGGCTCCGTGGCCCGGACCCGGTCCTCTGGGGCTCAGCGCGCGTAGACGAGCCGGAACAATTCGGCTCGATTGCCGACTCCGAGCTTTGCGTAGATCGTGCTGACGTGCTGACGAATGGTGTTCGTGCTGTTGCTCTCGAGCTCGGCGATCTCCGCGTAGGAGAGCCCTTCGAGCAGGTGGCGCGCCACGACCCGCTCCTTGTCGGTCAGGTTGGTGCCTCCGAGCACCTGCGCGACCGAGGGCCGGACGTCGACCCCTTGGGCCCTCACCCGGTCGATGACCTGGATGAGCTCGGGCGCGCGGAAGGGCTTTTCGATCAAGTAAACCGCGCCTTGATTCAGCGCGATCTTGACCTTTTCCACGTCCGCGTACGCGGTGATCACGATGACCGGTGCATGGACTCCCATTGCCCTCAGGTCCATCATCAAGCGAAGGCCCGCGCGATCCTCGGCCCCCAGGACGACGTCGGTGACGACGACGTCCACGGCTCCCTCTGCGGTGGCCCTCTCCAGGGCCTCGGGCGCATCCAGCGCAGTGACACACCGGTAACCGGCGCGCTCGATCGCGCCGGCGAGAAGCTCGCGCGTGTCCGGCTCGTCGTCGACCAGCAAGACCGTTCCTCGGTTCGAGATCGCGCCGCTGCCGCCGCTCATGGTGCCGTGCGCAGCGGCAGCTCCAGCCGAAAAGCCTTGACCGCACCTTCGTCGAGAGAAAGGTCCCCGCGCATCGCCCGTGCGAGAGCGCGCGCAATCGGCAGTCCAAGTCCGAGCCCGTGGGTCTTGGTCGTCCGGAGGGGCTCGAACAGCGCGTCGCGCGCCCCCGGCTCGAGCGCCGGACCGTCGTCCGACACGTGCACGACCGCGCGTTCGTCCTCCGCGACCACGCGGATCGTGATCCGCCCGTGGCTCCTACCCGCACGCAGCGAGTGCATGCTGTTGTCGACCAGGTTCTCGAGGATCGTACGCACGTACCCGGGGTCGGCGCTCGCCTGCACGGGCTTGTCGCACTCGAGACGAACCTCGAACCCGTCTTCCGCGGCCAGGGGGCCGACGTCGTCCGCGACCACGCTTGCGATGCGATCGAGCGCCACGCGTTGCAGTTCGGGCTCGCCGGGGCTGCGCATTGACCGAAGTGTGCGAAGGTGCGACAGGGCGCGATCGACCTGCACGCGGACCCGGGTGAGCATTTCGCGCTGACGGCGCGCGCGGTCGTCGTCCGCGGCGCGTGAAACCGGGCCGTGGCCTCTCGCCGGATCGGTGCTCATCGCTTCGATCTCGTCCAGGAGCAAGCCGATGGCGTGAAGGGGATTGTTGAGCTCGTGCAGCACCGTCGCCGCAAGGACCCAGACCGCTTGGTCGCGCTCGACTTTCTGAAGCCGTACCCGCAAGGCTTCGGATCGCCCGGCGATTTCACGGGCCGTCGCGAGCTGCTTGCGAAGGCGCAGGTAATGCGCGCTGACACCGAGCAGCCCGCCGAGCAAGATGGGCAACGTGTGATCGATGACTGCGTGTGCGCCGGCCAGAGCACCCGTGAGCCTGCCCTGACCGATCCTCGCTTCGGAGAGGACGTCGAACAGGACGTCGGCGACGCCGAGCAGCACGCCCAGGCCCACATAGACGAGAAGACGGGGCTCGCGAGCTCGCGCCTGGCTAGCTTCCGAGACCGGCAGCATCCGCGGATAGGCTACCGCGAGAACGTCCCCGGTCGCGCGGTGCTGGCCGAAAGGGCCGATTTTCGTCGCCACGCGCCCTGGCGCCGCGCTATTTGGGAGACGGGTGGGGGAGGTGCCAAGAGGAGCGTTTGCACCATGAAAAAGCGAGAGCTTTTCGTGGCCGCCGGGTTGCTGACGGTCGGCGGCTTGGTGGGGTTCGCCGTCAAGGCGCTTGCCCAGGGCATTCCGAGCCCGAACCCGCTCTACTACTCGGGTACGCTGACCGAGGGTGGGCAGCTCGTCAACGGGTCGCGCCCCATCTCGATCAACCTGTGGCTCAACCCGACGGCGACCACGGGCGAGAGCGCGCTCTGCGTGACGAGCGTACCCAGCACGCCGGTCGTGAGCGGCAGGTTTCGGGTTGTTCTCAGCACGAGCTGTACGGCCGTGATCGCGGCCAACCCGAACGTCTACGTGGAGGTCGTGGACAACGGTACGAGCCTGGGGCGAGCTCCCGTGGGGGCCGTCCCCTACGCGGTGGAAGCCCAGAGTGCCGTGAGCGCGACCAACGCGACGAATGCGACCAACGCGGCCGACGGCGGCGCGCTCGCCACCGCCGTGTCGACGCTCCAGCAATCCGTGGGAACGCTGCAGGGCAACCTCGTTTCGTACGCAGCCTACGTCACCAATAACGGGACCCCCGCGATCAATCTTCAAGTGGGCGGAACGTGGCTCACGGGCGTGACCCGCGTGAGCGCGGGACTCGTGACACTCACGATCGCGAGCGGTCTCTTCCCGGCGACCCAGCATGAGCTGTGCGTCGCGACGTCCAACGCGAACACCAGCACGACCCAGGCTGCCACGGCCACGCTTCCGTTCGTTCTCAACACGAGCGTCCAGGTGGCCACTTTCTTCGGCGCCACGGCCACGGACAGCGATTTCCTCATCGTGTGCGTGGGGCCGCCCGCTTCGTGAGAGCCAGTCATCGCGCGGGCAAATCACCCCGCGCCCGGTGGCGCGAGCTTCAGTGTGTGTCGGCGAACGCGCAGCCGTTCTGTGTCTCGCGGATCGCGACATCCGCGGACTGGATCGCGCGGTCACGCCAGCCGCCCTTGTTGTGCTCGGCGCGATCGAGCGAGGCGCGAGCCTGCCGCAGGTGCTCCAGCGCCGCCTGCATGTTGGGCTGGCCATGGCATACGGCGTCCGCGCGTGCGATCTGCATACCGACCGAGGCCACGAACGCGCCGATGGCACACAGAGCAATGGGCTTCCAGATGTTCATGAATCCTGCCTCCTCGTGAAGTTGACGCACTGAGCCCACCAGCTTGCATCGATCGCGGCGTGCAGTCGAGATCGCTCGTCGACGCTCGACCGCCGGCGACCGCGTACGGAGTCGTGCGCCCGCCTGCGGGGATCGGGGTTTCGCGCGGCGCGTGCGCGCTGAAGCGAGCGCGCCCAATCGCGAAGGGCCGCCACCGCGTCGCGGCGTTATTGCGAGGGCCAGAGCGTCTGGCAGGTCCAGATGTCGGCTCCGGAGGAGTTCGGGACGCACACGCATCCCTGTGTACTTCCGGCGTCCGTCACGATCGTGCACACCCCGGAGCTCGTGCCTCCGACGCACGGTGCGGTGCACGGCATTTTGTCGGCGACGGTCCCTGCGTCCGTGGCGCAGGCCGGAGGCCCTCCAACGGCGTACTGATAACAGGCGGGCTCCGGCGACAGGTAGGCGCAGTCGGCGCAGGTATAGATGCCTCCCGCATCGCCCGCGTCGCTGACTGCGCACATGCACGCCTTCGTGCCCAGCTGCGGCTGCGCGGCGTCGGGCGGCAGATCCGGGCCGCAGCCCTTGACGCACTCCGGAGTTGATCCGGGCGTGCAGGGAGTGACGTTGGCGGTGACGTCCACGCACGCGGCTGGCGAAGCCGCTCCGTCGCTGCCGCCGTCCGTGGAGCCGCCGTCCGCGGCGCCTCCATTGCCCGCGTCGCCGGTCCCCGCGCCGCCGCTGTCGGGAATGCCTGCCGCGCTGCTCGAGCTGCCGGTCGTCGTTCCGGTGGAGCTGGAGCTGCTGCTCGATGCGCCGGCGGTGCTCGACGAGGTCGAAGTCGTCTGGGGCGCCGTACTGTTGTTGCCGCTGCTGCACGCAGCGGCAGTGGCGCACGCCGCCAGCAGTGCGGTCAGTCCGACACGGGTCCAAGAAAGAGCATTCATGGCGTTCGGCTCCAGCCGGGGCTTGACCGTACGCTCGATGGTCTGGGTGTCAAGTGGTTTGACCACCCGACCGGTGCGTGTCCGGGCGGTCGAGCGGCGCCGTCCGGCCGGGACCGGACTCGCGCCAGGGTCGGCGCTCGCACGAGCGGACGCCGGCATCCGAGGTCGCGAGCGCCTCCGGGTCAGTACGAGTGCGCGGGATACCCGGCGGCTGCGGCGTATTGGTCGTACGCCATGATGACGGCGTCGTCGTAGGTCGTGTTGTATTCCGTGCAGCTCTTGGTGCTGCCGTAATCGTTGTAATTGCCGACGGCCATCATCGTGTACTGGTCGACCGTGCATCCAGGGAACTGCTTCTCGACCTGGGCGCGATTTCCGGCGATTCCCGCGACGCCAATCTCGATGTTGACGCTCGGGTTGAAGACGGACCCGGCCCATCCGGTCTGGGTCATGTCCGTCGTCAGGTCCGGCTGGCCATTGGACATCAAGCCCGCATCGTCCGGATCATCGCCGCACGCAGGTACCACCTGCATCAGGCCGTAGCAGCCCGACTCCGCGGCGGTCCAGCCGTTCGGCGTGCCGCAAGGCATGTTCGCACAGGCCATCTCCGTCTCGTCGAAACGGGACTCGACGTAGATGATGGCCTTGAAGATCATCGGGTCGGGTTCGCTGTACCTTGCGGCCCAGGTCAGGATTTCACAGTCGAACGCGTCGACGCTGACCCCGGTCTGCTGGGCGATCAGGCCCGTGCGAAGTGGATCGCTGCTGCACGGCCCACCATCGCGCGGCCCGTCGGCGATGCCCGCGTCGTTGTCCGTGCCGGCCATCTCGCTCCCGGGCGAAAGCGCTCCCGAGCCGCCTCCGCACGCATTCAAAATGCACGCAAGAGCTCCGAGGGCGGCCTCCGGCCACCCTCGGGCGCGTGTTTCAACGGCCATCCACCAAGGATACCCTCTCGATCCACGGCGGGCTCGCGCGGGCTCGACGCGGCAGCGTACATGGTCCGCGGAAAAGCATCCCCTACCCCGATGTGGGGGGCGTCAACTGGGCGCCGGCCCGATCAGCGCGAAGGCCGCGCCCTGTGGGTCGTCGCAGACGGCCACCCGCTCACCGTTCGGAGTCACCGCCGGCTCGAGCGCGATTGCTCCGCGCGCTCGGACCAGCGCAAGCCGGTCTTCGACGTTCGCGACTCGGAAAAAAACAGCCAGTGCGTGTGAATGCGAGGCGACCGCGCGGCATTCGAGACGCTTCCTGCGCGACGGCCGGTGCTGTCCCAGGCAAATTGCTGGATGCTTTCTTCGGGACCGCGATCGACCGAGAGCCACGAGCCGGTTCACAGTCCCCTCCACGTCGTCCACGCCGAGGTGGCCGAGCCAGTGCGGCGGAGCCCCGCGCGCAATCGCCTGCTCCGGTAGCCGCGACAGCTTGACGTCGGCGTCCCACAGATCCGTGGCCAGAACCTCCTCGTAGAACGCCCTCGCTGCCTGCGGCTCGGTCGTTCGAATCGCGTAGCGAGTGAATCGCGCGGCGCCCACGGCAGCGCGTTCTAGGCTCTCCGCGAGCCTCGTTCAAGAATTTGCCGCGAGCGGAAGGCCAGCACCGGTCGCACGTTGGCCGGATGCGTCCTATGATGCATGCCATGCGCCTCGGGGTGCTGGGCGTCCTCGGTCTAGGGTGCGCTTGCGCGGCATGCGCCGCGGCGATTCCGCAGAGCAACGGGGCGAAGCTCGGCGAGGCGCTCGCTTTCGCCGCCGCGGCAGGGGCCCTGCAGGTCGCCCAAGCCGCTGCAGAACAGCACGCGCGCAGCAGCGCTCCGGTGGGACACTCCGGTCTGGCGGTGTCGCCTCACTGCGACAACGACGACCAGTACGCGTGCACCAGCGTATCGGTCGCGCCCCCGGGCCCGCCGCCCGAGCCCGAGATGACCATCGAGGACGCGCGCGAGTACGTGCTCGGTTACGTCAACGGTGTCCGGAAGCTCAACGGCGTGGCGCCGATCGCCCGCGACTCGACGCTCGATACGTTCGCGCAGGCGGGCAGCGACGAGCTCGCCCAGGACCACCTTCCGAGGCAGCACATCGTCCAGCACGGCCCCGAGCTCGGCGTTCGGAGCGCGGAGATCCAGGGCCCCTCCGACGGAATGCGGCCCGGCTCGCTGCAGGACCAGATTGCCGAGGTTCTGGTCGAGGCGATGCGCGAAGGACCGGGGGGGTCGCGTCACGATATGCTTCTGCGACCGGAATGGCAGAAACTCGGAGTCGGCATCGCCCAGGAGAGCGGAAGGACGTATTTCACCGCCGACTTCTCGCCGTGAATCGATCGAGCGGCGCCACGCAACCATCCGAGTGGAACCGCTTGGCGGGCGGCCCCATCGTCCGGCATCATGAATCGAAATGGCGTCGTCCGCCCTGACGCGTGCCACGTCTTGGCATTCGGCGAAGGCGCTGGCCGCCGTCGCCGCGATCGCCTTCACCGGGTGCGCGCTGCTGACCGGTCGGTCGCCGTTTTCCTCCAACGTGGCGTCGAACGCGTGCGGGGATCACGGCGGCGCGGTCGGACGTCTCGCTGACGGGCAAGCGAGTCTCGACGGCGGTGCCGACGAGGACGCCTGCGTGCAGACTGCCGAGACTCCGGCGGCCGAGCCCCCGTCGGGCGGAAGCCAGCCGCCGGCGCGGGCGGGAGCAGCCGGCGAGACGGGCGGCCGCCGCGATTTCAACCTCGTGGTGCTCACGATCGACGCGCTCCGCATCGACCTCGGCTTCATGGGCTACTCGCGCGCGGTCTCGCCGCAGCTCGACGCGCTCGCTAAGCGCTCGACGGTCTTCGAACGGGCCTATTCAATGTCGTCGTATACCGGCAAGAGCCTCGGGCCGATGATGATTGGCAAGTTTGCGAGTGAGTGCTGGCGCGACGGCGGCCATTTCGACGCCTACCGGCCCGAGAATACGCTCCTTGCGGAGCGCCTTCAGGCGGCAGGATTCCACACGATGGGGGCGGCGTCGCATTGGTACTTCGAGCCCAAGTTCGGGCTCTCTCAAGGAATGGACCAGTGGGACCTGTCCACGGTCGTCGGGGGTCCTGGCGGTCCCGTGTACTCGCTCGTGACGAGCGCGGCCCTCACGGACGTGGGCATCAAGATGCTCTCCGAGCCGAAGAACGTTCAGGGACGTTTCTTCTTGTGGATCCACTACCTGGACCCCCATCAGTATTATGTCCGGCATCCCGAAACCCCCGATCTCTCGCCCGCCGTGAGCAACGGCGACAAGGCCCTCTACGACGGCGAGGTCTGGTACACCGACCATCACGTGGGCCGTCTCCTCGACTTCATTGCCTCGAGCCCCTGGGCCGATCGCACCATCATCGTCGTCACATCGGATCACGGCGAGGCGTTCGGGGAGCACGGCGTCAAGGGTCACGGCGTCGACCTCTGGGAGTCGCTCGTTCGGGTGCCACTCGTCATCTACGTTCCCGGCGTGGAACCGCACCGCGTGCACGTGAAGCGAAGCCTGGTCGATCTCGTGCCGACGCTGCTCGACTTGCTCGGATTGCCGCAGCCTCCGCCGGGCGAGCTCTCCGGCCGTACGACGGCGCCGGAGATCCTCTCATCGCGCGAGGCTGACCCCGAAGAGCGGGACATTTATCTGGACATGCCCGCCGGGCCGAGAGTCTCGCAACACCGTGCGCTCATTCACGGCGCGACCCCTGGTCTGAAGCTGATGCACGAGGGGGGAGCGCTGTATTTTCTGTTCGATCTCTCGAAGGATCCGGGCGAGCTCCACGACCTCGCGGGGAACCGGGCCATGTTTGCGCCCCTGATGCAGGCGTTCGACGACAGGCTCGCGAGCCTCCAGCCCGGTCACGTCGTCGGACCGATGATCGGACCGAAGTGATTCGCCGCCGTTGCCGCAGCGCGCTAAGGTGCACCCTGACGCGCGGTCTAGACGCGCCGACCGAGGTGCACCATGGCCGAACCGACGCAAGAAGACCGCGACCGCGCGCACCGGTGGTTGCTGCAGGTGTTCGGGCCCCTCGTGCCGGCGACGGCGTGGGATCTGCGGATCGCGAGCCTGGCGCGCGAATTTGCGAAGGTGCGGCTGGAAGTGGAGCGGACGTTGCGAAGAGAGCCCGCCGAGGACGACGTTCCCGCTCCGCGGTGAACCGCGCGCCTTAGCTGCGCCGCCGCCGACGGCCGCACAGGGCGATGCCCAGCAGGCCCGCAGCCACCATCACGCCGGTGTCCCTTGGGGTGCTCCCCATCGTGACGCCGCATCCGCCGGTGATCTTGTTTCCCGATCCGGTGCTGCTGCCGCTCCCCGAGTTTGCGCCAGCGTTCCCGCCCGAAGAGCCCGGGCTGCCGCCGCTCCCCGACCCACCGCTGCCGGTATTCGACCCCCCGCCCGTCCCCGAGGTGCCCCCGGAGCCGCCGCTCGCCCCGCTCCCGCTGCTTGTGCCCCCGGAACCGCTGCCCGTGCTGCCGCCGGAGCCGCTGCCTGTGCCGCCGGATCCACCGTTGGAGCCGCTCGAACCGGAGCCGGTGCTACCGCTGCCCGACGTTCCGGCATCGCCGCAGGCGGCCACCTCGGGATCGGGACCGGTCGGATCGCCGAGCCCAAAGAAGTTCCACACCCGTTGGGCGTCGATCGGCGTGTTGTGATTACCGCCCACATCCGTGAACCCTTGAAGCACGGTGAAGCCACACGAGTTTTTCCAATCCCACTCCGTGTAGCCAACATCGGACGGCCCCACCGCGCCCGAAATGGCCGCTGTCGTACCGCTCGAAGTCACGTCGAGCGAGGCCGCAGTTGGGGGGGTGGTGAGCGAGCTCGGAGTGGGGCTCAAGCCAATCAGGACGTTGGTCCACTCCAGGACAGCCTGGATCTGATCCGCGTAGTTGATCGTGGTATCCATGCTGCCGTGGTACAGCTGCAGCCGAGGTCGAGGCCCGTTGTAGCCGGAGGGCCCCATCGCGGCGACGGCCTTTCCCCAATCCGCCGCGCTCATCATGTAGGTCCCTTCCGCGCAGTTGCTGCTCCAGAGGGAGTCCGACGACCATCCGCTCGCCCAGCAGCCGGCAGGCACGCCTGAAAACTCGGCGCCAGCCTGAAACACCTCGGGGTACACCGCCGCGAGGGCTTCGACCATCATCGCGCCCGAGGAATCGCCCAGCACATAGACCCGGTTCGGGTTCGCGCCGTGAGTGGTGACCTCGTACTGGATCATTTCGGCGATCGCTTCCGTATCGCCCTCACCGCCGTGCACCAGCGACTCTGCGCCTACCGCGCCCGGCATTTGCGACGGGTTTGCTGCCGTGGACCCGACGTCCCAACAGGCCGCGGAACAACCCGATTGCGCGTTTGTTCCATTGTAGAGTGGCCCGCCACAGTTGGCCTGCGTTTGCGGGAAGACCATGATTACGCCGTTTTGCTGCGCAAGCTGCTCGATGTACTGCATGTTGGTGAACGTGTACATGTCGGAGGCGCTTCCGCCGCAGTAGTGGACCGCCACGAGGACGGGGGGCGGGCTCGACGGCTTGGTCGGCATGACTTCGTACATCGAGATGTACGTGGGGACGGACGTCGTGGCCCATGACGAGAACGGGATCAGGGTCCCGGGGAACGTCTGCGCCGCCGCCGTCGCGGGCACTCCTACGCCGCAGGCGATCGCCAGCGGCACCGCCGCGCGCCACGCGAGGTTCTTCCGAAGTGCACAAACACGATTCCGATCTCGAGTCATTGGCCGGCTCCTCCGTCGCGGGTCGACATCCTGAGCTTTCACGCAGTGCTTCCAACCCCCTCAATGGGCACCCGTGGCCGACACCTTCAATCCCTTCCGGCGCGCCGGACTCGCGATCGCGCCGGAGAAATATTCCGTTTCTGGCGGAAACCGCGAGCGCTCGGGCGCGACGGCGTGGCCTGAGGTCGCTCGTTCGCGCTCGGTCTCCGATCGGACCTCCGCAGGGCTCGACCGAGCCAGCTACGGAGGCTGCCGGCCAGGGCCGCTCGCGAGCACGAGCGTTCCATGCATCGCGACGGCGGCCCGAACTCGCCCTCCGCGAGGCTGCTCGACGGCGCGCGCGCTGGAGCGCTCAGACTCAGAGGACGTGAATCGTGTGGTCCTTCGTCTCTCGAATGAAAATGGCGCCGACGACGAAGCACAATGCCGATACGACGACCGGGTACCAGAGCCCCGCGTAGACGTTGCCGTTCGCGACTACCAAGGCGGTCGCCGTGAGGGGCAACATCCCGCCGAACCAGCCATTTCCGATATGGTAAGGAAGCGACATCGAAGTATACCGGATTCTGGTGGGGAAGAGCTCGACGAGAAACGCGGCAATCGGCCCATAGACCATCGTGACGAAGATCACCTGGATGAAGACCAGGAGGATGAGGATCGGCACGTTGACCTCGTCGGAGTTCGCCTTGGCGGGATAGCCGAGCGACTTGAGCGCCGCCGTGAGCTTTGCCTCGTCGAACCCTTCGACGGTGATGTCGCCGACGCGCGCCACGGGTCGCGCACCGGCCTCACCCTCGACTGTGGAGTACGAAAGGCTTCGCTTGGAAAAGAAGTCGTGGACCTTGTCGCATTCGCTGTAGTGCGTGCTGGGCGTCGGGAACAGATGCATCCGACATTCGGTTGCAGCGAGCGTGATCGGCGTTCGTGCAATGAACGCCTCGAGCGACGGGTTTCCGAAGTGCATCATGCCCTTGTAGATGGGGAAGTACGTGAGGGCCGCCAGCAGGCACCCCGCAAGCATGATCTTCTTTCGCCCGATGCGATCCGAGAGCCAACCGAAGAAAAGGAAAAAGCCCGTGCCCAGGGCAAGGGCGACCGTCAGGATCCAGTAAGACGTTTTCCAATCGAGCTTGACCGTACCGGTGAGGAAGAAGAGCGCGTAGAACTGGCCCGTATACCAGACGACCCCTTGCCCCGCCGTGGCGCCGAACAACGCCAGAAGCACGATCTTGAGGTTCTTCCCGTCGAAAAAGCTCTCCCGGAGGGGCGCCTTGCTGCCCTTTCCTTCGGCTTGCATGCGCAAGAAGACGGGCGACTCGTTGAGCCTGAGCCGGATGTAGACCGATACCGCCAGGAGAAGCAGCGAAATCAAAAACGGAACTCGCCAGCCCCAGGTCTTGAAGGTGGCTTCGGCCATGTTCGCCCGGCACGCCCCGATCACGATGATCGACAGGAAGAACCCCAGGGTCGCCGTCGTCTGGATGAAGCTCGTGCTCAGCCCGCGCCTGCGGTCCGAGGTGTGCTCCGCCACATAGGTCGCCGCGCCCCCGTACTCGCCGCCGACGGCCAGGCCTTGGGCGAGACGCAGCACGACGAGCAGGATCGGGGCCGCCATCCCGAGCGTCGCATAGGTGGGCAGCAGGCCGGTAGCCGTCGTCGAAAGACCCATGACGAGGATCGTGACGAGGAACGAATATTTGCGGCCGACCTGGTCACCGATGCGACCAAAGACGAGCGCACCGAAAGGCCGCACGAGAAAGCCAGCCGCGTACGTCGCGAAGCTCGCCAGCAAGGCCGCCGTCTGGTTGGCGGGCGGGAAGAAGAGCGACGCGAAGAATGGAGCGAGCGTTGCGTAAAGATAGAAATCGTACCATTCGAAGACGGTACCGAGCGACGACGCGAAAATGACGCGTTGCTGTTCACTACGCTCGTATCCGATCGGCTCTGC
Organism: Polyangiaceae bacterium; assembly: GCA_035622655.1. Lineage (GTDB taxonomy): Bacteria > Myxococcota_A > Polyangia > Polyangiales > Polyangiaceae > Palsa-1150. The sequence goes on from DASPUY010000195.1 coordinate 23,629, forward strand.
CGCAGCGACCACCGACGCCATCGTTTTGTCCTCCTGTTTCCGTCCCCCGCTGAGGGTACACGGTTCAAAAGAAGTACATCGCGCTGAGCATGGCCTGGTTCGCGACGACGATCCCGTCCGGCGCGCCGAGCCCCGAGGGGGCTCCCTCTCCCCCTGGTTCGATGTTCTTCGCGATAAGGTGGTAAAACTCCGGGCCGAACACGAAACCGCCGAAGCGAAAGCGGGCCATTCCGCCCAGGACCATGTTCGAGAGGTGACCGCTGCCGCCGCCCACCACGAGGATGCTCTCGAGGGCGCCGGCACTGAGTCGCGAATAGCCGGCGACCGCCGTGACATCGAGGAACG
>DASPUY010000196.1:0-11653 GCA_035622655.1 Polyangiaceae bacterium
GCTGTGGGCGGCATGAGGAAACTCGCTCCGTGTGAGAGGTGGGGGCGGGGCAGCCGCCTCGGGGGAAGGCGGCAGAGAGAGGCCGATCAGCGTTCGCGCTCGAGGCTTTGGGGCCGAAGGCCCACGAAGCGTCCCTGTGCATCGCGCGCCACCGAGACGGTCCTGCCCTCGAGAGCGAGAGCTTCGGGCGTCGCCGGGACGACGATGAACCGCGCGCCGTCCGAGACCGCAAGGTGACCGGAGCCTTGCGGCCCGGCCTGGACCCGGCCGACGAAGCCGCTCGGGATGGTCGTCAGGAATGTCATTCGATGCTCGCGCGCGAACGCCTCGCCAGCCGCTCGGCCCGCGAGCTCGCGGTGAGCACCAAGCGCCTCGGCGAGGACAGGTCGTCCGGAGCCGTCGCGCGTCACCTCGACGATCTGCCCGGTCCGTGAGCGTGCCTCGGGCGCGTCCTTGACCAGGACAAAGCGCACCCCGTCGGATACGGCCAGGTAGGGGCTGCCTTCGGGCCCGCGCTGGAGCCGACCCCGAAAGCTGGGCGGGGCGCTCTCCAAAAACTGCTGGCCGCTGTGCCGGGCCATCGCCCCTCCTACTGCCCTCTTTTCGAGGTCGGCGACCTTGCCCTCTCGCTGGGGATCGTCCGGGGCGATCCCAAGTTCCCGCAGCACTTGGTGCCGGCGCGCCAGGGCCGCGAGAACCTCGGCGCCAAATCCCCTGGTCGCGACGCGCGCCGTGTCCAGGGTGTCGAGCCAGACGGGCCCCCGGCGCCCGACCTGTTCGTCGAGTCCAAGCGGCATCGCTTCGAGCGAGACCCGGTAACGAGCCGGCGCCTCGCGGTGCCGCTTCTCGATCTGCTCGAGCAAGTCGGGAGGTACGGTCCATTGCCCGGACGCGGACGGCCGGGAGGCCACCAGGCCCATACGCTCGAGCTCGCGTAGGCGGCGAGCCGCAAATCGAGCGCCGTCGTCGCGCCGATCGGCGTCGCCGGCGAGCGGGTAGACGCCACCGTGAGCGGCAGCGACCTCGGCGAGGTGTCGATCGACCGGTTGGAGCGCGGGCTCGCGCCGAGTTTCGAGCGAGACCAGGTCGCCGACGCGCAGCGCGTCGGCCACGCGCGCGGCGACGGTCACGTGGTAGGCCGCCCCCGTCGGAGTCTCGACCACCGCGTAGAACGTCCGCCCGTGGAGCTCATCACCAAGGCCCTTGCGCACGAGGCGCCCGACGACGGTGCCCTCCTCGACACCGCCGTGCCCATCGGGTAGCCCCTGACCCGGGCGGACGACATGGAAGCGCTCCGGGTCGGCACCGTGCAGGCCGCGGTGGATCTGCTTGAGGATGTCACCCCGCTCCCCGAGCTCGCGCAACCGCAGTCGCCAGTCTTCGGCCAGCACCCAGCCACTGGGCGCGACCTTCTCGGCGAGCCCAAGACTCTCGAGGTGCTTCAGCCGTCGGAGCAAGAGCGCCGGCTCCGGATCCCCCCTGCGCCGCTCCGACAGCGACCCGGCATCGACACGGCGCTCGGTCGCTGCGCGCTCGATCGCACGATCCAGGGAAGTGAAGCGCTCTTGGTGGACCTCCCGCTCGCGCGTCCGCTGAATCTCGCTCTCGAGCCGTGGCCCCAGCCGCTCGGTCGCCAGCTCCTGGGCGCTCCAGCAAAGGCCCCGCGCGATGTAGGCGCGTTCCATCCGCAGCTGTCGACCCTCGCGGCAGACGCCGCGAACGACGACGTGCGCGTGCGGGTGATCGGTATCGAAGTGATTGACCGCGGCCCACTCGACCGACCGTCCGAGGTCGCTCTCGACACGGTTCATGAGCTCCCGCACGTAATTGGTGAGGTCGAGGTCGCGCGCGTCTTCCGGCGACACGATGAACCGGAACTGGTGACGCTCGCCGAAGCGAGGCTGCTCGAAGGTCTCGCGGGCGACCGGTCCTTCCGGGCCGTACAGCACGCCGGGCGAGCCGTCCTTCTCGACGCCGTCGCGCTCGATGTACCGCAGGTGCCTGGCGGCCGCCTGCGCGCCACGGGCTCTCAGCCTGTGCACGTGCGCTTTGACGATCACCCGGCGGGCGCTTTCCTGGGGGCCGAAGCCGCCGGTCGGTGGGAGCCTCGCCGCCGCCCTGGAAGCGAGGCGTCCCTGCCCTCGACGCACGAGCGTCGCCACGCGAAGGGGGCTCGAGGCGACCCGCTCGCGCGCATGATCCGTTCTTCGGCCGATCCGAGGTCGGAAATCGTAGAGCGTGTCGTCAGAGTGGCTGCGTTTGCGCATCGAACTTCTTTCCCCTCGCGCGTGTCGCGTGCGCGGTTCTGTCTGGTGACGTCGCAGACTGCGCTTTCAGGTTCAAACTCAAAGGAGCCGGCAATCTCCTCTGATATCCAATGGATAATTCCAATAAGGGGCCTCCCCTTTAACTTGCCGTTCGCTTTCGCTCACGGTGTCGGCCCCGACTCCATTCCGAATCAATGAATCCGGAGACGTCGCCACACACGATCCATGGGGTGCTCGTTGATGTGCGCATGGCAGCACCGCCGTAATCGTGAGTAGTGTCTCCGGAGTGGCTCGCGACGAGACCTGAGGAACGTCCTGGTCGCGAACAAGCGATCCAGCACCGAATCAATCGGCACGAAGCGTCGATCCATTCCGTGAGGTCGCAATGCCAGAGCGTCGAACCCAACGCGCTGCGCCCAGCGTCGGGGCTCATGCCATTGCGATCGCGGAACGTCTCGCGCGTCCGCGAACTAGACCGTCCGGATCGGACGCAGGACGCCGCGAGGAAACGGTTCTTGGTCGGTGCCTGCTGTGCGACCGAGGCAGAACGCTGGACTCGTGAGCCCCATCGGCTGGTTCCTTGCCGCGTGTTCCGCATTGTAGCGCGCCACGCCCGATGCACGGATCCTGCGAGCAAGATGGTCGTTCACCGTCCCAACGAACATCGCCGATCGACGGAGGCGTAACCCCTCCCGCATACGGTTGCCGCACCGCCGTCCATCGCGCGCCGCACCCACCCTCAAATCTCATCGGTATCCGGCCGTGGTGTGAAGGAGGACCGACGCAGTTCCTGCTCACGTCGAGGCGTAGCCGAGTGCGCGTGCTGCATCGCGACGGCGGATGCTGGCGGCGCCCCCGGCGACTGCGGTTTGCTCGCTGGAGGCGTCTCTCCGATTGGGGACGGCAAGGGCGGCGTCGGCCGGGTCGCCGGCGAACGCGCGACTGCGCGGCCGTCGCGCGAATGCTTCACCGCGGTCCGCTGAGCTTCGTGGGGGGATTCTTCGCGAACCCGCCGCAAGTACGTTCGAAGCGCCGCCACCGAGACGGGCACGCCTCGCTCCGAGAGCATCGCCGCGACGGCGGTCCAGCTATAGCCCTTCGAGCGGAGAGCCATTATCTGGGGCGCCAGCGCGCAAATGGTTTGCTGTTTGCTCAACTCGGTCGCTTGATGGGGCGCGACCTCGTCGAGCGATTGTTGTAGCTGCCGAACCGTCTCGGCCGCGAACTTGTTCTTGTGGTCCATCGCCTCTCCCTTTGTCTTCATGAAGACGCCTCCCGTGGGCCGCACGCTTTCTGCGGCGACGCCGCTCTGATCGTTTCGAGTCCATCTCCTCGCGGACATCGCAAGGCGTGTGCCGGCACTCGCACGGAGCAGCATCGCGCCGGCCGCACCGTGTGCGGAGCGATGACAGAAACCCGCTCCGTGGCCTGTCGCAGGCCCGATCGTTTCGCTCTCGGGTGGGTGGCTAGTGTCGCGCGGGTACGGATACGATTCCCGACGGGTTCTTCGCTCTTGGAAGAGGGGGCAGTAGGAGCGGAACACCCGGTCGCGTACCTCGTTCCGTCGCGCCAACTGTCCCATCGGCGCGGCGAGTGAATCGCGCGGGCTACGGGCGGCCGGTTCACATTGGCTGCCCACCCCTGGTCATTAATTACTGACCACCGGACACTCTCCCGTCGCCCGTGCGATTCGATTTCGCGTCCGATTCACGGGTTCACGCGCGACGATTGCCGCGGCGGTTTGCGGCATCACGCTTGCGGATTGGGCGCCGCATGGACGAAGAAAACGATTGGAGAGGACCCCCGGCGGCGACCGGCGGAGTGCAAGCCGGAGGCGAGCTACGGGCGAAGGGAGAGCGGCCGTTCTTTTCGTGTGTGCCGCGTCACCCCTCGAGTTCTTCGGAACGCCTGGACGCCACGTCTCACGGCGTTCGCCGCGACTCTGGGAATCGTCGTGGCAGGGACAAGACCATGACGAGCGCCGGCCCTCGTCTTCTCTCTACGTGCACCGGCGTTTCGCAGCGCCGTAGCTCACTTGCTCCCAACGAAGCGACCTCGAACGAAGCGGCTCCCGAAAGCGCGCGCGTGCACCGTCTGCTCACCGTCGAGGAAGCGGCCAGGGTTCTTTCGATGACAGCGACCGCGCTGCGTGCGCGGTGTCGACGGCGCGCCCGCCGTGTCGGTCGCGATGTCATTGCCCGCCTCGGTGCAGGCGTCGTGGCGTTCAAGTTCGGGGTCTCGTGGCGTCTGCGCATCGACCCTCCGTAACTGGCGACGGCCACGCGCGGGGACGCGCTATGCTCCGCCCGCTCGTGAATCGTCGCCCATGAGGTTGCCATGGGCACGAGAAATATCAGTGGCGTTCGCAAGGTAATGAGGGGCGGCAAGCCCCGCTGGTTCATTGACTTTCCGTACACGGACAAGGACGGCGTTCGGCAGCGGTATCGCCGAGACGCAAGCGTCCACAACTACGCTGCGGCGCTCGCGGAAGCGGCTCGGTTGATGCGGCGTGCCGCCGAAACGGGTTGCGTCGAAGAGGCGGCTGCAGCAGTAACAACCCAGCGTACGGAGACCACGTACAGCGCATTCGTGCGAGGCCTATTCGAGCAGCTCTACATGCCCACGTACCGTCCCGCGACGGCACGGCGTTACCGGGAGCTGCACGAGCAGCGCCTCCTGGCGTTCTTCGGCAACAAGGCGCTCGACGACATCGGGCCGACCGATTTCCGAGCCTTTGCGGCAGCGCTGCATGTGGATGGGATCCAGACCAAGGGCCCTATCACGTTGGTCCGGACGGTGATTCGAGCTGCGTTCGAAAGCGGCGTCATCGAGAAGCTGCCGGACTTCCCGAGCGGCCTGGTGATGGCCAGCCGCAAGGTCGCAGACGTGCCGAGCATGGAAGAGGTCGAAGCGATGCTCCGAGCTCCGGGCTGGCTCGGGCTCGCGATCGCTCTTGGTGCCATGGCCGGGCTCAGGATGGGGGAGGTTCGCGCGCTCGAGGTGAGGGACGTCGATTTCGAGCGGCACCGTATCCTCGTCCGCCGCGCGATGTCGGAGGAGGAGTCGCTCACCCCCAAGAGCGGTCACGAGCGGGAAGTCCCGCTCGCGGAGGGCCTCGAGGCCCGGCTCCGCGAGGCGGCGAAGGACAAGCTGCCGCGGGCTCGAGTCCTACTCGACGACTCCGGTCAGACGCCGAGGCGGCAGCAGGTGCTCCACCAGTTCAAGCGGTACGTCCGCAAGAACGGCCTCCGGGAGCACTCGTTCCACTCGCTGCGGCACTACTTCATCTCGGAGCTGATGAAGTGCGGGGCAAGCGCGGAGGCTGTGCGCGTGCTTGCCGGTCACTCGAAGCTCGAGATGACCCAGAGGTACGCCCATGCCGCACCGGCCGACCTGCGAGCGGCCATCGACCGGCTCGGAAAGTAGGGCCGCACACCCTCCGTTCGGCCTGGCTGGGCAACTGGGAGGCAATGAAACCCGCGTCCTTCGCGTTTGTGCCGTTTTTCCCGACAGATCATGGGGATTTGTCGGGGAGGCGGGATTTGAACCCGCGACGACGAGCACCCAAAGCTCGTGCACTACCAGACTGTGCGACTCCCCGTGCGTGTCGAGTGTGCGGCTGGTTCTAGCACATGCGCCGCGCTGCGGGCCGCCCGGTCACCGCCGTCCGTTGCGCAGCGCCGCGAACGCCTGCGGCAGACCGCGGGGGCTCGCGCGGAATGCGACGTAGAGATGATCGCGATCGGTCTCGACGGCGCGGACGTTGAGGACAGGCGTGAAGATGGCCAGGGCCAGGCGCAGTCGCGCGCTGTCGGCCACGGACGGAATCTTCATGAGATCGAGGACGATGCGGTCACCCTCCGCATCGACGACCGCCGCCGGTCGGCGCGGCAGAAACTTGACGAGGTTGCCGGGCTTCGAGAGGTCGAGGGCACCCGACTTGATCAGGGTGGCGACGGCCGTTTCGCTCTCGCCGAGCAGCGCCAGCTTCACGTCGCTCAGCCGAAGGCCGATCCGCAGCGCGTCGGCGGAGAGGTCGATCTCGTCGACTCGGATCGCCGCACTCGCGCGGACTGGAGTCCCCATGGCGTCGACCGACAGGCTGATCCGCAGCGCCGGCGGAGAGCTGCCGATGTCGATGTCCTTGGGGGCCTTGCGGGGCAGGTTGGCCTGCGTCGAGAGCCAGCGGAGAGCGGCGAGCGGAACGCCGAAGCGCAGGCCAGTGGCATTGAGGGCGGCGCGCACGAGCTCGTCCGGGTTTTTGCGGACGTAGTCCACGGCAGCGTTCAGCAAGGCACGAGGGTCAAGCATTCGGGCGGCCAAGGCTAGCATCCCGTGAACCGAAGCGACCCCCCGTTTCCCGCGCGCCTCGGAGGTCGACCGTGCCCCGTTCGCCCGTTACCGGCTCGCCTTTACCCCTTGACGATGGCGTCCCAGTTCTCGGCGATCTCTTGCGCTGTCCAGACCCCGTCGTTCGTTTCCTTGAAGCGCCCGGGCGTCTCGATGACCTTGAAGGCGTAGACGCGCGCTCCCGCGATGGCCAGCACGTGACCTGTGCGATCGCCGCAAAGATCGCTCGACAGAAAAAGCGCGGCGGGCGCGATGTGGTCGGCCGTCAGCGATTCGACGCCGTGGAACATGGGCAGGTCCTCGGTCATGCGCGTCTTCGCGAGCGGGGCGATGGCGTTGACCGTGATGCGGTGCTTCTGGAGCTCGATGGCCATGGTGCGCGTCAGCCCGTAGACACCCGCCTTGGCGGCCGAGTAGTTCGCCTGGCCGAAATTGCCGAGCATTCCGCTGATGCTCGTCGTGTTGACGATGCGGCCGCCGCCGCCCTGCGTCACCACCTGCCGAGCGAAAGCCTGCGAGCACAGGTAGGTTCCCTTGAGGTGCACCGCGACGACGGCGTCCCACATCGCCTCGTCCATTTTCAAGAAGCTCTTGTCGCGCAGGATCCCGGCGTTGTTCACGAGAACGTCCACTCGCCCAAACGCCTCGACGGCGCTGCGGACGATGGACGTGGCGCCCGCGTGGGTGGATACGTCGTCGTGATTGGCGGCGGCCTCGCCGCCCCCAGCGCCGATCTCCTGGGCGACGCGATCGGCCGCCGTCGGCGCACCCTCGCCGGAGCCGTCGCGGGCGACCCCTACGTCGTTGACGACCACGCGTGCCCCTTCCGCAGACAGGAGCAGGGCATGAGACCGTCCGATACCCCCCCCGGACCCGGTGACGATGGCGACCTTTCCGTCGAGGAGGCCCACCCGGGCGTGTGTAGCCACGCTGTCGCGCAGCGTCCAGGGCAGGTGGTAAGATATTGGTGGCCCCTCGTTTTCAACGTGAGCGACGAGGACATGAGCGACGACAAGAAACAGCCAAGAGAAGGCAGTACGCCGTCGAGCAGAAAGTCGGGCGAGGGTCGCCAGCGCGCCGACGGCTCGTTCTTTCCCCGTGCCGGTTACGACTGGATGGAAGAGGAGATGAGCACGCGGCTCACCGACACGACGGTGGCCATGCCTCCGCCGTCGTCGCCGATGGGACGGACGCGCGCCATGCTGACGGTGATGTCCGGACCGAGCGCTGGACGCGCGTACTCGGTCAGCGAACGTGAGACGCTGATCGGGCGCGGCAGGGAGGCGCACGTCCGCCTCGATGACGCCGGCGCCAGCCGGCTGCACGCCCGCATCGTCGTACTCGAGGACGGCGAGTACCTGCTCGAAGACCTTGGATCGACCAACGGGACGTTCGTGGGGGGCAAGAAAGTCGATCGCGCTCAGCTGCAGAGCGGAGACCGGATCCACGTCGGTCCGAACGTCACGGTTTCGTTCGCCATCATGGATTCGCAGGCCGAGCTCATGACGCATCAGCTCTACGAGTCGGCGATGCGCGACGCGCTGACGCGGGCGCACAACCGGCGCTATTTCCTGGAGCGGCTTTCGAGCGAGCTCGCATTTGCGCTGCGCCACGACGGGCTGCTGTCGCTCATCATGTTCGATATCGATCACTTCAAGCGAATCAACGATGCCCATGGTCATCCGGCCGGCGACGAGGTGCTGCGCGAAGTCTCGGCCCAGATCGGCAGGATGATCCGCGCCGAGGACGTGTTCGCCCGCTATGGCGGCGAGGAGTTCGTGCTGCTGGTGCGCGGCATCGATCCGGCCAAGGTCGGTCGTTTTGCCGAGCGGATCCGCACGTCGATCGAGAACCTCGAGGTGGCGTCGGAGAGCGCCATTCTCCGGGTGACGATCAGCGCCGGCTACGTTTCGCTGTCCGAGCTGCCGAGCGAGACGCAGACCGAAATGGCCCTGCTTCGCCTGGCCGACGAGCGCCTCTACAGGGCCAAGGAGGGCGGTCGCAATCGCTGCTGCGGAGGGAGCTGAGCCCGGCCTGGACCGAGCCCGCTTGACGGCTGGGGCCATTCAAGCTCCACTCCGCGCCCATTGCGCTCGAGCCGGATCGACCGCCGGGCGCTCCGAGGAGGCTCAACCGCATGGCCGTCGACATCAAGAAGCTGTTTGGTGAGGAATTTCCGGCGACGCTCGCGAAGAACGCGAACGAGGCGCGGGCCATCGGTGCGAAGTATCAGCTCAACATCACCGGTCCCACCGGCGGCGAGTGGACCGTCGACGCCAGCAGCACGGGTCCCTCGTGCACGCCGGGCAAGATCGGTACGCCCGACTGCACATTGACGGTCAGCGACGAAGATTTTCAGAAGCTGTGGGAGAATCCTCAGGCGAACGCGATGCAGCTCTTCTTTGCGGGCAAGCTGCAGGTTTCGGGCAACCAGATGCTCGCGATGAAGCTGCCGAAGCTCTTCGGCTTCAAGTGATCGGCCGATTGCGGCCGGGCTGACCGCCCGTGCCGCCGTCAGCGATCATTGCCACTGATCGCCGCTCGTCGCACCCGTGGGGTTCTCGCCGTTGATCGAGTTCAGGTCCGGCTTCACGTTGAGCTGCTTGATGCAGTGCCAGTCGGCGGTCTTGTCCGAGTCCTCGAGCGCGTACTGACCTTCGAGTTCGGGGATGTCATTCTGTCCCATCTTGTAGAGGAAGACGCCGTTGCCGCGGAGGTCTGCCGCCGGCCCGACCGTGCCGTACGTGTGCTCGGTCCACTTGAAGCGCAGAAGGTTGCCTTCGACCGTTCCGCTCAGCTCACCCCAGTGACTCGAGTCGGTGCGCTTCCATCGACCGACGATGCTGGTGTCCTGCGCGGTAAGGTGCAGGTTGCCGTAGACGGGGTTGTAATAGACGCCCGCCCAGGTCTGCTCCGCGGGCATCGCTCCCGCCTTGAACTCTGGAAATGTTGCGCCGCGACTGCCGCATCCGGCCGCCAGGCTTGTGCCTGCGGCGACCACGACGAGCGCCACCGCCGCCCCGCACCACCATTCACGACGATTCATGGCGCCGGATGCTATCACGCGCGTCAAACCACGGCGTCGTCGGCGGCGCTCTCGCTCTCATCTTCGAGGGCCGCGCCGTGGCATTTCTTGAATTTTTGACCGCTGCCGCACGGGCATGGGTCGTTTCGACCGACTTTCGGCCCTTCGCGCCGAACCGGCTGAACCGTCACGCGCGGCTGGGGGCGCCCGGTGGGTCGGGCGGCGGGCCCAGGCGGGGCGGATTCTTCGTCGCCTGCAGGCTCGGACCCGTGACGCATGAGCATTGCGCGCTGTTGCGCAGCATGTTTCTCGGCGTCCTCCCGCTCGATCCGCTCGATCTCGTTGTCGCGGCGGACCTGGACCTTGAACAGCTTGGAGCAGACGTTGCTCGTCGTCGCGGCCATCATCGTCATGAAGACGTCGTAGCCCTCTTTCTTGTACTCCTGCTTGGGGTCGCGCTGACCGTAGCCGCGTAGCCCGATGCCGTCTCGCAGGTGCTCCATGTTCGTGAGGTGATCGACCCACTGACGATCGATCTCCTCCAGATAGAAGTGGCGGAAGACGCGCAGCAAGAGCTCGGTGCTCGTCTCCTTCTCCTTGGCGCGGAACTGCGCCTCGGCGCCCGCGAACAGATTTTTGGCAATCTGCTCGGGATCGTGCAGTTGTTCGACCTCGGGACCGCGGGCGGCGAAGTTTTCGACGAAACCGCTCTTGATGCCCTTCCAGTCCCAGTCCTCGGGCGGGTCCTTCGCCGGACAGCACTCCTCGACGATCGCGCCGACGATCGCGTCGAGCAGATCCAGAAGCTGCTCGCGCTGTTCGGTGAGGCTCTGGGGGATCTCCTCGAGCAGTCGCTGCGCGACGGCCTGCGCGTTCTTCGCGTCGCCGTCGCGGTAATCGAAACGGTATCCCCAGAACTGGTAGACGTCCTGCTGCAGCGACGGCAGCGAGAAGATCTCCCCGACTTCTTCGAGCTTCGCCGGCGCCCGCGTTCCGTCGGATGACGCGAGGGGGGTGCCGTGGTGGAGAACGAGGTCCACGATGGCCTGCTTGACGTCCTCGGCGATCCGGGGGTCGGCCTTGATGTCGCGCATCTTGCCCGTGGGCTTGCCGTCCTCGTCGATCTTCTCGGGCTTGTAAGCTCCGAGCAGCAGCTGCTGGCGCAACTTGTAGACCGTCTTGCGCTGCTCGTTCATGACGTCGTCGTACTCGAGCAGGTGTTTGCGGATGTCGAAGTTGCGCTCCTCGACCTTGCGCTGGGCGTCCTGGATGCTGCGAGTCACCCACGGGTGCACGATCGGCTCGTTGTCGGGCATCCCCATGCGCTCCATGAGCGCCTTGACGCGATCACCGGCGAAGATGCGCATCAGGTCGTCTTCGAGCGACAGGTAGAAGCGGCTCGATCCCGGGTCACCCTGGCGGCCGGCGCGCCCGCGAAGCTGGTTGTCGATGCGACGTGACTCGTGGCGTTCGGTGCCGAGGATGTGCAGGCCGCCGAGCTGCCGGACCTCCTCGCCCTCCGCCTTGCACGAGGCGTCATGCGTGGCGACGAGCGCAGCGAATGCGTCGACCTCCTTGTCCGGGTCGCGATTCTGCTCCCGGAACTCGAGCTTCGCGATCATCTCGGGGTTGCCTCCGAGCAGGATGTCCGTTCCCCGGCCGGCCATGTTCGTGCTGACCGTGATCGCCCCCTTGCGACCCGCCTGAGCAATGACGTACGCCTCGCGCTCGTGGTGCTTGGCGTTGAGCACCGCGTGGGGGATCTTCTTCTTCTTCAGAAGGTTCGCGATCGCGTTGCTCTTCTCGACGCTGGTCGTTCCGACCAGGACGGGCTGGCCCTTCTCGTGACACTCGAGGATCTCGGCGATGACCGCGGTGAACTTCTCCCGCTCGGTCTTGTAGACGACGTCCTGGTGATCGTCGCGGACCATCGGCTTGTTCGTCGGGATCTGCACGACGTTGAGCTTGTAGGTCTCGTGAAACTCGGTGGCCTCCGTGTCGGCCGTTCCGG
>DASPUY010000197.1:0-70024 GCA_035622655.1 Polyangiaceae bacterium
CGGCGCCGGGGTGGATGGTCCGAGGTGAACCGGGCCTGGGACACGGCTCCCACGACCACCGAGCAGATTCTCCACCTCGAGAAGTGGGATGCGCACGAGCTGCCCGTGACCGTGAGCGCGCCGCCCTTTTCCACCCTCGGACACGGCTGGGCCGTCGCCGATGAGGATTCGGAAGGGGAGCTCGGGGCGCGGCTTGCCTTCGAAGAGTGGATGGACCCCGCCGCGGCCGCGGAGACCAGCAGCGGGTGGGGCGGCGATCGGGGCGTGCTGGTCAACAGCGGCGATCGATTCGCCTTCGCGTGGAGACTGCGCTTCGACGACGCACCGACCAAGGATGCTCGCGCACTCCACGCATTCGCTGCGGTTTCGCACGCTCTCGACAAGCAGCTCGGTCCGGCCCGCGCCGCCGGTGGCGCGTTTGCCTGCCGGGAGCGGACCGATCGCGGTCCGTTTGCAGTCGCCCGCGCGGACAACGACCTCGTGTTCGTGCTCGGGCCCGCACGGCGCGGACCGTCGAGCTGGTCCAGCGCCGGCAACTGCGCCCTGGCGCGGCGCTGGATCGCCGAGATCGCCGCGACGCCCTAGTACCCCGAATCCACGGAATGGAAGGGTAAAGGCGGCGGAGTTTGATGCGCGCGTCGGCGGTGGTGAAGCGCCAGGTCATGTCTCGACGACGCGCGTCCGCTGGGTCTGCACGGCCTCGCGGGCCAGCTCGTCGGCCCTCTCGTTGAGCGCCACGCCCTGATGACCGGGAACGTAGACGAGGCGGGCCTGTCGATCCTCCACGGCTCGTTTCGCGCGGGTCACGAGCTCTTGGTTCGCCTTCGCCTTCCAGCCCCGTTGAAGCACCCCGATCGCGTACTGGCTGTCCGTGTGGACGACGAGCGCGCCGGCATCCGAGGGGGTCCATTCGATCGCGCGAAGGATTCCCGTGAGCTCGGCCACGTTGTTGGTGGCCTCGCCGAGGTATTCCAGTCCCTCATGCATTTTCCCGTCCGGTGCCACGAGCACGACCCCGCATCCGGCAGGTCCTGGATTGCCCGAACAGGCGCCGTCGGTGTACGCGACCCACGCTCCAGCGTTCGTTTGCGCCTTCGACGGTGGCCGTCGAGCCGCAGTCAGGCGTTGCCGCGAGCCCCCGGGTCGGGAGGCGTCGGCTGCCGCTCCGGGCCGTGAGCTCACTTGCGGCTTCAGGTCAGGCGCTGCGCAGGTCTCGTCAGGAAGCAGCGGGCCACCGGCGGCCCGCTCGAGATTTCGTGGAGAGGCCCGGTAAACGCGCCCATCGTTCGGCTTGTAGCGGATTTCGACGCGACCGCCCTCCGTCGCCAGCGACCCGTCCGCGTGTGCACGCGCGAGAACGCGCTGTCCCCGCAATGTCGCTTCGACCCAGGGCATGGCCGGCCTCCTACCATGGTCGCGCCGGAGCTGCCCTGCCCACGAGGGCGCTCTCCGATGCTATCGTTCACTCCGTCATGACCCTACCCCATCGCCCTCGCCCCATCGTCCTGGTCGTGCTGGACGGATTCGGCGAACGCGCAGAGCGCGCCGACAACGCCGTGAGGCTCGCGCGAACTCCTGCGCTCTCGGCGCTCCTGGAGCGCTACCCGCACGGGCTCGTTGGCACGTCCGGGCCCGACGTGGGACTTCCTCCAGGCCAGATGGGCAACAGTGAAGTCGGGCATCTCAACCTCGGGGCGGGTCGAATCGCGATGATGGACATCTCGCGCATCGACAACGCCGTCTATGACGGCATGCTCGCGCAGAACGACCCCATCGGACGCGTCATTCGATCGGCCAAGGCCGCCGGCGGACGCCTGCACTTGTTCGGCCTGGTCAGCGACGGCGGCGTCCACTCGTCGCTCGTGCACCTGTTCGCCCTGCTGGCCGTCGCAAAGAAGGCGGGCGTACCTGTCGTCGTTCACGCATTTCTGGACGGGCGCGACGTCCAGCCCGGCACGGCTCCGCGCTACGTCGCCGAGCTCGAGCGCCACCTTGCGGGCTGTGGCCGGATCGGCACCGTTGCGGGACGGTACTGGGGAATGGATCGCGACAACCGCTGGGAACGCGTGGAGCGCAGCTACCGAGCGATCGCGGAAGGTCAGGCGCCGCGTTGGGATTCGGCGCAGCAGGGGATCGAGGAGAGCTACGCCAAGGGCAAGACCGACGAGTTCGTCGAGCCTTTCGTCGTCGGTGACTACGGCGGCTTCGTGGCCTCGGACGTCGGCCTTCACTTCAACTTCCGCCCGGATCGGGCGCGGGAGCTGACACGCGCTCTCGCGACGGCCGACTTCAATCAATTCAGTCGCCCCGGCGGCAAGGGTCCGCTCGAAGGTCGCTACGTGTGCATGACGACCTACGATGGTTCTCTCGATCTGCCGGTCGCGTTTCCGAAGGAGAGCTATTCGAACGTCTTTCCGGAGCTCATTGCGCAGATGGGTTACAAGCAGTTTCGGTGCGCCGAGACCGAGAAGTACGCCCACGTGACGTACTTCTTCAACGGCGGCCGCGAGGCTCCCTTCGACGGCGAGGACCGCAAGATGCTGGCCTCTCCCAAGGACGTACCCACGTACGACCAGAAGCCGGAGATGGCGGCACGGGCAGTCGCCGAGACCGTGGAAGAAGCCATTCGCAGCAACAAGTACGATTTCGTTCTCGTGAATTTCGCGAACCCCGACATGGTCGGTCACACCGGGGTGCTGGACGCCGCGATCGAGGCCGTCGAGGTCGTCGACGCCGGCCTGGGCAGGATCGTCGATGCGACGCGCCACATGGGCGGTGCAGTCCTCATCACCGCAGACCACGGCAACTGCGAGCTGATGAAGGATCCCGCCACGGGGCAACCCCACACGGCCCACACCCTCAACCCCGTTCCGCTCGTGTACGTCAACGATGCCGATACCGCCGCTCGGATCGGTCCAGGGGGCCGCCTGTGCGACATCGCTCCCACGATGCTCGCGCTGGTCGGCGCGCCTCAACCCGCGGAAATGACCGGGCGCTCGCTCCTCGTGCGCTCGTAGATCGAACGATCCGTCGAGGGCTCGCACTTGGGGGAGCTGCCGTCCATCGAAGGCTTCCGCATCGTCGAGGAGCTCGGGGCCGGGACGCTGTCGTCGGTGTACGCGGCGATCGAAGAGCCCTTCGGTCGCAAGGTCGCGCTCAAAGTGCTGAGGAGCGCCATTGCCTCGGGGTCGCCCTTCGCGCGGCAGCTCGAACACGAGGCGCGCATTCTGGCGGAGCTTTGCCACCCGAACATCGGCCTTCTTTACCGCTTCAGCAAGAGCGACGCGCAAACGTACCTGGTCCTCGAGTTCGTCGACGGCCTGAGCCTCGCGACGCTGTTGAAGAAAAGGTCCACGATGCCGTACGACGCCGTCGCCGCCGTCGGCGCGGCGGTGGCTCGCGGCCTGGTGCATGCCCACGCGGCCGGCGTGGTGCACCGGGACATCAAGCCTGGCAACATCCTCGTGAGCAAGCGAGGCGAGGTGAAGATCTTCGACTTCGGGACCGCGCAGGCGGCGCAGTCGATCGACGAGCCCATGGCCGGCATCCGGGCGCTCTCGCGTCACGACGACGCGGCCGCGTTCGGAACGCCGGCTTACATGTCGCCCGAGCAGATCCTCGGCGAGAAGGTCGACGGTCGGAGCGACATCTTCTCGCTCGGCGTCGTGCTTTATCAGCTCGTCTGCGGAGCTCGCCCTTTCGAGCGGGGTGACGAGGCCGACGGCCAGCTCGCCGCGCACCGCATCCGGCGCAACCCGGCGATTGCCCTCCGCCATCGCGCTCCCGAGGTTCCCGGCGCGCTCGAACGGATCATCATGCGTGCGATCGAAAAGTCGCCGACCGATCGCTTCCAGACCGCCGAGGCCATGGCCGAGCAGCTCGAGGCGCTGGCGAGTGTCGGCGCGGGCCTCTGTGGTGATCGGCTCGTCCTGCGTGCCCTCGAGCAGGCGGGCGTCGTTCGGCCGTCCGAGGTCGAGCCTGTCGTTCCCGCGCGCGGACGGCGTCGGTTCTCGGTGGCCGTGGCGACGGCGGGGCTGGCGATCCTCGGCGCCGCGACCGTCCTCGCCGGCGGTGTTCTCCAGGCGACCGCGCATCGTCGGGGCGAAGCCGCCGACGGGACGGCTCCGCTCGCGCTGGTCCCCGCGTCACCCGGGTACCTGCGGGTGCTCGCGATCCCGTGGGCGGAGGTATGGATCGACGGTCAGCGTGTCGAGGTGACTCCGTTTGCGCGCCCCATCCCGCTCGCGGCCGGCACCCATTACGTCACCCTGGTGCACCCCCGAGCGGTGGCGGAGCGTCGCACGATCTCCATCGCTCCAGGAGAGACGAGGACAATCGACGTCGTGATGGCGGTGTCCGATCTCGGACCCCGGGAAGAGAGCGAGCGCGCCATCCAGGGCGCCGAGAGGGAGAAGAGACGATGATCCGTCGCGCGTTCGGAGCCATGGCCCTGGTCAGTGCGGTCGTCACGGCTCGTGATGCCGGAGCGTTTGCGCACGTCGTCAAGAGCCACGAGACGCTCGCGCAGATCGCGGCCCGAGTCTACGGCGACGCGAAGTTCGAAACGATCCTCGTCGGAGCCAACGCTCTGGACGTGCAGGGGGGCACCGTGATCGCGCCCGGCATGCGTCTCGAGATCCCCGCGCCGGAGCACCATACGATCGTCCACGGGGAAACCTGGGCGGATCTGGCGGCCGAGTGGCTCGGCACCAACGACATCGCCCGGGCCGACCTGCTGGCTCGGACAAACCGCGGCGTGCCCTGGGTCCCGCCCGTCGAGGGCCAGGAGATCGAAATCCCGCCCGTGGTGACGTACATCGCCGGCGACGGCGAGACGGTGAACTCGATCGCGCTGCGATTCTGGGGAGATCCGAATCGTGGCTGGGAGCTCGATCCGTACAACCGTCGGGAAGGTGTCTTCGTGAAACGCGGCGAGGTCGTGCTCGTTCCACTGCCGCACCTCAAGCTCACGGACGCGGGCAAGAGCGAGGCGCGCGCAGCGGCCGAGCGTGCGGGCGCGGCCGGAGGGGCCCTGCTCGATCAGCAGCAGCGGGCGGAGCTCGAGCTGCCACAGCTACTGGCGGACGTCCGGTACGGTCGATACGTGGACGCGCTCGCGCGCGGCAATCGCCTCCTCGGCAGCGCATCGCTCACGCATCCCCAGCTGGCGACGGTTCACCGAGCTTTGCTGGAAGCCTACGTCGCGATCGATGCGCGCCCCGCCGCCGCCGCTGCGTGCGCCGCTTGGCGCGCGAACGATCCCGACGCCGTCCTCGATCCGGTCCGGATATCCCCCAAGATTCGCGCCGCTTGCGAGGCAAAATAGACGGCATGCCTCACCAGCTCGCCGGCGTGGGCCAGGGCGCCCGCCTCCAGCGCACGTGGTCCGACGCCGACGCGGCCGCGATCTGCGGGGGTGTCGCGGGCGCCGGCGTCTGCGCGAGGCCGAGCCCGTGCGCGAGAGCCCCCACGACGGCCTCCGGACCTACACCCGAGGCGCGCAGGCCGGCGATCGTGATTCCGGAGCTCCTCTTCTCCAGTCGCTTGCCGTCGTCAGTGACGACGAGAGGCACGTGGCCATACCGCGGTGGCGTCGCCCCGAGCGCTCTTGCGAGCCAGATCTGTCGCGGCGTCGAACCCACGAGGTCGGAGCCGCGGATGACGTCGGTGATCCGCATCTGGAGGTCGTCCACGACCACGGCGAGCTGGTAGGCGAATACGCCGTCGCCACGGCACAGGACGAAATCGCCGACTTGCTTGGAGAGGTTCTGTGCGACGGGCCCGAGGATGGCGTCCTCGTACTGCACGACGGCGTCGGGAACGCGGATGCGGAGGGACGGGGGTCGCTTCATTCGCCGGTTCGGGTCGCGCTCGCGGCAGGTGCCCGGGTAGACGAGCTCCTCTCCCTCGTGGGGGGCGCTCGCGACCGACGCGATTTCCGCGCGCGAGCAATCACAAGGATAGGTGAGACCGCCAGCGGTCAGGCGCTCGATCGCGCTCTCGTAGAACGGGCGTCGCTCGCTCTGGCGCACGGGCGCAGCGTCCCAGTCGAAGCCGAGCCAGCGCAGGTCTTCCGTGATGCGTCTCTCGGCGCCGCTCACGACGCGCGGCGCATCGAGGTCCTCGAGCCGCAGCAGGCACTCGCCCGATCGCCGACGCGCGATCACCCACGATGCGAGCGCCGTCCACGCGCCGCCCAGGTGCAGCTCGCCCGTGGGGGACGGCGCGAAACGCGTGCGGATCACGTCAGCCGATCGCTTGCGGCGTGACTCCGAGCAACCACGTGAGGAGCGCCTTCTGCACGTGAAGCCGGTTCTCCGCTTGCTCCCAGATGCGCGAGCGGGGCCCTTCGAGGGTCTCGGCGTCGATCTCTTCGCCGCGGTGCGCCGGAAGGCAATGAAGGACGATTGCTTGCGGCTTCGCGACGCGCAGCATGGCCGCGTCGATCGTCCAGCCCGAGAGGGCGCCGGCCCGCTCGTCGCTTTCCGACTCTTGACCCATGCTCGTCCAGACATCCGTGTATACGACGTCGCAGTCCCGCAGGGCGCTGGACGGATCGTGCGCCCTCGTGACGCGAGCACCGGCGCGAGCGAGCTCGCTCTGCGGAGGGCCGAACTGCCGAGGTCCGGCGAGCACGAGATCGAACCCGAACAGCGGCGCCGCTTCGACCCAGGAGCGAGCAACGTTGCATCCGCAATCGCCCACGAAGGCGATGCGCTTGCCGGCGATGGTGCCCAGCTGCTCCTCGATCGTGAAGACGTCGGCCAGGACCTGCACCGGATGCCCATCGTCGGAAAGCGCGTTGATCACCGGGACGCTCGCCGTCGCCATTTCGGTGAGCCTCGTCCGCGCCGAGGTGCGAAAGACGATCGCGTCGCAGTACCCGGCAAGCACCCTCGCCGTATCCCGGATCGGCTCGCCGCGCCCGAGCTGGCTCCCCTGGATGCCGAGGACGACCGGATGCATGCCGAGCTGCGCACATCCGACCTCGAACGATACGCGCGTCCGCGTGCTGGCCTTCTCGAGGACGATGGCGACCGCGCGTCCCGGAAGCAACCGCGTTCGGGCTCCTTTGGGCTCGGCCTTGAGGCGGGCCGCCAGGGCCAGCACTTCGCGCGCCTCGGTCAGAGAGAGATCGGTCAAGTTCAAAAAGTCGCGCTTTTGCGCCTTCATCGCGAGTTCTCCAGCGGTTCCGCGAATATCCGCTTCGCCAGCATCTCGAGCGAGCCGTGAGCCTCGGTCTCCGCCTGGATCGCCGCCGCACGGTCGCGAAGCCAGGCGATTTGAGATTCGACGGCGTGAGGTCCCGTGCCGCCGGCGCTCTCCTTCGCGGCCGCCGCCGCCTCGGGCTCGAGAGCCTGCAGGCATTCCGCGTCGAGGGCGGGGTGGATCTCCCTCGCGCGCCTCGGGTCGAGCGAACGAAGCGGCGTTCCCGCGTCCAGCGCAAGCGCGACGAGCGCGCCGACCGCCTTGTATGCCTCCCGGAACGGGATGCCTCGGCGCACCAGCGCTTCTGCGAGATCGGTGGCCTGGGTGAACCCCTCTTCGAGCATGTGGCGTCCGCGCTCGCCGTCGAAGTGCACGTGGGGAAGCGCGAGTGACACGACGCGAACGCACCCTCGCGCCAGCGGTCCGCCCTCGAGCACCGGCAGGCGATCGTCCTGCTGATCGCGGTTGTACCCGCTCGCCAATCCCTTCATGAGCGTCAAGAGAGCCGTCACGTTGCCAGTGGCCCGGGCGCTCTTCGCCCGCACGAGCTCGAAGACGTCGGGATTCTTCTTCTGAGGCATCATGCTCGACCCCGCGGAGATGGCTCCGTCCAGCCGCACGAGCCCGAACTCGCTCGTGGAGAAGTCGACGATGTCGGTTGCCACGCGTCCGAGCGCGAGGACGATCCGGGCGGCCGCCCACGACCAGTCGAGCGCGAAGTCGCGGTCCCCCACGGTGTGCAGCGCGTTGCGCGTCGGTCGCCACGGAGCGAAAAGGCGCGCCAAGAGATCGCGGTCGATGGGCAGCGACGTCCCCGAGCACGCGCCCGAGCCGAGAGGCATCTCGAGATGATCGAGCGCGTACGACACGGTCCGTGCGGCA
The DNA here is from genome assembly GCA_035622655.1 of Polyangiaceae bacterium. Taxonomy (GTDB): domain Bacteria; phylum Myxococcota_A; class Polyangia; order Polyangiales; family Polyangiaceae; genus Palsa-1150. The sequence continues at coordinate 8,092 of DASPUY010000197.1, forward strand.
TGTGCGAGGCCGGTCCCCCAGGAGGCGACGAGGAAGGCCGCGCTCACGGGCTGCGCCCGTTGACGGTGCGTGTACGCGGGGAGCAGCACGTGGCCCTCCCGAGAGGCGCGCTCGGCCAGTTCGCCGACCAGCCGGCCCACCTCGCGCCCCAGCGCCGCGCCTTGCTCGCGGACGTGAAGGCGGAGGTCGAGCGCGACTTGATCGTTGCGCGAACGCGCCGTGTGCAGCCGCGCGGCCACGGCGCCGGCCCGCTTTCCGAGCTCCGCCTCGACGGCCATGTGCACGTCCTCTTCGTCGGGCGGCAGCCGAAGATTGCCCGCGCAGGCTTCCTGGTACATGGCGCGCAAGGCGTCTCGCAGTGTGCGCGCGTCGTCGAGGCCGAGAATCCGCGTTCGCGCGAGCATCGTCACGTGAGCCGCGCTGCCGATCAGATCCTCGCGGACGAGCGCCCTGTCCTGCGCGAACGACGACGACCACTCGAGAAGCTCCGGCAGCATGCCCGCCGAACCGGTCGCGCTCGTTCGAGCGATGCCAGCCATGGCAGGCGTGTACCTTCTTCGCCGAAGCGGCGCCAGTCGCGGGCGGGCTATCGCTGGGCCCCGCGTCCGTGTATCTGACGCTCCATGAGTCGCATCCACCGCTCGCTTCCCCCGAAAGGCACACGGATCGGCATCGCCTTCTCCGGGGGCCTCGATACGCGCTGCGCCGTCGCCTGGATGTCACGCCAGGGGCTGGACGTCTACGCCTACACGGCGGACCTCGCTCAGCCCGACGAGAGCAACGTCGCCGATATCCCGCCCGTCGCCATGACGCATGGAGCGAAAGCCGCTCGGCTCGTCGATTGCCGAGACCGGTTGGTGCGTGAAGGGATCGTCGCCATTCAGTGCGGAGCGTTTCACCTGTCGAGCGGGGGCAAAAAGTACTTCAACACGACGCCTCTCGGGCGCGCCGTGACGACGACCGCCATCATCGGTGCGATGCGCGAAGACGGAGTGAACGTGTTCTCCGACGGCAGCACCCACAAGGGCAACGACATCCAGCGCTTCTTCCGGTACGGCGTGCTCGTCAACCCTTCGCTCGAGATCTACAAGCCCTGGCTGGATCGGGCGTTCGTCGATGCCTTCGGCGGCCGCAAGGAAATGAGCGCGTATCTGGCGTCGATCGGCTTGCCGTACACGATGGCCGCCGAGAAAGCGTACTCGACCGATGCCAACCTTCTCGGCGCAACCCACGAAGCGAAGGATCTCGAACGGCTCGACCGGAGCCTGCGGATCGTCGACCCCATCATGGGTGTGGCCCACTGGAGATCCGACGTCGAGGTGAGCCCCGAAGAGGTGACGATCGAGCTGGCGCGCGGAGTGCCCGTATCCGTGAACGGTCAGCGGTTCGCGTCCACGTTCGATTGCTTCAGAGCGCTGAATGCAGTCGGTGGCCGGCACGGGCTCGGCATGAGCGATCAGATCGAAAACCGTGTCATCGATGCCAAGAGCCGCGGCGTGTACGAAGCACCCGGAATGGCGCTGCTGCACGTCGTCTACGAGCGCTTGCTCAGCGCCGTCCACAACGAGAATACGACCGACCTTTACTTCGCGCTCGGACGGCGGCTTGGCCGATTCCTCTACGAGGGGCGGTGGTTCGACCCGGAAGCGCTGATGCTCAAGGAAGCGTTGACGCGCTGGGTTGCGCCGGCGATCAGTGGGAGCGTGACGCTCGAGCTGCGCCGCGGCGACGATTACACGATCCTGGCGACGACGGCGGCGCGGAGCGCCTACGACCCGGACAAGCTGTCGATGGAGCGAACGGCGAGCGCGTTCACGCCGGAGGACCGGATCGGCGCGCTCGAGATGCAGTCGCTCGGCGTGCTCGACAACCGCGAGCTCCTGAGGCACTTCGCGGGACTGCTGGGTGCAGGCGGTCAGGCATTCGGCGAGCTTCTGCTCGAAGGTGGGGCCCCGCCGCGCGGCGGACCGGCAACGACGTGAGCGGAGCTTCCGGCTTGGTGCAGGTTGGGGGGGCCTGCTCACCAGCGCGTCGAGGTACTGATCGCTGGGGTACTCTTGGTGTCGTCGGAGGATCACACGGCGATCCGTGGGGCGGGGTGGTGTGGGCGCGCGCGCATCGCGCGCGCAAGCCGGCGCGCCGCCTTCTACACGGTCGCTGTACTGCTGTACGCGTGCGCCGCCGACAGCGGCGATTCCCCCAAAGCCGTCGGCGATGCGGTCACCGGTGCCTCGTCGGCCAGCACCACGGGATCGACCGGCGGCGGGGTGTCCTCGAATGGCGGAAATGGAGCGAGCACCTCGACCGGCGGAAGTCAGGGGGGCAGTGGCTCAGGCAGCACGGCGGGCGGCGCCGCGGGCAGTAGCAGCTCGGCCGGGACGACGACCGGCGGCAGCAGCAGCTCCGCGTCGGGGTCGGGTACGGGCGCATCGTCGAGCTCGAGCACGGGGAGCTCGTCGAGCTCGTCGAGCTCGGGCACGGGGGGCTCGTCGAGCAGCTCCGGCTCAAGCGCTGGATCGGGGGGGAGCAGCAGCTCCTCTTCCTTCGACTTGTGCTCTTGCAACGAGAGCAAGTGCAGCGACTGCACGAGCGCGGAAGCGACCTGCACGTCCACCGCGGGGTGCGCCGCCATCCTGCAGTGCACGTTCGAGAACTCCGGAGCCTGCGGAGGCTTTCCGAACAACTGCACCTCCACGTGCGAGCAAGGAACGTCCAGCACGGCGAACACCGCGGCGAACGACGTGGCGTCGTGCATGGGCGGCTGTCCGCCCTGATCGGAGCGACTTCGCGCCAGGCGAAGCAACGTTCGTGAGGACGTCGGTGGGGAAAGGCGCTCGCGCGACGCCCGCGTCGGGTGCGTTCAATCGCGGTGAACGAGCGTGCCGACACCCCGATCGGTGAAGAGCTCGGCGATGACCGAGTGCGGAGCGCGGCCATCGAGGATGTGCACGCTGGCGACACCGCCCTCGATGGCGCGCAGGACGCTCTTCGCCTTGGCCACCATCCCTCCGCGCACGGTCCCATTGGCGATCTTCTTGGCCAGCTCGCTGGCTGCGATCTCGCTGATCAGTTCTCCGTTTTCGAGGATGCCCGCCACGTCCGTGAGGTAGATGAGCTTTTCGGCCTTCAGCGCGATCGCGATCTCGGCTGCCGCCGCGTCCGCGTTGATGTTGTACCCCTCGCCGTCCTCTCCCAGCCCGACAGGGGAGACGACCGGCACGTACTTGCGGTCGAGGAGCACTTCCAGAAGCTCGCGGTTCACGTGCGTGACTTCGCCGACCATGCCCAGATCTCGGCCGCCTTCGCCGATCAGCTTGCGCGCACGCAGCAGTCCGGCGTCCTTACCCGATACACCGACGGCGTGGGCGCTCGACTGATTGAGCAGCGATACGAGCTCCGTGTTGATCTTTCCCGTGAGGACCATTTCGACGACCTTGACGTCGTCCCGCCCCGTCACGCGCACGCCGTCGACGAATTCGCTCTTGCCCATTCCGAGCGCCTCGAGCGTCTGCGTGATTTCGGGTCCACCGCCGTGCACGACGATCGGCAGCAGCCCCGCGCTGCGCAGCAGATTGATGTCGTTCGCGAAGCTCGCCTTGAGCGAATCCTTGACCATCGCCGCGCCGCCGTACTTGACGACGGCGCGCGTGTTCGTGAAGCGCGCGATGTAGCTGAGGGCCTCCACCAGAAGCGCGCGCTTGAAGCCGGGGCTGTAGTTGGTGAGCCGGTCGTCGCGCGCGGTCGCCGCGTCCGCCGACGCATGCGTCAAGCGGGTGTAGTCGGCGTTGATCTTCACGTAGTCGTAACTGAGGTCGCAGCCCCACGCGGTGGCCCGGGCCGTCCCCTCCGCGAGCCGCACGTCGATGGTCACTTGCGGCTCGCGCATTTTAGCGCGCAGAGCGACAGGGTCTGCGCCGGTCGGGGCCCCCTCTTCATAGACGCAGACGCCCTGCACGTGAACGCGCGCGCGGCTCGGGTCGACGGGCCAGCGCCTCGCGCCGACACGGCCGCCGACCGCCATCAGCACGCGCCCCCAGTTCGGGTCCGCGCCGAACACGGATGTCTTGACGAGGTTCGATCCCGCGACCGCACGCGCGAGCTCGCGGGCGATTTCGTCGTTCGGGGCGCCTCCGATGCGCACCTCGATGAGCTTCGTGGCGCCGTCGCCGTCTTCCGCGATTTCGCGCGCCAGCTCCACGCACAGGGCCTCGAGGGTCTCCGTGAGCGCCGCGTGCTCGGGCGTTCCCTCCTCGACCCGCGGGTTGTTCGCGAGGCCATTGGCAAGCGCGAACACGGCGTCGTTGGTGCTCATGCCGCCGTCCAGGGCGATCATGTCGAAACTCGCCTTCATCGCCTGGTCGAGCGCCGATTGAAGGGCCGCGGGTGTCACGGCCAGGTCGGTCGTGACGAACGCAAGCACCGTCGCGAGCTCGGGCGCGATCATCCCGCTGCCCTTGGCGAAGGCGGCGAACGTGGCGTCGACGCCCCCGACTTGCATCGTCCGGCTCGCCAGCTTGACCCTCGTATCGGTCGTGTGGATGGCCTGGGCCGCCCGCTCGACTCCCGGTCCGCGCGCAGCCGCCAGGGCAGGCGCGGCGGCGACGATCTTCTGCACCGGCAGTCGTACGCCGATGATTCCGGTCGATGCGCAGAGAACGCTGTCGTCTTCGGTTCCGAGCGCCCGCGCGACCGCTGCACGCACCTCTCTTGCGTCGCGCTCTCCGTCGTCGCCGACCAGGGCGTTGGCGTTGCCGCTGTTGGCGACGATGGCGCGGATGTTGGAGGCGGGCAGGCGCGAAGCGGCGTCGCGCACGGGGGCCGCTCGTGCGGCGTTGACGGTGAAGCCTCCCGCAGCGGCACAAGGCGCCTCGCTGTAAACCAGCGCGAGGTCGGTCTTCGCCGCCTTGATGCCGCAATGGATCCCGGCATATGCGAATCCGCTCGGGGTTCTCACCGATCAGCCTCCGTCCGGCAGCCGCGGATCACGGGGCCACACGCTGCAGGCCGTCCAGGCCCGAGGCCTCGTGCCACCCGTTCATGAGATTGAGGTTCTGGATCGCCTGTCCGGCCGCTCCCTTGAGAAGGTTGTCGATCGCGCCGATTGCGATGACGACCTTGTCGTCGGCAGTTGCCCCCACGTGGCATTCGTTGGTGCCGACGACTCCCCTGAGGCCGATCCGATTGGGAGCAAGCGCGCGAACGAAGGCCGACTTCGCGTACGTGTCGGCGAGGCACTCGGCGACTCGCTCCGGAGTGGCTCCCTCGCGGGGCCGCGCATAGCAGGTGGCGAGCAAACCGCGCCGCACGGGGAGCAGGTGTGCCGTGAAGGTGACGCTCACGCCCCGCGATAGCCGCGAGAGCCCGCGGTGGATCTCGGGCGTGTGCTTGTGCGAAAGCACGCTGTATGCGTGAAAGTCGTCGTCGACCTCGGCGAACGAGTACGTTTCTCCGCTCTGTCGGCCCGCTCCCGTGACGCCGCTCTTCGCGTCGATGACGATGCCCTCCGGGTGGGCCAACCCAGCGCGAACCAGCGGACCGATCGCCAGGAGCGCCGCGGTCGGAAAACATCCCGGATTGGACACCGGTGAAGCGGGGGTCGGTGGACCGAAAAGCTCCGGTAGACCGTAATGGGCCCGCTCGAGCCATTGCGGTGCGTCATGTTCGAAGCCGTACCAGTGAGGATAGGCGTCGGCGGTCAAACGGAACGCACCGGAAAGGTCGATTACCTGTTTGCCACGCTCGGCGAACGCCGGGAGCAGCCTGACGGAGACCTCCGCCGAAGTCGCCAGCACCACCGCATCGCACTTTTCGGTACACTCGATGGCGGCGGAATTCGGGACGAAGCGCAGGTCGGCGCCCAGGCGAACCCCCAGGTGGGGGCCGACGCTCTCGCCACTCCATCGATCACTCGTGGCAAACGAAAGCTGCGCTCGCGGGTGGGTCGCGAGCAGTCGGACAGCGACGCTGCCGGAATATCCGGAAGCGCCGACGACTCCGACGCGAAAATCCCTCATAGTGCGGTTGCGATTTACCGCAAATCGTCCGTGCGCGCAGCCCTCTCGGCGTGACTAAGGGGGCGCGGGCCGGGGGCAGCCGCGGAGTGCGCCGAACCCCGCGGGGGCGCCGGCGAAAAGTCGCCTCGGTTCGAGGAAGGGCAAGCCGCCCAGAGCACACCGGCAAGAAGGAAGAGCGCGGCTCCGAGAGCCGGCAGCCACAACGGCGACTCGGGCTCGTCGCTGGGAGGGAGCGAAGGAGAAGGGTGCGGATCCGCCATGGCGCGGCTTTTGCGCTTTTTTCACACCGCTGCGTAACCGACCGTCGGCCCGGAGCGAAAGGGCGAGACGTGTCCCCCATCGGGCGCCGTTCGGTACGAAGTTCGGATCGGCGCTTGCACGCTTCGCGCGCTATCATGAGCGCCGTGTATAAGCCAGTGTTTGCGTGCGGGGCCGTCGTCGCTTGGTTTCTGGCCGCTTCACCTGCGGTCGCACAGCCACCCGCGCTTCCCCCGCTGCCAGGAAGCGAGCCCCCGCCCCAGGCCGGGCCCCAGGAGGCCGAGGCCGCGGCGACCGCTGCCCCGCTCACGCCGCAGCAGCTTTACCAGCATGTCCGGCGTGGTGTGGTGGCGATCCTCAGGAACGGCAACCCGGCGGCCGTTGGAACCGTGCTGGCCGGCGATGGTCGCATCCTGACCGCACTGTCAGGACTGTCCGAACGCGAGGGAGCGGACGTTCGCTATGCGGACGGAACCACCGTTCACGCCAAGCTCGGCCAGAGCAGCAAATCGTTCGATCTCGCACTGCTCGTTCCGGAGCCGAACCACTGGACCGAAGGGCTCAGCGCGAGCGAGTCGGACCCTGCCAGCACGGGCATCCATGCGATGCTTCCCGCACACGGTGCGGGCCTGGGTCCGGCGATCGCAGCGCTCAAGGGCCGAACCGATGCGCATGCCCGTGGGGGCGAGCCTCTCTCGCAAATGCTGGCCGTCGACGTCAAGGGGCCGCCGCTCGCCGGTGCTCCCCTCATCGATGCCGCCGGCAGCGTCGTCGCGGTGCTCGTACGGGCTTGTCGGGGCCTCGAAACGACCCCACCGGCCGGAGATGTCGCGACGGCCGCGAGCGACTCGACGAACAAGGAAGCGGCGGGATGTCAGCCCGTGATCCTCGGCGCGCCGGTTGCGGCCATCCGATCGTTTTTGAGGCAGCCTCCCCCGGCGGCGGCCGGTGTCCCTGCCGACGCACAGCCGAGCGTCGCGCCGGCGTCCGCCCCCACTCCGTGGCTGGGCGTCCGCGTCGAGCCCGTGTCTTCCGGAGCCGTTCGAGGCGTGCGAATTGCGGCCGTGGCTCCGCAGAGCCCCGCCGAGCAAGCCGGGCTCAAAGCAGGCACCGACCAGATCGTCGCGATCGATGACCAGCCCATCACGAGCGCGGAGGCTCTCGCGGATCGCATCTCGCGCCACGCGGTCGGCGAATCGGCCAAACTGCTGGTGTTCGGCGGCGGGAATTTTCGCGAGATCGCGGTCGTCCTGCGCCGCGCGCCCCAGTGAAGCTCTGCGGGGCAGCGACAGCGACAAGCGCTCGGTGAGACAAAAAGGTGCGTGCGGTCGGGGTTCGACTCGCGAGCTCGACCGGCCTCGGAATCGCGACCTGGAAGCGGCATTGCTCTCGGGTGAGCCGGTTTCGGCCGGGGATGGCGTCAAGGGTGGGTTGCGACCGGCGATCCGGATCGGCGTCCACCGATCGTTCAACTAAGCACTGGACACCTTGTAGGCGTCCTTGCGACGATCGCCTGTGGTGGCAGGCTCCCTGCGTATCGAAGTGGCCGGCGAAACGAACGTCGGCATGAAGCGCACGCACAACGAAGACAACTTCTCGATCATCGAGGAGAGCGGTCTCTACATCGTTGCGGACGGGATGGGGGGTCATGCGTCCGGCGAGATCGCGAGCAAGATGGCGGTCGACGCCATGCGCGAGTTCTTCGCGCTGACGGCGAACGACCCCGAGCGAACGTGGCCCTACAAGATGGACCGTTCGAAGGGGTACGAAGAAAACCGGCTGATTACGGCTATCAAGCTGGCCAACCTTCGCATCTTCGAGAGCGCGCAGCGCGATCCGAGGCAGCGCGGGATGGGCACGACGATCGTCGCGCTCTTTGCGGTGGAGAACGGCGTCTACCTGGCGCACGTGGGCGATTCCAGGGTGTACCGCATGCGCGAGGGCAAGCTCGAGCAGCTGACGGAGGATCACTCGCTGCTCAACGACTACATCAAGATGAAGCGGCTCACCCCCGAGGAGATCGCGAACTTCCCGCACAAGAACGTGATCGTTCGGGCTCTCGGGATGAAGGACACGGTCAAGGTCGACACCCGGCTCGAGCAGCCGCGCGCCGGGGACATCTACCTCCTCTGCTCGGACGGGCTTTCGGGTCCGGTCGCCGATCCCGAAATGCTCGACATGCTTCGCGCGACCGCGGACCTGAAGATGGCGGCGTCGCGTCTCATCGCGAAAGCCAACGAGAACGGCGGACCGGACAACATCACCGTGGTCCTTGCGCGGTGGGTGTAACCGGCGCCGGCACCGAACAGGGCAAGCCTATCGCGCGCCGATTGACCCGAGCGCGCCCAGGGCGCAGTAGGCGAGAAGGACGATCACGATCGTGAGCAAGCCGACGATGACGTAGCTCGTCCGCGTCTGGGCGGTGCTCCATCCATCGGCGAAGAACTTGCCGCGTGACAACCTGCGAATCCGGCGCTGCACGCCGGGCAGCAGGTTCGGCGTCTCGTGGAGGGACGGGGCCGATAGCGAGCGCTTGAGGAGCTCGCGAACGATCTGGCCGTCGCGATCTTCGTCATCGAGTCCGCGCGGTTCGGTCATGAGAGCTTCTCACCGAGGTCGCGCTCCACGATTTCCTTCAGCTGGCCGCGCGCGCGGTGGATGCGGCTCTTCACCGTCCCCTCCGGGAGACCGGTGATCGCTCCGATCTCGTCGTAGCTCAAGTCCTCGATGTCACGTAGCACGAGGCACTCGCGAAAGCTGGGCTCGAGCTCGAAGATGGCGCGCCGGACGATGCGTTCGACCTCCCGGCCCTCGACCATGTCGTCGGGCCGCGCGATGTCCGCGACCGTGGGCCGATGCGGATGGGTCGGGTCGACACGCTCATCCATGGAGTCGAGCTGCTCCTCGTCGCCGGCGTGGCGCACTCGTAAGTATTTGCTGCGGTTTTTGCACAAGTTGATCGCGATCCGGTAGATCCACGTCGAAAGCTTCGACTCGCCCCGGAAGGACCCGATGGCCTTGAACACTTGCACGAACACCTCCTGGGCCAGGTCCTCGGCTTCCGCGCGATTGCCGATCATCCGAAGCATCAGCCCGAAAATGCGCCCCTCATAGGTTCGCACGAGAGCGTTGAACGCCTGCTCGTCCCGCTGGATCAGCCGCTCGACGAATCGGAGCTCCAGTTCGTCAGGCAAGGGCACCCCGCTCCATCGTGCACGATTCTCCTCGACGCACGCAAAGCCCTGCCCTCGCGTCTCGGCGGCCGTCACCGAGCGTCGCGCCATCGGTCGAGTGGACCGCCGGACGCGGTCGGAAGTTCCTCTGCCGTCGGGGACGTTGCGTTTGCGGTGCGATACCGTAGGCTGGCGCGGGCACCGGTCGCGGGGCGGGTTCGACGGGCCCCATTTCTCCGGCGTCGTCTAATGGCAGGACAGCGGATTTTGGTTCCGCTTATTGGGGTTCGAATCCCTACGCCGGAACCCAGCGAGAACACGGGCTGAGACCGCCTCGGCCAGATCGCCGGGAATGTGCTTGCCGCCGGCGAATGCCTCGCCGGTCTGCTTCGCGTCGAGCAATCCAACGACGTGCGGCCTCAAAACGTTCAACAGGTCGGCGACATCGCACCGGCGCCAGCGCGTGCTTCTTGAATCGCAGGGCGCCTTGGGTCTCAGCGCGCATCCGAACAAGTGCGTCCGCCTGGGCGTGGCGGTAGGGTAAACGCCCTTGTCGCACGCCTCCCGCGGCCCGGATCCGGACGATGCGAAGTGGTTCGACTCGCTGCAGCTCGCCCGGCTGCGCGATGCCGCGCACGACGTCGCGTGGCTCATCGACCGCGGCTACTCGCGCGAGAGCGCGGTGCGCTTCGTCGGCGATCACCACCAGCTCGCGGCACGTCAGCGTCTCGCCCTCGTACGGGGCGTCGTCTCCGAGGGCGAGCGGCGACGGCGCGCAAAGCTCGAAGAGGGCCCGGAGGACGTGCACAGGCAGACGCTCGTCATCGACGGCCTGAACGTCATCATCACCCTCGAGGTCGCGCTCGGGGGCGGGCCGCTGCTTGCATGCGCCGACGGCGCGATCCGCGACCTCGCTGGCCTTCATGGCAGCTACCGACCCGTCCGGCAGACGACAGAAGCGGTGGAGCGCATCGGCGCCGCCCTGACCATTCTCCGCACGTCCGGAGCGCGCATCTACCTGGACGCGCCCGTCGCGAGCTCCGGCAAGCTGCGCGCGCTCTTCCTCGAGCACGCGTCTCGCTGGGAGCTCCCGGTCTGCGTCCATCTGGTGAGGAACCCAGACGCGTGCCTCGCCGGCGAGCGACACGTCGCGTCCGCAGACGCCGAGGTCATCGACCGGAGCGCGGGCTGGTTCAATCTCGGCGCATGGCTCATCCGCGCGATCGAGGGCGCGTGGGTCATCGCGCTGTGAGCGCCTACATCGGAGTTGCACGAGGGTTCTTCGTCGGCCGAGATCACCGGCGTCGAAGCACTTCGTTCAACCAGCGCGGATAGCTGGCCGGCGTCCAGCCATCCAGCGAAGGCGGATGGCGCTCTCGTGCGACGAGGGCGGCCGCTGCGCGCAGGTCCGCCTCCACGGTGTCGAGGGAGCCGAACGACTCGAACCCGAGCGTCCACCACATGCTGCCGATCCGCACCTCGGCGAGCTCGACATTGCAGCCGCGCGCAGGCGGCGATCCGGTCACCGGTTTCTCGCTGCCATCCAAGGCAACCTCGACGAGGACCTGCCCGTCCGCGGCGAACGTCCTCAGCCAGCGCCGCTTGTCCGTGCGCACCGACGCGGCTGGCGTCAGCTCCAGCGCCTCCGAGGTCCACTTCGTCCAAAGCTGGACGCGTCCGATGAACGGCGCGGTCCGAATCTCCCCCAGCTCGGCGACGAGGCCTTTGACTTCGATGCCCTTCTTGCCTCCACGCCGCTTGATCCCGAGCTGCTCCTGACCCTCGTCACGCAGGTACTCGTCGGTCCGTGAATGGCCGCCGCCAGGCGCAACTGGATGTCCCTTCGGATCCCGAAACCATGCCTCCAGCAGGCAGGGGCCCTGCCCCGTCCAGAACCACCGGATCTCCGCCGAGACTTGCATCGATCCTCCGTGGGAAACCAGAACGTTCTTCCGCGATCACGCTGGACATCGTACAGGATCTCCCCGGGAGCGGGCGCGCGGCGCGCTTCGGATCGCTCGCCGAACCGCGATGGGCAGGCGCGCGCGCAATCGACGGCACACCGTTCGCACGCTGCATCGGATGATGAACCGGGTTCGGACCTGCGAGTATGTCCCGCCCATGGCGGAGTCGGTTACGCGCCATCTGCGGGGCCTTCCGCCGTCCTGGGAACAGGCGATCGCGGAGAGCTCAATCGACGCCCTCCGGAAGAGGACCTATGCACTCGCGGGCTGGCTCGAGAGGCTCGGCCGAGGACGCGAGGCAGAAGAGCTGCGTCGCCGGGTCGCAGTCCTCGAGCGTGCCGACGAGCTTCATCGACACGCATCGGACATCGAGACGATTGCGGGGCTCTACCGAGCGCTGGCCACATTCTCAGGCGAGCACGAACCCGTGCGCGGCCAGCAACGCACGTGGGCGCAGGCCGGCGCCCTCGAGGCTCCGACGTCCGCCATGCACGGACCGGCCTTCCGCGAGACGGCTAGCCTCCGCAACCGCGCGTATCGTTGGTTGGCCGCAGCGGTTGCGCAGCACGGCAGCGCGCGAACAGCACGCTGAGGAAGGGACTGCATGCGCCCGCCGCTCGCCCTCGTTACCTTGGCTCTGGTCGCGTAGCCATCGCCATGGATGCTCTCCCGGTGGCCCTATGCCTGTGCGGGGACGTGATGACGGCGCGAGGCGTGGACCAGATCCTTCCCCATCCGTGTTCGCCTGCCATCTTCGAGCCGTACGTGCGCGACGCTCGCCAGTACGTGGAGATGGCCGAAAGTACGAATGGCCCCATCGCTCGACCGGTCGACTTCGGATACCCCTGGGGCGATGCGACGCGGGTGCTCGCGAGCGTGGACCTGCGCATCGCCAACCTCGAGACCGCCGTGACCGCCGACGGCGTCCCGTGGACGGACAAGGGCATCCACTACCGGATGCACCCAGACAACGTCCGGTGTCTTGCGGCGGCGCGTCTGGACGTGTGCACACTGGCAAACAACCATGCGCTCGACTGGGGGCGCGGCGCGCTTCTCGAAACACTCGACTCGCTTCACCGAGCCGGCATCGCGACGGCTGGCGCGGGCCCCAAGCTCGCTGAAGCCCAGAGGTTCGCATTCCTGCCGGTTCGGGCCGGACGCGTCGGCGTCCTGGCTCTCGGGGCTTCGTCGAGCGGCATTCCTCGATCCTGGGCGGCCAAGCAGGACAGGGCCGGCCTCTGGATGCTGCGGCACTGTACCGAGCGGGAAGCAGACGCGGTCGGCGAGCGCATCGCGCGCACGAAGCGGCGCGGCGACATCGTCATCGCGTCGCTTCACTGGGGGTCCAACTGGGGTTACGAGGTGCCCGACGAGCACGTGGCCTTCGCGCATGCCCTCATCGAACGCGGCGTCGACGTGATCCACGGACACTCGTCGCACCACCTGCGGCCTATCGAAGTCCAGCGGGACAGGCTCGTGCTCTACGGGTGCGGAGACTTCCTGAACGACTACGAGGGCATCGCCGGGCACGAGGACTTCCGCCCCGATCTGGCCCTGGCGTACCTGCCCAAACTCGACCCGACGACGGGTAGGTTGCTCGAGCTTCGCATGGCGCCGTGGCGCATTCGGCGGATGCGGCTCGAGTCCGCGACGCTCGGCGATGCAGCGTGGATGGCGGAGACCCTCTCGCGCATCGGCGCCGCCTACGGGACGCGCGTGGCCGTCGATGCGGGTGGCTACCTTGCGCTCGCGCATCAGAGCTTGTAACCGAGCCTGCGCAACAGAGCCCTTCGTTCATCGACGTCCGAGTCGGACTCGATGCCGAGCGGGCTTTCGCCATCGATGACGCCGACGATGCCTCGACCGAGCTCCGTCGACGGTCTTGATGAAGTGCGCTTGACCTGATGACGTTCACGTCATCGGGGTTGCGGACTGTCGGTCGCGACGGTCCGGCATCCCTCTTGAAAGGAGCCCGAGCCGTGACAATCAAGCGCCTCTTTCACGACCGCGAGCATGCAGGACGCGAGCTGGCCAAGCGCCTCGTACACTTGCGCAAGCAATCTCCCCTCGTTCTGGGTCTTCCACGCGGGGGCGTTCCGGTCGCGTACGAGGTGGCGAGAGCGCTTCGGGCGCCGCTCGACGTATGGGTCGTTCGCAAGCTCGGAGCCCCGACTCAGCCGGAGCTCGGGCTGGGCGCGGTGGCCGAAGGCGGCGAGGTATTCGTCGATGCGCAGATCGTGCGCGAGGTCGGTGCCTCGGAGGCGGAGGTGCAGGAAACCATCGCTCGCAAGACCGCCGAGGTCGAAGAGCGCTGCAAGCGGTTCCGTCGCGGCGGAACGGCCCCGGACCTCAAGGACAAGACCGTGCTGCTCGTGGACGACGGAATCGCGACCGGAGGCACCGCACGCGCGGCGCTGCGGGCGATTCGCCGCCAGAACCCACGGCGGGTCGTGCTCGCCGTTCCGGTCGGGTCGACGGACACTCTCGAGGTTCTCGCGCCGGAGGCCGACGAGATCGTGTGCTTATTGCCACGGCCGGATCTCTACGCGATCGGGCTCTGGTACGAGAACTTTAGACCCGTCGAGGACGACGAGGTCGTAGCGATCCTCGATAAGGCGCGGGGCGGCGTCGAGCAACCCGCCGAGCAGTCAGCGGAACAAGTCGTACGCATCCCGACAGTGAAAGCCGATCTTCACGGGGAACGATGAGGACGTCGTGCACGAAGAGCCCAAGTGCAACAACGAATCGTGTCGCTGCAGCATACCCAAGGAGAGGCTTGCCCAGGGCGATCCCTTCTGCTCGGAGTACTGCGCGCAGCACGCGAACGCGCATGGACGTCCCGTCCGCGCCTGCGGGTGCAAGCACCGCGAGTGCGCCGGCGGCGAGTGATTGCGATGAATCGCCCTCCATCTGCTTCCTCACGTGCCGCGTGACGGAATCGGCGGGCATGGCAGGACCAGGGCGGAGTAGCACGTCCCGTCCTCGCGAAGCCCCGCACGTCGACCGTCCACGTCACACCGGACGGCGGCGCGCGCCTTGCTCGAAGGGACGCATGCAACCCATCGGCAGTCTCGAACGGGCCGTCGGCGTCGTCCTGCTTGTCGGCGCATCGGGCGCCTTCGCGAACGATGCGCCTGCCGGTGCATCCGCGGCGTTCTCTGGGGTCGACATCAAGTTACCGGCGCCTCGTCGGTCAGGAGCGATCTCGCTGGAGGAAGCGATCGCACGTCGCCGCTCGACCCGCGAGTTCTCGTCACGGATGCCGGCTGACGACCAGCTCGGTCAGCTTCTCTGGGCGGCTCAAGGAGTGACCGACACGACGCACGGCCTGCGCGCAGCACCCTCGGCGGGGGCCTTGTACCCGCTCGAGCTCTACCTCGCGCGTGCGGACGGCGTCTACCACTACGAACCGGGCGCTCATGGCCTGCGGCGCGTCGACACCCACGACGAGCGAGCAGCCATGGGGCGGGCTGCGTTCGGCCAGAGTGCGGTGCTCCAGGCCCCTATCCTGCTCGCGGTCGTGGGCATCGTGTCGCGCACGCGAGCCAAATACGGTGGCCGCGCCGAACGATACGTCACCCTCGAGGCCGGGCACGCCGCCCAGAACATTCTCCTGGAAGCAACGGCCCTCGGTCTCGCGGCTGTTCCTGTCGGCGCATTCGACGACGATGGACTCAGAAGCGCGCTTGGCCTGGCGAGCGATGCGACACCGCTCTACGTCCTGCCAGTGGGCTTCGGCGTGCCGTGATCGGCGCCGTCAGCGAGCGAAACCTTCTTGTTCTTGGCGATGTTGCTTCGCGCGCGCCGTCGCGGCCGATCGACGGTCCCTCGGGCACGTGCGCTCGCAGCGCCTCGCACGGCGCGACCGCCCGGCCTCGTCGTCCGTGTCCGCTGCTCCCTTCGTGAGTTCACGCTCGGTCGCCAAGGGCTCGAAGGATGTCGACGTAACTGATGATTCCCGTGACCGTTCCTTCTCCGTCGACGACGGGAACGGCGCCGATGTGCTGCTCGAGCATCGTATCGATCACCTCGCCGAGTGCGGTGTCGCCATCGACGGACACGACGCCGCCGCTCATCAAGTCCGCCACGCGCCGCTGCGAGAGAGGAAGGATCATGCGCTGTGCATCCTCACCCTCGGTGAAGGTCTTCATCACGGCTCCGAGATCGCGATCGCTGAGCATCCCGACGAGGTTGTTTTCCTCGTCGACGACCGGCAGATGGCGAATCTCGAGCGACTGGAGCGCCTCGAGCGCGCTGGCGACGCTGTCGGTCGCGAGGATCGTCCTCGGGTTCTCGGTCATGACCTCTGCGGCGATCACGGCCCGCTCCTCCGGCCGCGCACGGTCGCGGACTTGGCTCGGGCCTTCGCGGAGCGGGACTGGGGCGAGCCCTTAACCATCTCTTCGCGCAGGTTGAAGTTTGTGTCGGCCTTGGCGCGATTGGCGCTCGCGCGCGAAGACTTGCGTGAGGCCTTTCCTTCCCGCGACGGCCTCTCGAGCGCGTAGCTCGCCTTGGTGCCGGCATGCTCGGTGGCGTGCGACGTGCCGAACTTCTCCCGCCGGCTCTTCCTCGCGGCGGCGCGCTTGCGTGCCCTGGGCGTCGGGCCTCGTCGCTCCTGCTCCGCATGCTGCTGCTCAGATCTCGTGGCCATGTTCGTCTCCTTGTGTTCAGCTCGGTCTGCGATGGAGGAAGCGGAGCTGCTCGCGCTTGTGAGATGCCACGGGCCGGGGGCGGGCGCGATCCGACGCGGCGACTTCCGTGCTGGCCACTTGTGTCATCCACCGGACGATCTCGTCCTGCACACGCGCGTGACTCCTCGCCGAGGCGTCCGGCTCGCTGCGTCGAACGGCGAGCGAGTGATCGCCACCCTCCACCACGTAGATCTCGGAGCGCATCGGGAGATCCGCCGTGACGGCACGAAGATCATCGGGCTTGCCCAGAGGATCGCGGGAGCCTTGCGCGATGAAGACAGGCGCGTCGATGCGGGAGAGGTGGTGCTCGCGTCGCCGGCCGGGCATGCCGACGGCGTGCAACGGATAGCCCAGAATGACGAGCCCTCGGACGCCTGACATCTCAGGGCCGCCCTCGGCAGCAATGCGTGATGCGACGCGGCCGCCGAGTGACTTGCCGCCCACGAAGAGCTGATTGGTCGGTCGACACTGTCGTGCGGCGACCATCGCGGCGCGGCAACAAGCCTCGAGAACGTCGCTCCGATCCGGCACGCGCCGACCACGTTGCGCGAACGGGAAGTCATAGGTCACGACCAGGACACCCCGTTGCGCAAGACCCGTCGCATACTCGACCATGAACTCGTCTTCTTGACCCGCACGCACTCCGTGACCGAGAAGGAGCGTCAGGCCGAGCGGGTTACTCGCAGCGTAGCTCGTCGCGGTCACGCGATGGCCATCGAAGTCGACGGGAAATCGTTCGGGCATGGGGACACTCGCAAAGCAGCGTTTGTGCCGCACACCGCGCGATGCGGATGCCGCGGCACCCAGGCGCGGAGAGACAGCTGCGCAGCGACCTTCGTCGGAACCTCCTGCATTCTCGCGCAGATCGTGCGTCAGTTCGAAGAAGAGCAGTAAACGTGGCGCCCCGCGCTGCGGGTTGCATGGCGTACGAACATTGCTTGCGCGACGGCTCATCCTCGCACCTCGTGCGGCGATCCGAACGCGGCGGAGCGGTTAAATTGAGCAGCCCTCGAGTCACGGATTGCCTCGGGCGCGCTAGTACGAGGCATGGACATGCTGAGCAGAATCCGAGCCCACCTCCCCCAACTCATCCGCGCAACTGCCGCCCTGGCTGTGCTCGGGGCGGACGGCGCGGATCTCCGCTTCGTTTGGCGGCGCCTCTGGGAGAGGACTGGTCTCGCGCGCGGCATCGAGCTCCGCAAACAGCGCTGGATGGCGCGAGTGGGTGCGCCGCTCATGGCCAAGTGCGAGCCGAACGTATGACGCAAGATGTGAAGTGAGCGCGTCGGCGTCAGGCGGCTTGCGGAGGCGTTATTTGACGAGAGCGGGGGAAAATTCCTGCGACGAAGCTGACGACTGCAAGTGCGGCAATGGTCGGTATCGGCATGCGTAAGTTTCCGCGGACCCAATCATCGGCGCTCCCCGCCCTCGGCAGCAAGCAACGCCGAGACGCGCGCTCACGCGACGCGCGTCAGCCGCCGATGCCTCGAATGGAGACGCTTGCGGCCGTCGTCTCGGTGCAGCCCTTCCACGTCTCGCCGTCGGGCTTGAGCGCCCAAGCGCGCGATACCGCCTCCGCGACGGCGCGAGGATCGCCCTGTCGCGCGGGATTCCCACCCGGCACGCCGTCGTTCGTCGCGAGGCACGGACGAAGCGTGCCGTCCCCGGCCACGCGAAGCCGATCGCACCCTTTGCAATAGGTGTCGCTGGTGCCGGTGATGAAGCCGACGCGACGGGTCGGGTGGTGGCGCGCACGGACGTACTTGGCCGGGCCGCGGTTGAGCTCGCGCTCCGGTTCGCGCGTCTCGAGGAGGTGGGCGAGCCGCAGGCGCATCTCGGCGGCCGTCACGACCCGGTCCTGGATCTTGGCGCCCTCGCCGATGGCCATCACCTCGAGCAGCCGAGGAACGACGCCTCGATCCCAGCACCAGCGCACGATGTCCTCGATTTCCGAGTCGTTCTCGCCGCGCACCACGACGGCGTTGAGCTTCACCGGCTCGAACCCCGCCTGCAGCGCCGCGTCGATCCCGTCGAGCACCGAGGCGAGGCGGCCGCCGCGGGTCATTCGGGCGAACCGCGCCGCGTCGAGCGTATCGAGCGAGACATTGAGCCGATGCAAGCCCGCCCGTCGAAGCGGCTGCGCCAGCCGAGCGAGGCGCGTTCCGTTCGTGGTGAGCGCCAGGTCCTCGAGTCCCAGGGAAGCGAGGTGCGTCGTGATGGCAACGATCTCGGGATGGAGCAGGGGCTCCCCGCCGGTGAGACGCACGCGTCGCACGCCGGCCCGCACGAGACCCTCGACCATCGTCTTCCAGGCATTCACGTCGAGCGTCTCGTGGAGATACCCGTCCTGCTTGTGCGGCCGGCAATAGATGCACGCGAGGTCGCACCGATCGGTCAGCGAGAGGCGCACGGACCTGGGCGGAGTGATTGCGGCAGGCTCGGAAGTGGGAAGGAGGGGAAGCGCGCGCAAGACGGGAGCCTCAGGGGCGACATTGGGCGGTCGTCGAATCGGTCAAGGCCGCGTAGTCCTCGGGTCGATCCAGATCGACGAGCACGTGATGCGTGGCCATCGGAGCCGTGGTCACCAAGTCGGCATTTTGCGACACGAAGTGCTTGCACCCGAAGTTCGCGCCGCGTGCGAGAATCTCGTCGACACTCTCTCTTGCGAGAACGATTGGATTGCCGCGCATGCCGTCGAAGGTCGGAACGAGTACTGAGCAGCCAGGGCGATCGAAGAACGCCGCGGCAATGGCGGCGATGTCCTGCGACGTGAGGAGCGGCTGATCGGCGAGGCACACCATCACGGCCTTCGTCGGTTTCGCAAGGGCTTCCAGGCCCGTCCGCACCGACGTCATCTGCCCCACCGCATAGTGAGGGTTTCGCGCGAAGCGCACGGGCAGCGACGCAAGCGCTGCTTCGACCTTCGCGGCCTCGTAACCCGTCACGACGACGACCTCGGCAAAGGGCACCGCGACAAGCGTGGCGACGCTGCGAACCACGAGCGGAGCGCCGCTCAGCGGCAGAAGAAGCTTGTTGCGACCGCCCATGCGGCGCGAAAGGCCTGCCGCGAGGACGATCGCCGAGAGGCTGCGGTCATCCGGGCTTGTGAGATTCTTCATGGCAACAGCTCGCGACCGACAATCGTCCGGGGGAGCCGGCCGCTGGACGCGGCGGCGGGGCGCCGCTCGCCGCTGCGATCGCGGCCGACCGCGACGAGGCCGTTCGGGCCGACCGTCGGACCGATACGATTTCGGCCATCACCGATACGGCCACTTCGTGCGGCAGGCGCCCTCCGAGATCGAGTCCGGCCGGTGCGCGGATGCGTGCAAGGCGCTCGCCGGACACCCCGCGCGTGGCCAGCGTCGCAAAGACCTCGTCTCGCCGCTTTCGACTCGTGACGAAGCCGGCGTAGGCGACGTCAAGGGCCGCGACCTTCTCGAGAGCCTCTTCGTCGAACGTACCGTGGCTCGCCACCACGGCGAACGTCGATCCGGGATCGAAGTCGGGAAGGAGATCGAGGTCGCGAACGACGTCGAGATCGTTGCCCATCGGCGGCCTGTGGCCGAGATCCACGACGAGCACTCGGTAGTTCATGGCGCGCCCGAGGTCGCAGAGGGCGCGCGCCACGGGAGCGTTTCCGAAGACGAGCAGCGTCGGCATGGGAAAGTACGGCTCGAGGTAGATCTCGAGCGCCCCGCCGCTGTAGCACTCCATCTTGTGCACCGAGAGCCCGGGCCGATCGGCCGGGGCTTCGGTGTCGGGGGTGATATGAAGCAGGCGGCACTCTCCATCGCGCAGCGCCGCCTGACTTTCCTTTCGCACGATGGGCTCGGCGCAGCTGCCCCCCACCCAGCCGACCTGAAGCCCTTGCTCGGTCAGCACGGCCTTGTCCCCTGGTTTCGCCGACGTCGGCGCCACCGCTCGGACGACGGTGGCCAGGACGAAGGAAACTCCCCGCGATCGAAGCTCCACCGCGGCGGTCAGAGGATCCGTCGTCGACAGCGGCTCGGACGAAGGAGGCGGATCGGCGCTCAGCGGGTCCGACGAGGTCGCTGCGGGCTGCAATCCCGGGTGGCTTGCTGCGTGGTGCATAGGACTTACTCCGTGACGCCGTGGGCTCGCAGCAAGCGCCACACCTTCTGAGGTGTGATGGGGATGTCGATGTGCCGCACGCCGAGGTGCCAGAGCGCGTCGACGACCGCATTCGCGATCGCGGGCGGCGCGCCGACGGTTGGAGACTCGCCGACGCCCTTCGCCCCGATCGGGTGGTGGGGCGATGGGGTCACGGTCTTGCCGAGCTCCCACTTGGGCGACTCGACGGCGGTCGGAAGCAGATAGTCGGCAAACGTGCCGGTGAGGTTTTGACCGTTTTCGTCGTAGACGATCTCCTCGAACATCGCGGGAGCCAGTCCCATCGTCAGGCCACCCTGGATCTGGCCCTCGACGATCAGGGGATTGATGATGTTCCCGCAATCGTCCACTGCTACGAAGCGGCGGATCTTCACCTCACCGGTTCCCGTGTCGATGTCGACGACGCAGATGTAGCTCCCGAAAGGAAAGGTCAGGTTGGGCGGATCGTAGTAGTCCGTCGCCTCGAGCCCCGCTTCCATACCCTGAGGATGGTTGGTGTAGGCAGCGAACGCGATCTCCTGGATCGTCTTCTTCTTCTCGGGCGACCCCTTGACCTCGAAGCGATCGACGTTCCACTGCAGGTCGTCCTCTCCGACTTCGAGCAGGTAGGCGGCGATCTTCTTGGCCTTCGCCTTGATCTTCCGCGCGGCCATCGCGGCGGCAGCCCCCGCCGTCGGCGTCGACCGGCTCGCGTACGTTCCAAGGCCATACGGGGCCGTGTCAGTGTCGCCCTCTTCCACCTGCACGTCCGCGGCCGGAAGACCGAGCTCCTCGGCGACGATCTGAGCATACGTCGTCTCGTGTCCCTGCCCTTGGGACTTGGTGCCGAAGCGCGCCATCGCCTTGCCCGTTGGGTGGATGCGGATCTCGGCCGAGTCGAACATCTTGATCCCGAGGATGTCGTAGTCCTTGGACGGTCCCGCGCCGACGACCTCGGTGAAGCTCGAAATGCCGATGCCCATCAGCTGGCCACGCGCACGCCTCTCGAGCTGCTCCTTGCGGAGCGCGCGGTAGTCGATCATCTCCATCGCTTTGCGAAGGGCGCCTTCGTAGTTGCCGCTGTCGTATTCCCAGCCCGTGGGGCTCTTGTACGGGAACTGATCGGGACGGATGAAGTTCTTCAGCCGAAAATCGGCCGGATCTTCACCGAGCTGGTGAGCGAGGATGTCGGCCATGCGCTCGATCATGTGGACCGCCTCGGTGACGCGAAACGAACACCGGTACGCGACTCCTCCCGGCGGCTTAGTCGTGTACACCCCGTCGACCGCGACGTGCGCGGCTTTCATGTCGTACGAGCCGGTACAGATGCTGTAGAGACCCGCAGGGAATTTCGAGGGGTTCGCCGCGGCGTCGGCGGCGCCGCAGTCGGAGATCGTCTTGACCTTGAGAGCGACGATCTTTCCGTTTTTGTCGGCCGCGAGCTTCGCGTTCATGTGGTAATCGCGGGCGAAGCTGTCGGCCTGCAGGTTCTCGCTCCGATCTTCGATCCATTTGACGGGCCGTCCGAGGACGAGGCTCGCGACGGCGCAGCACACGTAGCCGGGATAGACGGGGACTTTGCCCCCGAAGCCCCCGCCGATGTCCGGCGAAATGATCTGGATCATCTGCTCCGGCAAGCCGCTGACGAGCGCGAACACGGTCCGGTGCGCGTGGGGCGCCTGCGACGTCATGTAGATCTGCATGTGGCCGCGCGCCTTGTCGTAGTTGGCGACCATGCCGCACGTCTCGATCGACGAGACGTGGATGCGCGGCAGGTAGATGTCCTGCTCCACCACGGTGGCGGCCGATGCGAAGGCCTTGTCGGTAGCCGCCGGGTCGCCGGATTCCCAGTGCCAGATATGGTTGGTTTTCTTCGCCTTGTCGTCGCGGACAATCACCTCGTCCTTGAGCGCCTCGAAGGGGTCGACCACCGCAGCAAGTGGCTCGTAGTCGACCACGACCTTTTCGATGGCGTCGGCGGCGATGTAACGCTCGGTCGCGATCACGACGCACACTTCCTGCGCGTAGTAGACGACCTTCTCGATGGGAAGGACCATCTGCGTATCGGACATGATCGTCGGCATCCAGTGCAGGTTGCCCGCCTTCTTCAAATCCTCGCCGGTGATGACCGCGAGCACGCCGGGGGTGGCGAGCGCCGCGCTCGCGTCGATCTTGAGGATCTTCGCGTGCGCGTACGGGCTTCGCACGATGTCCATGTAAACCATGTGCGGAAGCTTCACGTCGTCGATGTAGCGGCCCTTGCCCTGGATGAAGCGCGGGTCTTCCTTGCGCTTCATCCGGTGCCCCATGCCGCACACCTTGTCCGGCGTCGTGACGCGCACGTGGTCGGTGGTCGGCACTTGAGCCGAGACGCCGGCCGGCTTGGCGGAGTGATGCTCTTTGCGGTCGTCGAGTTGGGTGGTCATGGCTCAGGCCTCGGTCCCTTCCGTGCGCAGCTTGTCGGCCGCGAACTGAATTGCCTCGACGATCTTGTTGTATCCGGTGCAGCGGCACAGATTGCCCGAGATCCCGTGGCGGATCTGATCCTCGGTCGGGCTCGGATTGTTCCGGAGCAGCCCCTGTGCCGTCATGAGCATGCCCGGGGTGCAGTAGCCGCATTGCAGGCCGTGCTTCTCCCAGAAGCCCTCCTGAAGCGGATGGAGCTTGCCGCCCGCGGCGAGGCCCTCGACGGTGCCAACCTTCGCGCCATCCGCTTGCACGGCGAAGACCGTACAGCTCTTCACGGGTCGTCCGTCGAGATTGACCGTACAGGCGCCGCAGCTCGATGTGTCGCAGCCGATGTGCGTTCCCGTGAGGCCGACGTTTTCGCGAAGAAAGTGGACGAGCAGCGTCCGCGCCTCGACTTCTTGCGTGGTTGCCTCTCCGTTGATCGTCACCGTGATCGTGTGGCGGCTCATGACGTGGCTCCTTTTGCGCGTTCGAAGGCGCGTCGTACGGCTCGTTTCGTCAGCACGCGAACCATGTCGCGCTTGTAGTCGACTTGACCGCGCAGGTCGGCGGAGGGATCGCATTCCGCTGCTGCGGCGCGGCCCGCGGCCTCGAGGACGTCCGGGGCCGCGGTCTTGCCGACCAAGGCGGCTTCGGCGGCTTTGGCTCGGGCAGGAACGGGGTTCACGTTCGTGAGCCCCAGGCGAACGCTCTTGATGACGTCGCCCGAGACCTGCAGCTGGACAGCGACGGCGGCGACGGCGTAGTCGCCGACCTTGCGCTCGATCTTGAGGTAGGCCCCGCCGCTGCCGGGCGGTGGCTTTGGGATGCGAATTTCGACCAGGATCTCGCCGGTTGCGAGCGAGCTCTCGAACAGGCCCACGAAGAAATCGTCGATGGCGATCGTCCGTGTGGCGCCCTTCTTGCGGGCCACCAGCTGGGCGCCGTAGGCCAGCATCGTCGCCGGATGGTCGTTGGCCGGATCCGCGTGCGCAAGGTTCCCGCCGACCGTCGCGAGGTTTCGGACGATCGGATCAGCGATCACGTGTGCCGTGTCCAGGAGCAGCGGATAGGAGCGAGCGACGATCGGGGACTGTTCGAGCTGAAACTCACGGGTGAGCGCGCCGATGGCCAGTGCGTCTCCGCGCTCCTCGACGTACGCGAGCTCTTTCAAGTGGCGGATGTCAACGAGGGTCTGGGGCGCGGCCAGCCGAAAGCGCATCGCGGGAATCAGACTCTGACCCCCGGCGAGGACCTTGGCCCCGTCTACTGTGTGAAGCAGCGTGAGCGCCTCGTCCATGGTCTTGGGCGCGTGGTAGTCGAAGGTTCCGGGGATCACGGGACGCTCCTTTGCGTTGGGGGCCTTTGCGTCGGGAGGCAGGACCAGAGGGTGCGAGTGAACTGCTCAGTGGCGAAGGAGAAGCCATCCAACGACGATGGCGATGGCGATGGCGGCGATGCCGACGAGCACGGGTGTCGGCAGCAGGCTTTTCGTGACCTCCTTGGCGATGCTCGTGGCAAGAGCGGTCTGGTTGACCCGCTTGAGCACGACGGCCGGAGGCGACGCCGCGGGCGTGGTCGTCGCCGGGGCGGGAGGCGGGGGCACTACGGCTGCCTGTGCGGCCGATGTTCCGCCGGGCGGCTCCTCGGCCGCGGGCCCTTGCGGCGCGGGCGCGAGCTCGCCTCCGGCAGCCTTCCTGGCCGCTGCCGCGCGAATTTTGATGTTCTCGTGCAAGCCCTCGAGGCTCTGCTTCGTGATCGCGCGGGCCGATGCCTCGAGCAGCCGCTGGCCGACGCTCGCGATCTTGCCTCCCACCTGCGCGTCGGCGCTGTACCGCATGCGCGTTGCCTCGCCCTCGTGTTCGAGCTTCACGACGGCGGAGGCTTTCACGAACCCCGGCGCGCCCTGGCCGTCGACGATCATCGTATATCCCCTCGGGGGATCCATGTCGCGCAAGTCGACCTTGCCGCTGAATTTGCCTTGGATGGGCCCCACCTTGACGTTGAGCTCACCGCGATATTGCCCGTCGACCCGATCCAGCTTTTCGCAACCGGGCATGGTCGCCGCAAGGACCTCCGGGTCGAGCAATGCCCCCCAGACTTGCTCGAGCGGAGCATCGAAGAGGAAATCTCCCTCGAGCTTCATGGTCCCGCCGGGGAAGGCTTCATGGTCGCGACTCCAGGGAAGGCTTCGTCATCCCGACCCCGGCGAAGGACTCCGGGGAGGGGAGTGGCCGAACGGCGCGCCGGCCCTTGCGCGAAGGGAGCCGCGCGAGGTGGGCGGCAAGGTCGCGCAGCGACTGCAGGCTGTGAATTGGCAGGAAATCGTCCACGTGCTGGAGCGCAATCGACATGCCGACGGCGACCGGCCGATAGGTGGCTCGGCCCAGCAGCGGGTTGAGCCAGATGAGCCGGTGGCAAAGGCTCTGGAGCTTGCGCATCTGTGCGTCGAGCAGGCTGAGATCGCCGGTCTCCCAGCCGTCGCTGATGAGCAGCAGGACCGCTCCCCGCCGCAGAACGCGGCGGGCGTGCAATCGATTGAACGTGCGAAGGCTCTCCGCAATGCGCGTTCCGCCCGCGAAGTCGGCGATCGCGGCCGCGGCATGCTCGAGCGCCTCGTCGACGTTGCGCATCCGGAGCTGGCTCGTGATGCACGTGAGCCGCGTGGCGAAGACGAACGTCTCGGTCAGGCGGTGAATGCGGGTGAGGCCGTGAAGAAACTGCAGCAGGATCCGCGAGTAGATCTCCATCGAGCCGCTGATGTCGGCGACGACGACGACAGGGCGTCGCTTGACCTTTCGGCGTCGCTTGGGAAGCGCCGGCACCACGCCGCCGTGGCGCGAAGCCGCCCGCAGAGCGCGCCGTAGATCCAGGATCCGGCCGCGTCGCGAGGGAACGCGACGTCGCGTCACCCGAAGCGCTGGTTCGAAGCGCAGCTCTCGGAGTGCCCTCTCGATTGACCGAAGCTCGTCGGCCGTGAGCTGAGCGAACTCCTTGCGCTGCAGAAGCTCGAGCGCGCTCGCGGCCTTCTCGTGCTCGGGAACCTCCACGTCCGGATCCTCGGCCCGCGCCCTCTGCGCCATGTAGGCGGCAAAGGCGGTGCGGGGAACGTGATCGTGCCTCGGTGCCCATGGAATCCGTTGCCCGCGCGGAGGCGCCGCTCGCTCCTCGGTCCAGAAGGCATTGAAGACAGTGTCGAAGAGCGACAGGTCTTCGCGGCGCGAGACGAGCGTCGAACGCGCCGCCAGGTAGAAATCGCGACGCACCGTCGCGTCCACCAGGACCAATGCCCGTGCAAACGACTCGGTCTGGTCGATGCCGACGGCGATCCCCGCGCTTCTCAGGGCGCGGGCGAACCCGACCATCGAGTGCTCGACCGACGCGCCGATCATGCGGCTCCCGCATCGAGAAGCCTCGTCAGCAGCTGCTTGCGGACCGTCTCGACGTCATCATGATACTTGAGCACCAAACCGAGCGTTGCACTCACCGTCGTCGGCTCGAGATCCGTGACGGCCAGGACGCGCAGGGCTTCCGCCCACTCGACCGTTTCGGCGACGCCCGGGGGTTTGGCGAGGTCTTCGTGGCGCAGACGCTGCGTGAAATCGACGACCCGGCGAGCCACGTGTTGCGACAGGCCGGGAACCTTGAGCCGTACGATTTCGACTTCTTTCTCGAAGGGCGGATAGTCGATCCAGTGGTAGATGCATCGCCGGCGAAGCGCATCGTGGACGTCGCGCGTGCGGTTCGACGTCAAAATGACGATCGGGCGATGGGCCGCGCGAAGGGTGCCGAGCTCGGGAATCGTGATCTGAAACTCGGAGAGCAGCTCGAGCAGAAAGCTTTCGAATTCCTCGTCCGATCGATCGAGCTCATCGACGAGCAATACGGGGGGACGATCGTTGGAGGCGTCGATCGCCTGCAGGAGCGGACGTCGGAGCAGGAAGGCGTCGGCGAAGAGCCCTTCCGTTCCTTCCCCCCGGTCCGATGTGCGGCGCGATTGCAGCTCGAGCAGCTGCTTCGGATAATTCCATTCGTAGGCGGCCTGGCCGAGGTCCAATCCCTCGTAACACTGCAAGCGAATCAGGCGCGTCTCGAAGACTTCCGCGAGCGTACGGGCGAGCAGTGTCTTGCCGACGCCCGGCGCGCCTTCGAGCAGCAACGGGCGCCCCATCCTGACGGCGAGAAACACGCTCATCGCAAGCGCGTCCTCGGCGACGTAGCCGTGCGCGGCGAGGCACTCGAGCAACTCCGCCGGCGTCGTGAACGAGGTCGGTATCGACGAATCGCGCATGGGTGTCCGAGCCCGCGCGGCCAAGGCGAGGCCGCAAAAGCCGCCCCGCGCGGCGTGGGCCCGCTAAAGGCTACGCCGAGGCCCGGCCGGGTCAACAGGGGCTCCGGCAAGCGCGCGTCGAAGAGCTTCCCACGGCAGGGTCGCGCAGGCCTTGCGTGCCGGAAAATCGCGAACCCCTCGGAGGGGTTCGAGCGGTCCCGCATCGGTCGGCGCCGGTACCGAAGCGTCGACCAGGACCGCGAGAACGTCGGCCATCGCCAAAGCTTCTGCGGCCTTCCGATCGACAATGAGCTCGCTCAGCACGGAGGCCGACGCGCGCGAAATCATGCAGCCGCGCGCCTGGAAGCGTGCCGCCACGATGCAGTCCGAATTCACGAGTAATTGGATAATCACGCTATCTCCGCAAAGCGGGTTTTCCGTTTTGGCCTCGTGGGTCGCCTCGGGCAGGGGCCCGACGTTTCGCGGCCGCTGACCGTGCTCGACGATGAGCTCGCGATAGAGGGACGCCGCGTCACGCGTCATGGCCACCTCCCATCTCGGCATTGAATGCGCCGCGCGTGGCGGCCGGCACGAGGTCCGATCATCGCGTGCGCCCCGAGAGCAGCGAGACTGCGCGCTCGAGCCCCGATGCGAGCGCGTCGATATCACTTCGGTCTGAATACACGCCCAGCGACGCACGCAACGTCGCCGGGAGCCCGAAATGGTCCATGACGGGCTGGGCGCAGTGGTGACCGGCTCGAACGGCAACGCCTTCGAGATCGAGCGCAGTCCCGACATCGTGCGGATGCAGGTCGCCAACGGCAAAGGAGACAACGGCCGCCTTCTCTCGAGCCGTCCCGATGATCCGTAGATGCGGGATCGATTCGAGTGTTCGCGTCGCGTAGTCGAGCAGGTCTCGTTCGTGCGCAAAAATGCGATCGGGCCCCTTCGCTTCGAGCCAATCGATCGCCGCTCCGAGGCCGATGGCGCCCACGATGTCAGGCGTGCCCGCCTCGAACTTGTGCGGCACTTCGCGGTACGTCGATTCGTCGAAGCGGACCGAGACGACCATGTCCCCCCCTCCTTGCCACGGCGGCATCTGCTCCAGAAGCGCGCGTCGGCCCCACAGCACGCCCACCCCCGTGGGCCCGTAGAGCTTGTGCCCCGACAGCGCGTAGAAGTCGCAGCCGATCGCCTCGACATCGACCTTCAAGTGGGCCACGGCCTGCGCGCCGTCGACGAGCACGACCGCGCCGGCGGCCTTCGCACGCCCCGCGATGGCCGCAACCGGAAGCACCGTCCCGAGGCTGTTGGATACGTGGCTGATCGCGACGATCGCGGGGGTCCGCGCCAGCAAGGCATCCAGACGCTCGAGGAGCACGTCGCCGCGGTCATCGATGGGCAGGACGTCGAGGACCGCGCCTTTCTCGCGGCAGAGCATCTGCCAGGGCACGAGGTTCGAATGATGCTCGAGCTCGGTGACGAGGACGCGATCGCCTGGCCTGAGCCGAGCCCGCCCGTAGGTCTGTGCGACGAGGTTGATCGCTTCCGTCGTTCCGCGCACGAACACGATCTCGGCCGGATCACGGGCGCCGATCTTGTGCGCCACCTTTGCGCGCACCGCCTCGAACGCGTCGGTGGCCTCGACGCTTAGCGCATGCACGCCTCGGTGGATGTTTGCCGTGGCCTCGGAAGCGCGACGCATGGCGTCGATGACGGCGAGCGGTTTCTGCGTCGTGCTCGCGCTGTCGAGGTAGACGAGTGGTCGGCCGTTCACCCTTCGGGCGAAAGCCGGGAATTCCGCGCGAACCGCAGAAACGTCGATTTTCTCGTCGCCAAGATCCCGGGCAGCCACTGCGTACCGAGCGTATCCTGACTGCGCGGCAGCGGAACGCGAGCGCGTTCGCTCCGGCTCGCGTCATCGACGCGCCGAGCTCGAGGGGAACATGCCTGGACCGGACGAAGACGTGCTCAGTACGGCGCTTGCTTGGCGACGGGATGGACATCGCGTGGCGCTGGCCACCGTGGTCGAAACGTGGGGGTCGTCGCCTCGGCCGCGCGGCTCGCAGCTCGCGGTGCGCGAAGACGGTCTTTTTCTCGGGTCGGTCTCGGGCGGCTGCGTCGAGGCGAAAGTGATCGAGACCGCGCAGCGACTGATGGGGGCCGGGACGCACGAGCTCCTGGAGTTCGGAGTTTCCAACGAGCAGGCCTGGGAGCTTGGGCTTGCGTGCGGCGGCAGCGTTCGCATTTACGTCGAGACCGTCGAATGAAGCGTGCCGTGCTCGAGGCCGTCGTGGCCGCGTCGAACGCGAAGACGCCGATCGTCCTCGTGACGCCCCTTCGCAGCGGCACCGAGCGTGCGTGGTCTCCGGGGGACGGCACCCTGGACGCGGTATTGCGTGAAGCGGCCGAACGCGCTCTCGCGATCGACGAGGCCCTCACCGTGGACACGGCCGGTGGGCCCGTGTTTCTCAAGCCCATCAATCCGCCTCTGCGTCTGTTCATCGTCGGTGCCGTCCATCTCGCGGTCCCGTTGTCGTCGATCGCGTCGACACTCGGGTACGGCGTCACCCTCGTCGACCCGCGAAGCGCATTCGCGCGAGCCGAACGCTGGCCAGGTGCCGTCGACGTCCGCTGCGCGTGGCCGGACGAAGCGCTGCCCGCGGCGAAGCTGGATGCACGCTCGGCGGTCGTCACGCTCACCCATGATCCGAAGATCGACGATCCCGCGCTGCAAGCCGCCCTCGGGAGCCGCGCCTTTTATGTCGGGGCGCTGGGGAGCAGGAAGACCCATGCGTCTCGGCTCCGACGGCTCGAGGCCGCGGGATTTGCCGAGGCGGACCTGGCGCGGGTTCACGGCCCCATCGGCTTGCCGATCGGTGCCCGTTCTCCCGGCGAGATCGCTGTCGCCATTCTGGCCCAGATGACCGACGTCTTGCGTCGCAGCGCGGCTCCACCGACTCCCGGCTTGGCGACTCCCGGCTTGGCGACTCCCGGCGAAAGGGCGTCATGAGGTTCGGGGAGGTTCCAGTTGACAGCGCCGAGGGAGCGATTCTCGCTCACAGCCATCGGCTGGGACCCGCGCACACCCTCAAAAAAGGCCACATCCTCACGGCCGCGGATTGCCGGGAGCTGGCCGCAGCGGGGGTGCAGCGCCTGCTCGCCGCGCGCCTCGACAGCGATGACGTGGACGAGAACCACGCCGCTCGCCTGGTTGCTCAAGCCGCGGCCGGGCCGGCTGTCACCGTCGGTCGGGCGGCGACGGGTCGGGCCAATCTCTTTGCTTCAGCCCGGGGTCTGCTCATCGTGTCGCCCGTCGACGTCGACGAGTGCAACGCGATCGACGAGGGGATCACCCTTGCGACCCTTCCACCATTCGCCGTCGTCGATCGGGGCGCCCTGATCGCCACGGTGAAGATCATCCCGTTCGCCGTTCGAGCGCCCGTTGCGCTCGAGGTGAGCGCGCGTGCGCGCAAGCACGGGCCGCTTGTCCGGGTCGCCGCGTTCGTGCCCAAGCGCGCAGGGCTCGTGCTGACGAGTCTGCCGGGGGTTGGGGACACACAGCTCGCCCGCGCCGCGCAGAATCAGCGCGTGCGAATGACCCAGCTCGGGGGCGAGCTCGCCCGCGAGCTTCGCGTCGACCACAGCGTCGAGAGCGTCGCCCGCGGTGTCCAGGCGCTCATCGACGAGAGCATGGACCTCGTTCTCATTCTTGGAGCATCGGCCATCGTCGATCGCAAGGACGTCGTGCCCGCAGCGATCGAAGCGATCGGGGGCGTCGTCGAGCATCTCGGAATGCCTGTGGACCCGGGCAATCTGCTGCTGCTGGGTCGCAAGGGGGTGGTGCCCATTGTCGGCGTTCCAGGCTGCGCGCGGTCGCTCAAACCCTCCGGCTTCGACTGGGTGCTGCAGCGCCTGGCCGCCGAGGTTCCCGTGGGGCGAGCCGACATCGTGCGCCTCGGGGCGGGCGGCCTGCTCGAGGGGACGAGCACGAGCTCGAACGGCGGCAGCGCGACCGAACCCATGGAGGCTCCGCGCATCGCCGCGATCGTCCTCGCCGCCGGCACCTCACGGCGCATGGAGGGCACCAACAAGCTGCTGGCGACCGTGGACGGAATCCCCATCGTCGTCCGGGTTGTCGACGCGGTGCTCGGCGCCGGCGTCGACCCCGTCCTCGTCGTCGTCGGTCACGAATCCGATCGGGTGCGTGCGGCTCTGGCCGGGCGGGCGGTGCGGTTCGTCGAGAATCCTGCCTACCCCGAAGGGCTCGGCGCCTCGCTCCGAGCGGGCGTCGAAGCGCTCGAAGACGACATCGACGCGACGCTCGTGGTGCTTGGCGACATGCCCTGGCTGCGGACGGACCACGTTCGAAAAGTGATCGACGCCTACGATCCGAGAGGGCTGTACTCCATTTGCGTGCCCGTGCACGATCAGAAGCGCGGGCATCCGGTGCTCTGGTCGTCGCGGCATTTTCCCGAGATGCGCGAGCTCGGGGGGGACGTCGGCGCTCGCGGCCTGCTCGAGCGCCACGCGCAGACCGTACTGTCGGTGCCGACGGACGATGCCGCCATACTCGTCGACGTCGATACCCCGGAGATGCTGGACCGGGTCCGGGCTCCACGATGAGCGCGGTGCCTACACCCCGAAGGCTCGAGCGATAGGCAGCTCTCGGATGCGTTTGCCTGTGAGCGCAAACACCGCGTTCGCGATGGCGGGGGCCACGGGCACGACGCCGGGCTCGCCCACTCCGCAAGGGGGCAGCTCACTCGGCACGAATTCGACGTGCATCTTCCTCGGCACGTCGCCGATCCGTGCCACGCGCGCATCGTGGAAGTTGCTCTGCTCTACGGCGCCCGCCTTCCACGTGATGCCTCCAAAGAGGGCGTTGGAGATGCCCATCACCACCGCGCCTTGCAAGTTGGCGCGAACCCGATCGGCGTTCACGATCGTTCCTGCGTCGAGCACCAGCCACGCCTCGTCGACGCGCACGCCTCGACGAGCATCCGCGACGACCGCTACGACGCAGGCCGCATACGACAAGAAGCTGCGGTGCGCCGCCAACCCGAGCGCCCGGCCCTCTTTCTTTCGCTCGCTCCATCGGGCGAGCTCGGTGACGCGCTGGATCACCTTGGCGAGCCTCCCGGGATCCACCGGGTGCTCGTCCAAGGATGCTCCGTAGTTGCGCAGCCGCTCGACCCCCAGCTCCGCGAGACCGAGCGGGCGCGGCGGGCCGATGAATTCGAGCCACGTGTCGCGCGCATCCTGGCCCCGCGCGACGGCGATCTCGTCGACGAACGAGCCGATCGCGAAGCCGTGAAAGATGTTGTAGACGGACCGATACCAGCCGACGCGGGTGTGCGACCTCGCGGCGCATGCCTCGGCGCGCACGTTCGGAACGTCGAGAGCGAGATCCAGCACGCCTTGCTGCAAGTCGTCGGCGCTCGGACGATCCACCGGCCCGAACGTGGACCCGATGGGGGGAAACGCCGTGCGATGCAGCCATGCGGTGATCTTGCCTTGCGCGTCGAGCCCCGCGCGCAGCCTCTGGGTGCTGACCGCGTTCACGTAGTCGTGCTGCACATCGTCTTCGCGCGTCCATTGCAGACGCACCGGCGCACCGGCTGCGCGCGCGAGAAGCACGACCTCGGCGATGAAATCGGCCTTCGACTTGCGGCCGAACGCCCCGCCCAGAAAGGTCACGTGGACGGTGACTTGGTCCTCCGCGACGCCCAGGGTGGCGGCCGCAATCGAGCGAGCCGTCTGCGGATTCTGCGTCGGGGCCCAGATTTCCCAGCGCCCGTCGACGTTACGCGCCGTGACGGCGATGGGCTCCATGGGCAAATGCCCCAGATGCGGAACATGGTACTCGGCCTCCATGACCCGAGCCGCCTTGCCAAACGCCCCGTCGACATCGCCCACGTTGCGGACCGGCGTCCCCGGGGCATCGACCGAGGCGGCGAGCTCGCGCTCGAACGCTTCCGAGTCGTAGGTGCCGTCGCTTCCGGAGTCCCACGTGATATCGAGCGCAGCCCGGCCGCGCATGGCCGCCCAGGTGTTTTCGGCGATGACCGCCACACCGCCCCATGGCTGGAACCCATACGGCGGCTTCGCCGTGGGCATTGCAACGACTTTCTTCACTCCGGCGACGGCGAGCGCTTTGCTCTCGTCGTATCGAAGAGGCCGACCACCGACGACCGGCGGCCTCGCAATCACCGCGACGAGCGTTCCCGGGACCCGCACGTCAGCGCCATAGGTCGCCCGACCCGTGACGAACGCTGGTGCGTCGATGAGCGGCAAGTCGCCTCCGAGGTGGCGCAGCTCGTTGCGAGGACGGAGCTTGACGTCGTCCGCCTTGGGCACCGGCAGCTTCGCGGCCTGCTCGACCAGGTCGCCGAAGCCCACGGCACGACCCGTCGGCACGTGAACGACCTGGTGATCGCGTGTCGTGCACGTCTCGGGCTTGACCCTCCAGCGCTGGGCCGCCGCCGCCACAAGCATCTCCCGGGCGGTGGCGCCAACGCGCCGCAAGTCCTCGAACGCCTTGCCGCGCACGCTGCTCGAACCGTCGGTGTTCTGGTTACCGTACTTCTTGTCGCCGTCCGCCTGCCCGACCTGCACCCGCGCGAGGTCCGCGCCGAGCTCGTCGGCCACGAGCGCGAAGAGCGAGCTGCGAACTCCCTGGCCCATCTCGGAGCGGTGGCAGAGGTACGTCACTGTGCCGTCGACCGCGATGTGCAACCAGACGTTGGGCTCGAGACCCGCGCCGCCCGCCGCCGCGGCAGGCGCGCAGCGGCGATACAAGCCCAGCGCCAGACCGCCAAGCCCCACGTTCATCGCGGCAAGCACCGAACGCCGCGAGATCTTGAGGGGACCCAGGGGACTCGCAGCCGCCTCGCGAGAGTCCCCTGCCGGAGTGGTCCGCTCGCCGCCGCTCCCCTCAGTCATCGGCAATTCCCGCCGCCTTGCGGATCGCAGCGCGGATTCGCGGGTACGTTCCGCAGCGGCAAATGTTGCCCGCCATGCTCCGGTCGATCTCGTCGTCGGTGGGTTTCGGCTTCCCCGCCAGCAGCGCCGCGGCAGTCATGATCTGGCCCGCCTGGCAATACCCGCACTGCGGCACGCCCAGCGCCACCCACGCACGCTGCAGCGGATGGCTTCCGTCCGCGGAGAGTCCCTCGATCGTCGTCACGGCGCGGCCCTCGGCGCGCTGCACCGGCGTAACGCATGAGCGAACCACCTGACCGTCGAGATGCACGGCGCACGCCCCGCACAGCGCCTGACCACAGCCATACTTCGTTCCGGTCAGGTTCAGCACGTCCCGGAGGACCCAAAGGAGCGGCATGTCCGGATCGACGTCTACCGCATGCTCGACACCATTGACCTGAAGCTTCACGGTCATCGCCTCGCTTCCTCGGCCGGGCACTCGGCGCCGCTCTCCACCCACGCCCGCACGATCTCGGCGAACAGCGCCTGTGTCCCCGGCGCCGGCACGCGTCCCGCTCCGGGCGTCCAGCCCCAGGCGACCAACGGGTCATGCGCCGAGTGCTCGACGATCCGATCGAGCGTCCGTCCACCGTTTCGCGCGGGATCCTTGATCTGCTCGCAGATGCCGTGCGCCGACTGGCCCGCCCACGCCATGACCCGCGGTGCCAGGCGCCACATCGGCGCGCTCGGCACGCGCGCCAGATCGAGCTTCTGGTCCTGATGGCACGACGTGCATTCCATGCCCACGACCCCGCGGTCCTCGGACCCACGCCACACCGGAGGGTCGTGCAGGTACTGCGCATCGCCTTGCATCGGCGAGTCCCCCGCGGGATGGCAATTGACGCATCGCGGGTGCAGGAACACCCGTGTCGCCTCGAGAAACAGCGCGCGAGACCGCTCGACGCGGTCGGGCACCGTAGCTTCGAAGAACGCCGGCGACCGCAAGTCGCCGGACGTCTTGTCGACTGGCGTCGCCGCGGCCCGCGGAGGCTCCGCGCTCTGCGGCGTGGCGCACGCGACGGTGCCTAGCGCCGACAGTAGCACTGGTCCGACGAAGCGCTTCATCGGGTCATGATCGTGAGCGCCGACGCAGCGAGGGGTCAAGCGCCCATCGTGCGGCCGACCTTGCTTCGCGCGCCCGGCAGACCGCCGACACTAGAGCACCCTGCCCATACTGATCCGCTCCTCGACGCTGAACCCGAGACGCTCGTAGAAGCCGACGACCGCCGCGTTCGTGGGCAAGACCTGCAAGTTCACCTTCGGACAGCCGAGGGCGGCGAGAGCGGCCAAGACATGATCGACGAGCGCTCTTCCGATTCCGCGCCGTTGCATGTCGGGACGTACGGCGACGGTGTAGAGCCAGCCTCGATGCCCGTCGTAACCGCCCATGGCGGTGCCGACGACGGCGCCGTCGCACAGGGCGACGAAGAAGAGGTCGCGCTGGAGCTTCAGCTTCTCTTCGATGACGAGCCGGGGCGTGTTGCGGGGTGCTGGATCGGGAAAGACGGCGCCCCAGAGCGCCACGACGGATCCCTCGTCGCCTTCGTCGTACGGGCGAACGTGCACGGTCGAGCTCTTCATGACGAAGCGCGGAATGCTACACGCTCTCGACGGGGCGGGAGGGCACGCTTCCAACTCAGGAGACGCCCAGGAGCGTCGCGATGCGCGGCAGGGCGGTCGTCGCGGTTTCACGCACGGAGTGGCCGCATTCGTCCGCGAGCTGCGCGAAGGGGTTTTCCTCGATGTTGATGTCGATGATCGGTACGGCTCGTGCGTGGCACTCGAGCGCGATCCGCATGGGGAGAGTCGTCGCGCCGGTGCTGCCGACGGTGACGAGCAAACTGGCGGATCGGGCTGCGGAAAGCGCGCTCTCGCTCCGGTAGTTGTGCTCGTCGTACATCTCGTCGAACCAAAGGACGTGCGGACGCATCCAGCTCGAGCAGCGGGCGCATCGGAGCAGGTCGCGCGTCCTGGTCGAGAGCCGTTTCTCGGGTGCGGCCGGCTCCACGGCCGGAATGGGGGTCATCACCGCGGCGCAGCCGAGGGCACATCGAACGAGGCGGGCGTCTCCGTGGATGGCAAAGGAGCGCTCGGGCGGCGAGCCGGCGCGGAAGTGCAATCCGTCGATGTTTTGGGTCACCAGGGCGACGCGGTCGCCGTAAGCCGCCTGGATCTGCGCGATCGCACGGTGGCCGGCGTTGGGGGTGGCCGCCGCGCAAGCCGCGAAGCGGGCCAGGTACCAGCTCCATACGAGCTCGGGATCGCGATCGAACATCGCACGCGTCGCGAGATCCATGGGCGCATAGTTCTTCGAGCCCACACGCCAGAAGCCGTCGCTCCCGCGGAACGTCGGAATCCCGCTCTCGGCCGAGATGCCGGCGCCGGTCAGAAAGACGAGCCGTCCTCCCCGGAGTCGCCAATGCTCCACGATCGTCTCGAGATGCATCGTCGCGCGGCTTTCGAAGCTGATTTCCACTCCTACCACTTCCGCGCTACAAGGGGAGCGCTCGCCGGCCGCTGCCCAAGCACCCCGCGCCGCTTTCGAGCTCGTAGCCATGTCCTCGACCGGACAAAACGCCTCAGATGAGCACCGCCGCACGCTGCTGAAGCTCCTGGCGACTCACTCCTACGAATATTCCGAGCGCGAGCTCGTGCTCGCCTCCGGCAAGAGGAGCCACGAATACGTCAACTGCAAGGTTGCGCTGAGCCGCAGCGAGGCGCTGCCCGCCCTCGGCAGGACGTTCCTGGACGCGCTCGACATCCGAGCGGTGGCAGTGGGCGGTCTCACGATGGGGGCCGATCCGATCGCCATCGCGACGGCACACGAAGCAGCGGGGGCCAGGCCGCTCCGCTGGTTCAGTGTGCGCAAGGAGCCCAAGCCTCACGGTCTGCGCAGGATCATCGAGGGCGACATCCCCGACGGCGCGCAGGTCACCGTGGTGGATGACGTCGTGACGACCGGAGGCTCCACGATCCAGGCCATCGACAAGTGCAGGTCGGAGGGGCTTCGCGTCATCCAAGTGCTGGTGCTCGTCGATCGGGAGGAAGAAGGGGGTCTCGACCGGATCAGGGCCTCGGCCGGCCCCGACGTGGCCGTGCGCGCGATTTTCACGAAGAGCGAAGTCCGTCGCGAGTGGGAGCTGCTCCGGACGCGTTCGACGGGTGTCGGGACGAACACGACGGCGTGATACGGTTCGAGCGGCCATGAACCGGCGGATCCTCATCACGGGAGCTTCACGGGGCTTCGGGGCGGCGCTGGGGGCATCCCTCACGCGGCGGGGACACCGCGTGTTCGCGGGCGTGCGCGGCTCGCACGACGCGCCCGGCGTTGCGGGAACGCCTGTCGCGCTCGATGTCACGAGCGACGAATCCGTCCGCGCGGCGTGCGCGACCATCGCCGCCGAAGTTGCTGCGCTCGACGTCGTCGTCAACAACGCGGCGATCCGCTCCGCGACGGTCATGCGGCCGATCGAGGAGATCGATTTCCGTGATGTCGCGCGCACGCTCGACACCAACTCGATCGGCCCGCTGCGCGTCATGAAGGCGTTTCTTCCCCTGCTGCGCCGGGGGAACGCCCCATCCCTCGTCAACGTATCGTCGGAGGCCGGCAGTCTCGGGCAGTGCTGGCGCGACCGCGAGTTCGACTACTGCATGTCCAAGGCGGCGCTCAACATGGCCACGGTGCTCATCGCGAAGTACCTGCGTGGCGCGGTTCGTGTCGTCGCGTTGCATCCGGGCTGGCTCCGAACGGACATGGGCGGCCCGAACGCCGCGCTCGATCCCGTGGCGGTCGCTGACGACGTCGCTGGGCTCATCGGTGAAGAGAACCGCTGGCCCGAGCATCTCTTCGTCGATCACGAAGGCAAGCCGCTCCCCTGGTAGGAGTGCGCAGTATCGAGCCCGAGCCGTCGAAGAGCCCGCCGCCGTGGCGGGGGGTACCCGGCGAGTGGGCTGGCGCACTCGGTGTCGCGCTCGCAGCGTTGGTGGTGCATGGCCGCTCTGTCGCATTCGGTTTCGTCGATCTGGACGATCGGGATTTCATCGTCGGCGACCGCGCATTTCTGGCCCATCCCGCCGATGTCCTTCGGGCGTTCGCGCGGCCTTACATGCAGGTCGTCGACCCGTCGCATCCCTACCAGCGTCCACTGGTCACGGCCTCCTACGTCCTCGACGCCCAGTGGAGCGGCGTTCGTCCGCTTGGGTACCACGTCACCAACGTCGGGCTTCATGCGCTCGCGAGCGTGCTCTGTCTCGCGCTGCTGCGGCGCCTTGGTTTCGGGCGCCTCGTGTCGGTTCTCTGTGCGCTGACCTTCGCAGTCCATCCCGCGCTCGCGTCCAACGTGGCGTGGATTCCGGGACGAAATGATTCGCTTCTCGCGGTGTTCGTTCTCGGCGCGTGGATTGCGTTCATCGCGTACTGCGAAACGCGCAGCCGGCGCGCCCACGTGATCCATCTCGGGCTCTTCGCCTTGGCCCTGTTCACGAAGGAGACCGCTGTGATGCTGCCGCTCGTATGCAGCGCGTACTGCATGACGTCGGGCTGGAGCTCCCGGCGTGCGCGGCCTTATCCTGATGCGCGTCGTGACGCGCATCCTGAGGCGAGTCCCCCCGAGGGTCCTTCCGAGGGTCCTCCCGAGGTGGCCGGCGTTCGCTGCATTCTCGGCATCCTGCCCGGCTGGGCAGCGTGCGTGACGGCGAGGCTGCTCGCGCGCCCGTTCGCACCCGCCGCGGCGCAGCCGACGCTGGTGGACATCGCCAGTCACCTTCGGCTCCTGCCCTCGGGACTGGGACAGATCGTCTTTCCCTTCGGTCCGTCTCTCGTCGGCGTCGTCTCGGGATCCCCCGTGGGTGGGGGACTCCTGGCAGTCGTGCTGGTCGCGGCCGTCATGGTCCTGACTCGACGCGTTCGCCCGCAGATGGTGCTTTTCGGAGCCGCATGGTTTGCGCTCTGGTCGCTGCCCTCGCTCATCGTCCCCGGCACGCTCGTTCTCGGCAGTCGGCTGTATCTTCCGGCCGTGGGGGCCGTCATCGCCGCCGCCGAGCTGATCCGCGCGCCGAGGCTCGAACCGCGCGTGCTCGCCGCCTTCGGCGGAGCGGCGATTCTGGGTCTCGCGCTCGCCGCGGCGGGCTACGAGGAGACGTTTCGAAACCCCCGAGCGTTCGCGCGAGCCGCGGTCGAAGGGGCGCCCCGTTCGGCGGTGGCGCACCTCTGCATGGCCGCCGTCGATCAGCGAGCGGGCGACGATGACGGCGCGCTGGCGGAGTACAAGCTCGCGCTCTCGCTCGGCTCGACTTACGTCGCCCACAACAACGTAGCCGTGATCCACATGGCCCGCGGACGATGGGCCGACGCGGAACGCGAGCTTCGCGACGAGCTGGCCGTCGATCCGGCATACGCGCTGGCCTATCGAAACCTCGCGATCGTGCTCCGGCACGAAGGGCGGCCGGATGAAGCGACCGCCGTGGAAGCTCGCGCCAACGAGCTGGCCGGCGGAGACGAGCCCGGCGGCGGCCCGACAGTGCACTGATTTCTCCCGGTTTGCCTGCCTTCCTCGGCCCGGGAGGCCGTGGGAGCTTGCCGTCGTTCGCTTGCGCTCCCCAGGGCCGCTCCTATTCTCCTACATCATGCCGAAATCGCTGCTCGATCAGCTCTCGCAGATGACGGTGATCGTCGCGGACACCGGCGACATCAACGCAATCAAGAAGTTCAAGCCACGCGATGCGACAACCAATCCGTCGCTCATCATGGCCGCGGCCCAGATGAGCGAGTACTCGTCCATCGTCGGCGAAGCCCTGGAGTGGGCGAAAAAGCAAGGGACGGCCGACGGGCGCACGGTTCTGTCGCGAGCCATCGATCGGCTGAGCGTCCAGTTTGGCCTGCATGTCCTCGACATCGTCGAGGGGCGCGTTTCGACGGAGGTCGATGCGCGTCTCTCGTTCGATACGAAGGCGACCATCGACAAGGCTCGGCTTCTCATCGGGCAGTACGAGGCAGCCGGAAGACCTCGCGATCGGATCCTCATCAAGATTGCCTCGACGTGGGAAGGGATCCGCGCGGCGGAGGTGCTGGAGCGCGAGGAGATCCATTGCAACCTGACGCTCCTTTTCGGGCTGCATCAGGCCATCGCCTGCGCCGAAGCCGGGGTGACGCTCGTGTCGCCTTTCGTCGGTCGAATCCTCGACTGGTACAAGAAGGCAACCGGAAAACCCTCGTACGACGCTCCGGAGGATCCCGGCGTGCAGTCGGTCACCCGCATCTACAATTACTTCAAGCGCTTCGGCTACAAGACCGAGGTCATGGGCGCGAGCTTCCGCAACCTCGGTGAGATCACGGAGCTGGCCGGTTGCGATCTGCTCACGATCGCGCCGAACTTCCTGCAGGAGCTCGCGGGGAATCAGGAAGCCCTGTCCCGCAAGCTCGATCCCGAGAAGGCGCGTGACCTCCCTATCGAGCGCTTGCCGATGGATGAGGCGACGTTCCGAACTATGCACAAGGCAGACCGGATGGCCTCCGACAAGCTTTCCGAGGGGATCGAGGGGTTCACGAAGGCCGTCGTTGCCCTCGAAAAATTCCTGGGCGAACGCTTGGCCTGAGACCCGCCCGGGAGCGGAAGCGTTGCGCGCGAGTGATCTTGGCTCGCTGCTAACGTAACGTCATCCCATGCTCCCCGAGCGCAAGCAGGTCCTCATCGTCGACGACGAGCCGAATCTTCGCAAAATCCTCTCAGCGCAGCTCACCCGCGATGGGTATGACGTCCTCACGGCCGAGGACGGGGAGCAGGGTCTGCAGCTGCTTCGCGAGCACCACATCGATCTGGTCATCACCGACCTGAAGATGCCGAAGATCGACGGGATGACGCTGCTCAAGACGGCGCTGGAGGAAGAGCCGGAGCTGCCCATCGTGCTCGTGACGGCCCACGGAACGATCGACACCGCCGTCGAGGCGCTGAAGAGCGGCGCGTTCGATTTCGTGACCAAGCCCTTCGACAAGGACGAAGTCCGTCAGATCGTCAGCAAAGCGCTCAAGACGCGCGAGCTGCGCGGCCACGACGCCACCGCCACGCCCGCCTCTCGCGGCGCGCGATTCGGAATCATCGGCAGCTCGCCTGGCATTGCCGAGCTTTACGCCATTCTCGAGCGCGTGGCGGATACCCCCACGACGGTCCTCATCACCGGTGAGAGCGGCACGGGAAAGGAGCTCGTCGCGCGCGCGCTGCACGAGCATTCGAGCCGGAAAGGCAAACCGTTCATCAAAGTGAACTGCGCCGCGATTCCGAAGGAGCTCATCGAAAGCGAGCTTTTCGGCTACGAGCGCGGTGCGTTCACCGGAGCCGTGACGAGCAAACCGGGCCGGTTCGAGCTCGCGAACGGCGGGACCTTGTTCCTTGACGAGATCGGCGAGATTCCGATCGAGATGCAGGTGAAGCTGCTTCGCGCGCTGCAGGAGAGCGAGTTCGAACGCGTGGGCGGGATCAAAACGATTCGTGTCGACGTGCGCCTCGTCGCCGCCACCAACCGTGACCTGAAGAAGCTCATCGCGATGGGAACGTTCCGCGAGGACCTCTTCTACCGGCTGAACGTCGTCCCGATTCGCCTGCCCGCGCTGCGCGACAGGACGGGCGACATCCCCCTGCTCGTCGAGCACTTTCTCGCGAAGTTCAACGAGCGGCTGCGCAAGCGCGTCAGCGGCGTCGAAGCGGACGCCATGGCTTTGCTCGTCCAGTATCCGTGGCCGGGCAACATCCGCGAGCTCGAGAACGTCATCGAACGCGCCGTCCTGTTCTGCGATGCCAACCAGGTTCACTCGAACGACCTTCCGCCCGAGGTACGCGGGATTCCCGCGATGGCCAACGTGCCGCTCCCCGAAGCGGACCTTCAAGCCGCCCTCGCGAGCGAGGGAGGTCTCAAGGAGCACGTCAAGGTGGCGATGAATCGGCTCGAGAAGGAGCTCGTCAGCCGTGCTCTGCAGCAGACCAGCGGCAACGTGACGCACGCGGCTCGCCTGCTCAAGATTTCGCGAAAGGGGCTCCAGCTCAAGATGAAGGAGCTGGGGCTTCGCGAGGGCTCCATCGACAAGGGCGAGTGAAATGCGCCGGCGGGTGGGGGTGGGGTGTCTCGCGGCGTTGGTCCTCGCGTGCGGCGAGCGCCGGACGACCGAGAGCACGGCCCCCGGGTTCGTGGCGGCTCCGAGCGCCGCGGCGCCCGGGGAGCCCCGGCCCGGGATGGTCTGGATTCCCCCGGGTGTTCTGCGTGCCGGCAGCAAGGTCGACGATGTCCCGCGGGTGGCCGACGCGGAGCTGCCGGATGCCGAGGTCAGGCTGAACGGCTTCTACGTCGACGTCCTTCCGTGGCCCAATGAGCCGGGAGCGATCCCGACGACGAACGTGACGCGCGAGGAAGCGAAGCTGCTCTGCGAAGGACGAGGAAAACGTCTCTGCTCGGAGCTCGAATGGGAGCGGGCATGCAAGGGTCCGGACAACGGTCGGTACGAGTACGGAGCGTCGTACGATGTGCATGCTTGTGCCGCGGGGATGGCTGTGGACGCCGCGTCGCGAAGGCCGAGCGGCCAGAGGCGCACTTGCCGCAGCGCCTTTGGAGCCGAGGACATGCACGGTGGCGCATTCGAGTGGACCGATTCGACCTGGGGGCGCGGGGCCCGTGTCGAGCTCGGAGTTTTGCGCGGGGGCAACGACGTCGCCGGTGAGCTCGTGACACGCTGCGCTTATGCCCGGCCTCTCGCCGCCAGCGAGCGGTCGCCTGTCACTGGATTCCGGTGTTGCGCGGGGGCTCACAACACTGCCGCGGTCGAGCTCGAGGTCAAAAGCGGTCCCCCCTTTGAACGTGCCGACAAGAACGTCACCCATTCGCCCTCGCTCGACGGGCTGGGCGGAACGGCATGTGGATCGCCGTCGGCGCCGGCTCCGTGTTCCACCGCCCGCGCCTGGACGTGGCGGCCCGTCCCCAACGTCGAGCTCTCGGTGTCGGGGGGTTGTGTGCGTCAGGAGGCGCACGCCCGGTG
The DNA here is from genome assembly GCA_035622655.1 of Polyangiaceae bacterium. Lineage (GTDB taxonomy): Bacteria > Myxococcota_A > Polyangia > Polyangiales > Polyangiaceae > Palsa-1150. The sequence goes on from DASPUY010000197.1 coordinate 51,023, forward strand.
CGCCGTCGGCGCCGCGCGCGCCCTCGGAGATCGTGTCCAAACGCTCGCCGAGGTCGACACGGGCTCTTCGGTCCCCGAGGTGGTGCTCGTGGAGGGTGCTGATCACCGCTTGCGCGTTCGCGGAGGAGACAAGCACGGCTGGTTTTTTCGTGAGCTGGTCTTCAGCTACGGTCGCGTCGACGTTCGCCCCGTCCGGTGAGAGCGCCCGCGATCCGCGCGAGCTCCGCGATGTGCTCGGGGCGGGTGCCGCAGCAGCCCCCGACGATGGTTGCGCCGGCCTCGATCCAGCCTTGGGCCATCCGGGCGTACGCTGCAGCGGCGCCGTCCGGCTCGGCTTGCCAGCCGAGCCCTTGCTCCGGTGCTCCGGCGTTGGCGTATGCCCCGAACGCGGGCGTGGAGCCCGCAATGGCTTCCACGAACCGCAGCGTGTCCGACGCTGGCGTACAGTTCACGAGGACTGCGTGGGCTCCGGCGCTCGCGCACGTCCGCGCCAGCTTGGCCATCGCCCGAGGGGTCATCAGCGAACCGTCCCGGCCGGCGGTCAGGGCGATCCAGGTTTCGATCCCGGTGCGCGCGGCTTCCTCGACGGCGACCACCGCCTCATCTTCCGCCGAAAACGTCTCGCAAAGCAGCAGGTCGGCTCCCTCGTCGGCGAGCACGCGAGCGAGCTCCCGATGCTCCGAGCGCGATGACCTGCCCGGGCTTTGGTCGGGCCGATAGCAATCCTCGAGGGGAGCGAGGCTCCCGGCCAAGCGGTGCTCGGGCCGGATGCTTGCGCGCGCGAGTCGCATCGCGTGGCGAGCCATGCCCTCCCAGCGATCGCCCACGGCTCGCCGTTTCGTTCGGAACGTGTTGGCCGTGTGGATCGTTGCCCCGGCCAAGGCGTACTCGTGATGGACGAGCGCGACCATCTCCGGCGCAGCATCCAGGGCATGCGCGCTCCAGCCCGGCAGGGGCAGGGCGACGCCTCGCCTGCTGAGCTCCGTCCCCATGGGACCATCGAGAACGGTTACCTCGGGCACCGCCATCGCGCGCCGCCCGTGCCGCTTGCGTCATCCCCGTGGCCGCGCGAACTTGACCGAAGCACGTTTCGCGCGGAGGAAAACGCGATGCTTGGCCGACGCAGCGACGAGGTGGTGGAGATCGAATGCCCGGAATGCGGCCTCCTCGTGAAGGTCCCTGCAAGGGAGGCGGAGAAGGGCAAAGTGCGCTGCCCGCGAGGGCATGAATTCGCAGTCATGGGCTTGCTCGCCGGGCCCGGGGAATCCGGCTCGGGCGAGCCTCGATGACCTCGCCCTCGTGCGCGGCTGGCGGTCCCGCGTCTGCTTGTCACACTTAACTGGAGGAAGTGCTTCGTCGGACGATCGCGCTTGCGTGTCTGACCAGCTCGCTGGGTACGGGCGCGAGCCAGTCCGTGCGCGACCCGACCGCGTGCGCCGGCGCGTGTGAGCACCCCATCGCCTATTCGCTCGATCCCCAGTTCAACGTCGACGAGCGTGCGCTGATCGAGGACGGCATGAACGTCTGGGCGCAGGGCACCAGCGGTCGCGTGTGCTTCACGCCGGGCGGTCGCGATCTGGTCATCGAAAAGCTGGACCGTTCCGACCAGCTTCAACCGTGGGACGCCGACTGGCCGCACCACGTTGCCCTCACCAAGGGAGGCCGCATCTGGATCGTCGCGGCGCGAATCGACGACCCCGGTGAATACCGTGCGCTCGTCATCCACGAGCTCGGCCACCACCTGGGCATCGGCCACATCGAGGACACCGCGCTCACGTACATGCACAGCACGATCAACGATACACCCGAGGAACTCTGGCTTCACGCGCGGCTGCCGGAGCGCGATGCGAGGGCCTACTGCGACGCTCATCGCTGCACGTGCGCGTTTTAGCGAGCTCCGCTCCGCTTCGACTCGCTGACCCCGCGCCACGTCATCCACGCTTCCCTCGAGCTTTGTGGAAGCTACGAGCGCCCGTGCGGTGAATGCCTCGAGCGCTGGGCCGAAGCGGCCTTTGGATCGCCCGTTGCACCGGCGACCCGGCGGGAATGCGGACTGACCCGCTACTGGCCAGGCTGTGCGGACACGACGGCAACCTGCCGCCCGCCACGCTCGTGGTCGCAGCCCATCCCGACGACGAAACGATCGGGGCCGGAGCGCGTCTCGCCCGCCTCGCCTCCTCGTCCTGGATCGTTCACGTGACTGACGGAGCGCCCGTCGACCGGGGGTCGTTCCCGGCGAGCATGATGATGGCCTCGAGGGCGACGTATGCGCGGATACGGCGCGATGAGGTCCTCCGCGCCCTCGCTATCGCGGGGATCGATCCGTCGCATGTGCACGGCATGGGCGTTCGCGACCAGGAGGCGATGTTCGACATGGTCGACATCGCGGAACGTCTCGCGGTCTTGATGCACGACCTCGATGTGGAGATCGTCGTGACCCACGCTTACGAGGGCGGGCATCCCGATCACGACGCGACGGCCCTCTGCGTCCGCGCCGGAGCGGCGCTCCTCGCGCGCAAGGGGTGCAGGCCGCCCAGGATCGCGGAGATGTCTTGCTATCACGATCGAGGTGGCGCGACGGTTCGAGGCGAGTTTCTGCCGACCTTCGACGCTCCGGAGATTGCCGTCGAGCTGACTGACGAGGAACGCCGCCTCAAAAGGTCGATGTTCTCCGCGTTCGCAACACAGCGCGAAGTGCTCGCCGCGTTCCGGTGCGAATGCGAGCGTTTTCGGATGGCGCCCTCCTACGACTTCGGGACGCCGCCGCACGACGGCCGGTTGCACTACGAACGGTTCGGTCGCAGCGTCGGAGGTGCGACCTGGCGGGCATTCGCGCGCGCGGCGATAAAGAAGATGAATCTTTAGTGGTCGAAGGGCGAAGGCCACCAGAGGTATTCGAGCGTCGCCCGGTCGGCGAAGCTGTAGCGGATGGCGTCGAGATAGTTCGTGAAGATGAGCAGGGAATTGAAAAGGTGGGCCCGGCATCGAAGCCAGGGCAGGCGAATGGTGTCGTTGACGACTCGCTCCATGGCGCGGAGCAGCAGCCGACGGGCGGCGCGGATGACCGCCTCGCCCGACGGCGTGAGCCACAAGGTCCAGGTTCGTCGGTCCTTGTCGCGGCGCCGCGCGATCCATCCGTGATCGAGCAGGGCACGGACCATCCTTGACACGACCGACGCGCCGACTCCGAGCTTTCGCCGCAGCTCGCTCTGACGAAGCTCGATGCACGAAGGGCGGCTGTACTCGGCGTGCAGAAGCGCCGACAAGAGGTCGAAGCGCGCGCCAGTCAGCCCGGGCCACGCGAGGAGCGGTTTGCGGGTCACGCGGAGGAAACTGTGAAAGACGCGCTTGGCGCCGAATGCAATGGCGTGCATGCAGCGGGACCAAGAGCACCGCTCGTGCCGCCGGAAGGGCGGGCGCGGGGCCGGGGGGTGTTGCGTGCCGGCGGAGGGGGGCGGGGAGGGACGGGATCATTGCCATGGCGATGATTTCCCCGCCAAACCTCCCCCCGCGCGTCCGCGCGAGCCCCCGCACGTCCCCGCGCCCGGCGGGCACTCGCGCGCCCCCCATGCTGGCGCGAGAACTGTCCGCGACAGATGCGGCCTGTCCCGAGACGATCTTGCCCCGTATCTCGAACCAGAACGGCGCTCTCGGTTACGGGATGGGCGCTAGCTAGTCGAAGTTCTCGATTTTCCACACCCCGTGCTCCCGAACGAGCTGCAACGTGCCGGCCCCGTACGTCATCGTGGCGCGTTCGCCGACCTCCTCGATGGTTGCGGTCGGCAGCGCTTGCTTGAGGGCGGAGACCACTTGCGCGATCTCGTCCTTGTCGTGACCTTCCCACGCCGACCGCAACTTCTCGGCGTCCAACCCTTCCTTGTGAGCATCGGGGACGTAGTTCATCAGCACGTCGTACCGCTTTCGCTCGACGGCCCGAATGAAGCCCTGCACGCTGTGCCGGGGCGTGTCCTGGGAGTAGAGATCGATCGCCTGGCCATCGACTCGCCACCGACCGTTCTCGAGCACGAGGTTGAGCTCCTGCCCGCTCGGACTGGTGACGGTAGCCGTCACGACTGGCGGAGCCGTGGGGCGCTCGAGCGAATGGCCCATTTCGCGCACGCCCTCCGGATCGTCTTCCACCATGCGACGGAACGCCTCGAGGGAAGTGCCGCGTCTCGCAGCGTCCGAAAGGAGCCGGTAGGCGTCTTCGGCGCGGCCCTCCTCCAGCGCGCGCGCATAGGCCGCGAGCACCGACTGCGGGTCGTTGGCCGGGTGCTGCGCTCCGGCGCACGCGGCCGATGCGGCAGCGACGAGTAGGCCGGCGAGCCCTGCGGATCGGCCTCTCAGCCCCATGCGTGCGACCGGGCGTGTAGCACGGAGGGCGAGGGCCGAGCGAGCTGGCCGTCGTCAGGTCCGCCGTTCGCCGAGACTGCGCCGGGCCGCGAAAGGATGCGCCCCGGCGCGCCGGGGCGATCGGGAAGCCGGCGCGGCGGCGGCTTTCGCGGTATAGCGATCGAGGATGACCGACTCCACTCGCTCGGCGGCCGACCTGGAGCTCTTGCCCATCCTGCCACTGCGGAACAGCGTCGTGTTTCCGGCGAGCGTGGTGCCGATCAACGTCGGTCGGCCCCGCAGCGTGCGGCTCGTCGAAGACCTGGCGGGTCACGAACGGGCGGTCGTCGGCATCGTGAGCCAGCGGGACGCGGAGGTGGACGAGCCGCGCTTTCAGGACCTGTACGAGGTCGGCACCGTCGCACGAGTCGTCAAGGTGCTGCGTCTCGGGCCCAACAACTATTCCGTGGTGCTACACGGTCTCGCTCGATTCCAGATCGTGCAGCATTCGGCTCTCGAACCGTTCATGCGAGCACGCGTCCGCAGGATCTCCGAGGACCTGGAGCGCGACGTAGAGCTCGACGCGCTCGGCGCGAGCTTGCGCGAGGGCATGAGGCAATTGCTTTCGCTCATGCCGAACTTGCCGCGGGAGACCGCGGGAATCCTGGACAACGTCCGCGAGAGCGGCGCTCTCGCCGACCTCATCGCGTCGAATCTCGCGCCGGAACAGGCGAGTGTCGGGGACAAGCAAAAGATCCTCGAGACCTTCGAACCGAAGGCACGCGTCCGAGTCGTCCTGGGCATCGTCAACCGTCAGCTCGAGCTACTGCGCGTCAAAAAAGAAGTCAGCTCGATGATCGCCGACGAAGGTAAGGCGCAGCGCGAGCAGATCCTCCGCCAGCAGATGCGTTCGATCAAGGAAGAGCTCGGAGAAGGAGGCGACGAGGACGAGGTCGAGGAGCTGCGCGAACGCATTCGCGCGGCCCGCCTGCCGGACGAGGTGCTCAAGGTGGCGCGCAAGCAGCTCGGCCGCATGGGCGCCATGCAGCCGCAATCGGCCGAATACAACGTGACGCGCACGTACCTCGAGTGGATTGCGGATCTGCCGTGGAGCCGCACGACGTCGGACAAGCTCGACGTCGATGAGACGCGTCGCTGTCTGGACGAGGATCACTACGGCGTCGAAAAGATCAAGAAGCGAATCATCGAATACGTCGCCGTGCGCAAGCTGGCTGGCAGCAAGAAGGCTCCGATTCTGTGCTTCATCGGTCCGCCTGGCGTCGGCAAAACGTCGCTTGGCCGCTCGATCGCCCGATCGATGGGCCGCCGCTACCATCGCATCGCGCTCGGCGGCGTGCGCGACGAGGCCGAGATCCGCGGGCACCGTCGCACGTATGTCGGAGCCCTGCCGGGCCGCATCATTCAAGGGATGAAGAAGGCCGGAGTGCGCAATCCGGTGATTGTCCTCGACGAGATCGACAAGATCGGTGTCGACATGCTCGGCGATCCGGCGGCGGCACTGCTCGAAGTCCTCGATCCCGAACAGAATTCGACCTTTCAAGACCACTATCTGGACGTCCCGTTCGATCTGTCGCAAGTGACTTTCCTCTGCACGGCGAACAATCCCGAGACGATTCCCGGCCCGCTGATGGACCGCATGGAGGTCATCGAATGCCCCGGGTACACGCGGGCCGAGAAGCTGCACATCGCGACAGAGTTTCTGTGCCCCAAGCAGCTGAGCGCGCACGGGCTCACCGATGAGCGTCTCGATTTCACCCGCCAGGGCGTGGAGCGGGTCATCGACGCATACACGCGCGAGGCGGGCGTTCGAGGGCTGGAACGGGAGATCGGCGCCGTGTGCCGTCATGTGGCCATGCGCATCGCCGAGGGAGAGACCGCGCTCGCCCTGGTCGCGACCGCTCAAGCCGTCGAGGCGATCCTCGGGGCCCCGCGCCATCTGCCCGATCTCGCCGAACGGACCAGCAGCGCCGGCGTCGCGACGGGGCTCGCGTGGACGCCTTCGGGGGGAGACATCCTTTTCATCGAAGCGACGAAAATGCCGGGGCGCGGACAAGTGCTCGTCACGGGTAATCTCAAGAGCGTCATGAGCGAGAGCGCGGCCACCGCCGTTTCCTTCGTACGCAGCCGGGCGCGAGACCTGGGGCTCGATCCGGAGTTCTTGAAAGCGACGGATCTCCATCTCCACGTGCCCAAGGGAGGCACTCCGAAAGACGGACCGAGCGCCGGCGTCACGATGTTCAGCGCGGTCGCGTCGCTTCTGCTTCAGTGCCCCGTCCGCCGCGATGTCGCGATGACCGGTGAGATCACGCTTCGGGGAAGCGTACTTCCTGTCGGCGGGATCAAGGAGAAGCTCCTTGCCGCGCATCGAGCCGGCATCCGGGAGGTGCTCGTGCCGGCCCGCAACGAGCGGGACCTCGAAGAGGTCCCGGGAGACGTTCGGGGTGAGCTCAAGGTGCACCTGATTCGTCGGGTCGATCAGGTTCTGCCTCTCGTCCTGGAACCGCCCCCCTCGTCGCCCCCTCCCCCCTCCCCCCCTCCCTCTCCGCGGCAGGAAGGGGATACGGCCCCCGCGGGCGTCTGACCGACAGCGGGTCCGTGGCCTTCTTTTCTCGGCGTCGCGCGCAGCGTTCGGCCGTTGCCGTCGTCTTTGTCCTGTCCTCGGCCGTCGGCTTCCTGCCGCTCTTCGGCGGACCGGGCTACGAGCAGTCGCTCGCGAGCGGCTTGATGATTCCGTCGGCCGCCGCCATCGCGGCGTCGCTCGACCTGTCGGCCGACCCTGGAGTGACACCCCTCGGAGAGGTCGCCCAGGGGCTGGCTTCGGGCGCATTGCTCGCCGCGGTTGCGCTTCTGGTCGCGCTCCTCCACGCGTTGCGGGTGGGGGCGTGCGATCTCGGAGGGGGCGTCGTCTTCTTTTTCTTGACTGCCGGAGCCGGCGCCTTGCTCGGCGGGATGTGGGGCGCTGTGGTGGCCGAGCTCGCGCGGACGCGTCGAAGGCGGCGCCTCGTGTGCGTCGCTCTGTCTCTCGCGTTGCCGCTCGTCGGCATCGCCGTCAGCGTGGCCCGATTTTACGCGACTCCCATCATCTTCGCGTACGACCCGTTCTTCGGTTACTTCAGCGGAGCTCTCTACGACACGGTCATCGACGTCCGGAGCGAGCTCCTCGTGTATCGCGCCGGCACGGCTGCGATGATTGCGGGGGTCGCGCTGGTCGCCGCCGGTCTCCGCAGGACCGAGCATGGATCGCTCGCTCTCGGGGGACCGGGTGGGCGCGGCCGCGCGATCGCTTGTGTCCTTCTCGGATCGAGCGCCGTCCTCGCGAGTCTGGTCGTCGGCATGAGTGGGCCCGAAGTCGGGACCTGGCAGACGGCTGCGACCATCGGGCGCGCGCTCGGAGGCCGCGCGGCGGGCCGGCGATGCGACGTCGTGTATCCGGATTCGCTGTCGGGCGACGAGGTGACGCTTCTCGTGCGCGATTGCGACGAGGAGCTCTCGCTGGACGAAGCGCGCCTCGGCGCACGCCTGCCGGGGCGCCTCACGGAGTACGTCTTCGCCGACGCTCGTCAGAAGCGCCGCCTGATGGGAGCTGGACAGACTTCGATCGCGAAGCCGTGGCGCCGCGAGGTGTACGTGCAGCGCGAGCCGTACCCTCATCCGCTGCTGGGCCACGAGATCGCACATGTCGTCGCTGGAAGCTTCGCGCCCGGACCGCTGCACGTCGGCGGAGGCCTCTGGCCCAATCCGGGGCTCATCGAAGGCGTCGCCGTGGCGACTTCGCCGGACGACGACCAGCTGACGGACGCCCAGTGGGCGAGAGCGATGCTCGATCTCGGCATCCTTCCGTCGCCTAGCGCGGTCTTTTCGCTCGGCTTTCTGTCGAATAGCGCCCCGATGAGCTACACGGTCGCCGGCGCCTTCGTATCGTGGGTCTCGAGCCGATGGGGCACCTCGGTGGTTCGGACCTGGTACGGGGGAGGCTCGATCGAGCGGCTCACGGGGCAGAGCTGGGCCGCGCTGGGGGACCTCTTTCGCGCCTGGCTGCAAACGCTTCGGATGCCCCCCCAGGCGACATCCTATGCACGCGCGAGATTCGCGCGGCCCAGCGTCTGGCAGAGAAGGTGCCCGCACGTCGTCGACGCCGTCGTGGGACAAGCGGACGAGTGCCGTGACGAACGACGCTTCGTCGCGGCGCTCAGGCTGTATGACGCCGCGCTCTCTGTCGACGCCGATGACTGGCGCGCCCGATTCGATCGCGCGGTGCTGCGCTTGCGCGGCGCGGCCCCGTCTTCCGGCCGCAGCGAGCTCGCGAGCATTGCGGCGAACGAACGCGCTCCCAAGACGTGGCGCGATCGTTCGCTCGTGGCGATCGCCGACGACGACCTGGCGCACGATCGCGTGGCCGAGGCAGTGAACGCGTACCGGACGGTCGCCGATGAGACGCTCGACGAGGACGTGGCGCGAACACTCGAAGTGAAGATCCTCGCCGCGGCGGACCCCCTCTCGAGGCGCGTGGTCGTCGATCTGCTCATCGCCGAGCCGCGCGTCCCCGTCGACCACGCGTGGACGGTCGCGGCGACGCTGGGGGTATGGGCCGAGGGGACCCGGTCGCCTCTGGCCGAATATCTGCTCGGCAAGAATCTCTCGCTGCACGGCGATTGGGCGCTCGCTGCTCAGTGGCTCGATCGCGCGTTGGACGGCGATGTGCCGAGCGCACGGATTGCCCGCGAAGTCTTGCGCACGCGAGCGATTTGCGCATGTGCACTCGAAGATCGCTCGGGGATCGCGCGCGTGCGTCGCTTGCTCGGGGCCCCCGAGTCGCCGTTTCGGGAGGGCCCGGACGGCAGGCGCGAGTGGATCGTCGCGCTCATGTCACGCTGCGAGCGCGACGAGCTAGGTGAGGGGTCGTGATCCACGGCGGCCGGGGGGCGCATCTCGAGCCTGCCGACGTTCGGCCTTTTGCTGTTCGAGCTCCTCGAGCGTCTTCGGCCAGTCCCCTCGCATCAGTCGTGAGAGTGCGCGGTCCGCAAGGAGCTTGCCGCCGGTCTGGCACTCGGCGCAGTAATTGGCCTCGATCTGGGCATAGACGATGCGCTGCACCGGCGCGCCGCACGCCGGGCACGGTTTCCCGTAGCGACCATGCACGGCCATCCCTTCGCGGAACGCGGTCACCTCTTCGGGAAACGCCTCGCCGGTCTCACGACGCAGGCGCTCGACCCAGTCGCGGAGTGTCGACTTCGTCGAATCGTAGAGCCGCCCGACCTCCTCGCTCGTGGCGGCCCGTGTCATGCGCAGCGGAGAGACACGGGCGTGCCACAAGATCTCGTCGGAATACGCGTTTCCGATTCCGCTGAAGATGTGCGGGTCGGTCAGCGCGCGCTTGAACGTGTGCGATTCGCGGCGAAGGGCCGCCTCGAAAGCGTCGCGATCCGCGGAAAGGGGCTCGAGTCCGCCCGGATCGAGAGCGCGAACGGCCTCGTCGCCGCGCACGACGTGCAGCGAGGCGCGCCGCTTCGTCGAAGCTTCCGTGAGAAGCAGAGTCCCGCGCGAGAAGTCGAACGCGGCGAGCCCGATCTTGCGGGGGATCTTGGCATCGGGAGTTCGCCATCGCAGCCTTCCCGCAATCATCAGGTGCAGGACGACGTGCAGGTCGGTTTCGAGATCGAACACGATCCGTTTGCCGATGCGCCTCACGTGTTCCACGCGCAAGTCCGCGGCGGCCGCCAGCGGGGGTTCGAAGGACCGAACGAGAAATGGGTTCGCGACGCGGACGCGCCGCAAGGGCTCGCCGACGACCCTGCGGCGCAGGGCCTCGACGTAGAGCTCCACGTCAGGCAGCTCCGGCATTCAGGCTCGCCCGCGGACTCGCGCCTCGAGGTCGAGGTAATAGGCGACCAGATCCCTGCCCCGAGATCCAACCGCGACGAAGCGGTGCACGCGGCCGATCGGCCAGCACCGGATCCCCGGCGGGACGCGCATGGTCCAGTATCCGGGTTCGCTCGGTCCCACGTCCGTCCAGACGCCACCCAGCGCGCGGGCAATGATCTCGCTCAGGAGAGCGCCGTGACGGCGGATCTCCCACGCGACGGTTTCGTCGGACTCCGGTCGGCCCACGCAGCAGCGCATCAAGTGCTCCTGCATCGCGTCGACCGCAAGTACGTCGCAGCGGAGCGTTTTTCCGTACCAGATCCGGTAATCGCGCCCGATCTCCCGCGAGCAGCGGACCATCGCCACGCGAACCTGAAGCGGAGTCTTTGGGAACTGCTGGGGATCCAGCGTCGACTCGCTCGCGCCGGCGGGAAGAGGCAGCGACTCGGCGAGCTCAGGGGGGTAGCGCGGGAACATCCGTCCGCCGTGCCGGACGGCCGCAGGCTCCTCGAAAGGAGAACCGGGCGGTCTCTGGCCCGCAGGGGGCCAATCGACGATCTCGGCGGGATACTCTTCAACCGCCGGCGCGCGGTTCGGGGGCGGTGCGTCCCAGCGCGGCGCGACCCCGTTGGTGTGCGCCCAGTTTGCGGGGGGTGGGTAACCGGCGAAGGGCGGCTGCGCCGAGGGATCCGCCCCGACGGGCGCCGTCGATGGATGCGCCGGCAGTGGAGCTATCGAAGCTTGCAGCGGAGCTGTGGATGGTTGCAGCGGCGGCATCGAATGCTGGGGGGGCAACGAATGCAGCGGCGGCATCGAATGCTGGGGCGCCTGCAGCGGCGACGTCGCGGGCGGGGGCGATGGGTGCTGGGGGAGGGTCGGCAGCGTCGGATGCGGCTGTGGCACACCGGGCGCGATCGGTTGCTGTGGCTGGGCGCCCGGGTGCATCGGTTGCGGCGGGTGCACACCGGGCGCGATCGGTTGGGGCTGCAGAATCGCGAGCGTCGACAGAGGCGTCAGCGGCTGAGGATGCACGTGCGGCACGGGTGCCGCCGGCGGCGGGGGCGACGCGACTTGCCTCGGGAACGCGGGCGCTGTCGAAGGATACGTCGGGCCCTGCGGCTGCACCGGGACGGCGGCGAGGGGCGTCCCCGTTCGCTCGAGGATATCGAGCGCTTCGAGCCGGTCGCCGTCCGGGGCCGAAGGGTCCCGTGCGAGAAGAAGGGCGAAGTGCCGGGCGTTGTTCTTCTGCCCCGTGGCCATCCACTTCCGGGCGGCGCTCAGCACCGCTTGGTGAAATCCCGGTTCCTCGCGGCCGATCTCGGCCAGAAGCTCGGCGACGGTCCGGGGGGGGTCGTCGCCTCGAAGGAGGGCCGCGCGCGCGCGCAGGTACCGAATTCCGGTGGGCGAGCCGTGATCGCGCTCGAGCTCTTCGAGCTGCTGGTCGACGCCCTGTGCGTCGCCGGTCGCAAGCTGCCGCTCGATCGCTTGGAGCTGGGGATACGCCAGCGGCCCGAGCGACATGGTGCGCGGTGCAAGCGCGGTGTCGAGGGCTTCGACGTGGGTTCGAAGGCGATCGGATGCCTCGGCACCGACGAGCCGCTCGCGGACGCGCGCCAGGAGCGCGCGCCGCATGCGGCGGTCGCGCCCCGGGTGCCCCTCGGAGCTCGTTGGATTGGGTCCGAGGCGTGCCAGCGCTTCCGGAATGCGGGCAGCCCCAGCCAACTCGATGCGCGAATGGGTACGTTCGCCCGGCAGTCGCTCGCGCGTCGCCGCCGACGTCGACAGATAGAGAGGCGTCGTTGGAGGCACTTCTGCAAGCGCTGCAGCCAGATGGAGCGCTTGAAGGAGGATCGACGCTCCGGCGATCCCGAGCTGAGCCGACAGCGTTGCGAGATCCAGCCATGCGCCCTCGTAGCGGGAGCTTGGCGCCCGGAAGATGGCTCCGTCGAAGAGCTCCTGCGCCCCAAGGTGAGAGATGACGCTGCGCGCTGCCGGTCCGCGCGCGAACGACGAAGCCACGTCGAGCGAAAGCGACCGCGCGGCCTGCTCTGCAAGCCCGGGGGTCACGTTCGCCCGCGACAGGCGCGCGAGGGCTTCCCCGGCGGTGGTCGTGTACCCCTTTTCGCGCACACTGACGGGGTCGGTTGCCTCGAGGACGATATCTGTCGTGTCGAAGACCGCGTACTCCGCGGCGAGGAGGCCATCGTCGCACCGGACCACCGTCCGTTCGCCGAGACACAAAGTCACGACGGCGCGGGTCGATTCCGGAGGGGACGAATCTCGCATTGGGTAGGCACGGGCGTAGCCAGGGGCGCGGAATGCATGCCCCAAATCGTTCTCCCTGGCGAAGAGAGGGGGTCCGCCTTTGGGGGTCAAGACCCACTGTACCGCCTCGGCCCCGCCGTCGCCGCATTCCTGGGATCAAGCCGCTTACCTCGGCGCTCAGTTCGGGGCCGGCAGGCGCCCTATACGGACGCCTCGTCGGGGCGTGGCGAGGTCCTTGTCCCAACGCGTCTTCGGGGTGCTGAGGCTGGAAATGGACGGTCGAGCGGTAGGTCCTCAGCGTGAGTTCGCCCGCCCGCGGCGTCGATTTCGCACTTGCGGCGTCTACGTTGCAGGCGTCATTCTACAAAAACGGAAAGATGGGCTCGTTTCCGCCGAAGCCGCCGTCTGGAAAACTGGGCTCGACGCCACCGAAGCCGTCCGGCAGGACAAGTTCGTCGCCGCCCAAGCCGCCCCCTGATCGTCGCAGATATCGGCGGCTCCGCGTTCCGCTCTATTGCCGGCCCGCCGGCGTGCATTTTCTAGCGCGCCAGAGAGAGCCCGTGGACATCAGCCTCGGTGGCGTGCGCATCTTCAGCGACGAACCGATGCGTGTCGGCGAGCTCCTCAAGATGGAATTCTTTCTGCCGGACGTTGCTCCGGTCACGTACACGGGAGAAGTCGTGTGGATCGAGGAGCTCACAGGAGAAAGCGCTCCGGCTCGCTATGACGTCGGGCTGAAGTTCATTCAGCTCGAGCCCGACGCCCTGAAGCTACTCCTCCAAGTGCTGGGTCCGCCTGAGGATTGAATTCGCCGCTCGCGCCGGGGGCGAGGGGAGTGGTATAAGCGTCTGTTGCTCACCGAGCGCTGAGCGCCGCCATCCGCCGGATGGCGGGTACGGGCTGAGTCTCTTCCTAAGGAGAACCTTCCCGATCTTCGCAAGGAGACTCTTGTTGACGAGGCAACGAGGCAACGAGGCAACGAGGCAACGAGAAAGGGACGTCTTGCGGGCTGCGCCCGCCTCGGAAACCGATGCGAAACGTCCCACGGGTAACCTGACAGATCGCGTCCAAGCCTCGCGAGCCGCTCCACGTCGCGCGGGTTCACCGCTTACACAAGTGACGAAGGATCGCAGTGACGAAAAATCGCCGCCACGAAAGAGTGCACGCCCCCCGAGACATGGCCCAAGACACATCGGCTCATGAGATGGCTCGAGACAACCTCGGACAGAGCAGACACAAAACAGTCACGGACACGGCGCGCTGCGGGCGGAAAGATCATGAAACGGAGACGTTGCTTTCACGTCATCGCGAACCTGGACACTATTGAACTCCGTGCTAGTCCGAGCGAGTATCCCTCTTTCTGACCCCTTTCACTACGTTACGTACACTTAGTCGAACAAAGTCACTCCGAACCTCGCTGCCCCCCAATGCGAAGGCCCACTGATCAGACCCTGAATCGCGTGGCAGACGGCATTCTTCTCGTGGCCGGCTGCGCCGTCGCCACAATGAACCTGCCGTGGCAGCCGGGATGGCACTGGGTGGTGTTTCTCTGCATGTCGGGGCTCGCGGTGCTCTTGTGGACGATCGGCGGGCGCGTGCTGCGCCACTACGACGTGTGGAACGGCCGCGGCGTGGGGGGCGACATCGTTCTGACCATTCTGCTCCTGGGTGTGGTGCTGGGCATCATGATGGTCGCGCACAGGCTCGTCCCGGCCTATCGCGCAGGCAGCTACTTCCGCCGCTTTTTCGTGATTGCCGCACCGGGCATCGTGTGGTTGAGGCTCACGGTCCTCTGGCTCCAGCGTCGCGAGAAACCCATCGAGCCCGTGTTGATCATCGGAACGGGCCCGCTCGGCAGGCATACCGGTCTCGAGATCCTCGACCGGAAGGATCACGTCCGCGTGATCGGCTACCTGCGGTTCTCCGACGAGCCGATCCACGACCGCCTTCCCGCGGAGGTGTTGGGAACGGCGAGCGATCTGGAAGACGTCCTCAAGAGGCTCGTCGTCAGCGAGGTATTCATCTCGGGTAGGACGGATTCGCAGCGGAGCGAGATGCAGGGCGCGATCCGAGTGCTCGAGCGCTTCGGGATTCCATTTGCTCTACCGGCGGGCGGCTTCCGGTTCGCTCGCGCGCGGCCCGAGCACGAGAACGCAGTCGCCGACGGGTACATCCACTACCTGAGTGTCAAGCACAAGCCCGTCCAGCTCGCGCTCAAACGACTGTTCGACATCGGCGCTTCCGCGTCGGCCCTGGCGCTTCTTTCGCCGCTGATGCTCGTCGTGGCGGTGCTGATCAAGGTCACCTCACGGGGCCCCGTGCTGTTCCGGCAGACGCGGGTGGGGCGTCACGGGCGGCCGTTTCACATGCTGAAGTTTCGATCGATGGTCGCCAACGCCGAGGAGCTGAAAGCAAAGCTCATGGCGAAGAACGAGCAGGCGGGGCCCGTTTTCAAAATCGCTCGCGATCCACGCGTCACGGCGGTCGGACGGTTCATCCGCAAGTACAGTATCGACGAGCTGCCGCAGCTCGTGAACGTGCTTCGCGGCGAGATGAGCGTCGTCGGGCCCCGGCCCCCCGTTCCATCCGAAGTGGCGCGCTACGAAGCGTGGCAGCGCCGGCGGCTGTCGGTGCGTCCGGGGCTGACGTGCGTCTGGCAGGTCAGCGGACGCAACGAGATTTCCTTCGACGACTGGATGTACCTGGATATGGAGTACATCGATCATTGGAGCTTGGCGCACGACTTCCAGCTCATCTTGAAGACGGTGCCCATCGTGCTTAGCGGCCGCGGTGCGAGCTGAGCGCTTCATTTTTGGAGTTTCATGCAAATCGACGCGAAGAGGACCGTCCTGCTCGTGGAAGATCACGCGCGCGAGCGCGAGATCATTCGCCGGATACTGGTCGACAACGATTTCAACGTCGAGACGACGCCGGACTACCACGGTGCAGTCAAGTACCTGTCGCAGTTCGTCCCGAACCTGGTCTGTCTCGATCTGACGCTTCCCCGGGAGTCCGGTTTCGAGCTTTGTGAATACGTGCGCAAGGATGCTCGATTTCGGTTCGTTCCGGTGCTCGTCGTGAGCGATCGGAGCTCGCCGGAGGACATGGCCCAGGCCGAGTACGTCGGAGCGAATGCGTTTCTCAAGAAGCCTTTCACGGGCCCCAAGCTTCTGAAGTACGTGACGACGCTGCTCGACGGTCCTCATGCGAGCCGTCCCAGCGTCCGGCGCCTGCGACGCGGCGACGTACCTTAGTTTTGTTTCGGTTCTCGAGTCATCCTGAGCCTCGCTCCGCCGCCACTCGCTGTCGCTCGCTCGGCTCCGCTGCGGCCGACCTGCCAAGCCATACACGTCGACGGGAGACGTTCTCATCGAGCTCCCCAGCAAGCGAGAGCGCGCTGGCGCCCTTCAGCGGGGCGATCGGCGCAGATCGGCGACGACGCACAGGTGATCGGAGGCGCCGGCGCATCCGACCTCGAACCGGTCGAACGTCAGCTGGGACGAGGCGAACATGCGATCGATCCGCATCCACGGCCGGCCCGACGGAAAGGTGTATCCGAACCCCCAGCCCGCCTTCTCGAATCCGTCCTGGTATCCGTCGGTCAGCCACCTCAAGAGGGGGCTCAGCCCGGGCAGGTTCGTGTCTCCGGCGACGAGGACGGGACCTTGCTGCTGTCGCACGTCTTGACTCAGAGCCTCGAGCTCTGCTGCGCGCAGCCCGCTGTTGGCCTGCACGACGGGAGCGGCCGCGCCCTCGAAGAGGCGGCCCGAGGCAATCTCCCTGCGAAGTCCGGCGCCGCGAAGGCTGTAGAAGCCCTGTCGTGGGGAAATCGGGTGGACGTTGTAGATGACGACCGGTCCGAACGGGGTCGTGGCGACGTAGCGCATGTAGCGGGCCGAATGCGGGCGGCTGTCGTAGAGGAACCTGTCGGGCGTAACCACCGAAGAGAGCGGGAGCCGGCTCGCCACGACGAACTGGTCCGTCGTGTCGACGTTCGGGTATCGCGCGCGGAGCGCTGAAGCGAGTCTGCTCGTGACGTTCCCGTAGACTTCCTGCAAGAGGACGAGATCGGGCGAGTAGCCGTCGATCGCTGCGACCAGCGTCTCGACGCCGGCGCGCGCGCTGTCGGCGTTGAGGCTGAGCACCCGGATCGTCGGACCGCTGCGGCGCGTGAAGCGCGGAGCCGGCAGCACCAGCCCCATCAAAGGGAACAGGATCAACGCCGCCGAGAGCAGCTGCGCCGCGGCCAGGCGGCGCATTCGGCAAGCGAGCGTCGCCACGACGATGACGGGAAGGGGCGCCGCGAAGAGGATCCGCGGAAGATAGAGGCTCGCGCCGGTGAGCCACCAACGTTCCCCGACGAGGTGCAGCGCCAGCGCGATGGCCGACAGCACTACCGGATACGCCAGTGCCACGAGCGAGATCGATCGACGAAACCAGACCCTCATCGGAGCCGCGGCACGATCACGTGGCGAGCGGTCGATACATTCCTTGTCGGTCTCCGTTGCGCTCCGCTAATCTAGCGAGAAAGGCGAGGTGAGTGTCCATGGAGAGAAAGGTCCTCGTGACGGGGGGGGCAGGTTTCTTGGGCTCCCACCTGTGCGACCGGTTGATGGCGAGCAAGCAGGACGTGCTTTGCGTCGACAACTTCTTCACGGGCACGAAGCGCAACGTCGAGCACCTGATACCCTTGCCGACGTTCGAGCTGATGCGGCACGACGTCACGTTTCCGCTCTACGTCGAGGTCGATCGAATCTTCAATCTCGCGTGTCCGGCCTCGCCCATTCACTATCAGTTCGACCCCGTCCAGACGACCAAGACCAGCGTCCACGGCGCGATCAACATGCTGGGCCTCGCAAAGCGCGTCAAGGCGCGCATCCTGCAGGCATCCACTTCCGAAGTCTACGGGGATCCGGAAGTTCACCCCCAGCCCGAAAGCTACTGGGGCCGGGTCAACTGCGTCGGTCCGCGAAGCTGCTACGACGAGGGGAAACGGTGCGCCGAGACGCTCTTCTTCGATTACCAGCGTCAGCACGGCCTCGACATCAAAGTCATCCGAATATTCAATACGTACGGGCCCCGGATGCATCCGAACGATGGCCGCGTGGTCAGCAATTTCGTGGTCCAGGCCCTGCGTGGAGAGGACATCACCATCTACGGAGATGGGCAGCAAACCCGTTCGTTCTGTTACGTGGACGACCTCATCGACGGAATGTTGCGCATGATGGACTCGGAGAAGGGTTTTCACGGTCCGATCAACCTCGGCAATCCGGGCGAGTTCACCATGCGGGAGCTGGCCGAAAAGGTCTTGCGATTGACCGGATCGCGATCCCGCCTGGTCAACAAACCGCTACCGGCCGACGATCCCCGCCAACGCAAGCCCGACATCGCGCTGGCCAACGCGAAGCTCGGATGGGCGCCCAAGGTGGCCCTCGACGACGGTTTGAAGGAGACGATTGCCTACTTCAAAAAGCTTCTTTCGAGTTGACGACCGGCGCGGGTCGGCGCCGTCATGATTGTCGATCTCGTGCTCGTCGCCCTTTCCTTGCCGGCGCTCGGGTGGACCACTTACCTTGCCGCGCTGGCCGTGCTTTCGTGCGCGCGCTTGGCGTCTCCCCCGGCTGCTCCTCCGCGGATGCGTCTCGACGTCGTCGTTCCGGCCCACGACGAAGAGCGGGGAATCGGAGCCACCGTCGCGAGCCTGCTCGAGGCCGATTACCCGGCGGACCTGCGGCGCGTCGTCGTCGTCGCGGACAACTGCGGCGACGCCACTGCGGCGAAGGCCGCCGAAGCCGGGGCGCTGGTCTTCGAGCGTCGAGATCCCGTTCGCCGCGGGAAGGGGCATGCCCTCGCCTTCGCCTTCGAGAAGGTGCTTGCCGCGGGGGTCGATGCGGTCGTGGTGGTCGACGCGGACACCCGAGTGACGCCCAACTTGCTCCGCGCGTTCGACGCGCGCCTTCAATCGGGCGCTGCCGCGGTGCAGGCACACTACGGTGTTTCGAACCCCGAGGCGTCCTGGCGCACGCGCCTCATGCACATCGGTCTGACGCTTTTTCACGACGTGCGGTCACGAGGGCGGGAGCGGATCGGGGTATCCGCGGGGCTGCGCGGCAACGGAATGGCGTTCGCCGCAGCGACGCTGCGGCAGGTGCCGCACGAAGCCTTCTCGATCGTCGAGGACGTCGAGTATGGAATCCGGCTCGGAATGCTCGGTCATCGCGTCGAGTATGCGGGCGAAGCCCGAGCGCTCGGCGAAATGGTCTCGTCCGAGCGAGCTGCACGAAGTCAAAGGCGGCGCTGGGAGGGAGGGCGATGGCAGCTGGCGCGAGCACACGCAGGCTCCTTGGTCCGCGAGGGGCTCCGCAGGCGCAGCCTGCTGCTGCTCGACCTGGCCATGGATGTGCTCGTGCCGCCGCTCTCCTATGTTGCCCTCGTCACGGCGGCGGGCGCCGTCGCATCGACCTTGTGGGTAGTTTTCGCTCGGCGAAGCCCCTGGCTCATCGCTCCGTGGTCCGTCGCGAC
>DASPUY010000198.1:0-3502 GCA_035622655.1 Polyangiaceae bacterium
CCGGGATCGGAGTCTCCACCCAAGCTACGGAAATCCTGCCTCAGGCCCGGCTTCAATGGGGCCCGGGCATGAATGCCCGGGATCGATACGGGGCGACGTACTGCGGCGAAACGGCCGGTATGCTTCAATGGGGCCCGGGCATGAATGCCCGGGATCGGGGTCGCCTGGGACCCCTTTGATATCGGGGTCTTGGGGGGCGGTTCGCGAGCGCAACGATGTTCTGAAACTGAAGACCGTACGCGATCGACAAACCAGCCCCCAAGATGTTGCTTTATGTGATTGATTCTCAAGGAACTTGTCGATTGCGAGCGCGAGGCAGGGTTCGCTCGTCGCTCGCGCGCTCGCAGGCGATCAGGAGCCGCATTAAACCACAACGGCACACCGCGTGGGCGCCTTGTACGCGCGTCCAAGCGCCGAAATGGAAGTACCCCCTCGGCCTTCCTCGGGACCGACGTCGACGAAGAGCACCTGGTCTGCGGCGTGGTGGATGATGCCGCCGAGCCGCGCGCGGAGCTCGACGAGTCCGCGATGGGTCAGCTCGCAGCGGAACACCGAGAGCTGAACGTGCTCGCCGTATCCTTTCATCAGCTTGAAGACTTGGCGCAGGCGCTTCGGGTCGCTGATGTCGTACGAGACGATGTACGTCTGGCGCATGGTCGCCCTCAGCGCGTACGAAACGCCGGGTACTCGTCGATCTCGCCGAGCAGGCAGCGCGCGAGGAGGCGCGCCTGGACTTCGAGCACGCGGCGGTAGCTGATTCGGTAGCCAAACACCGGGTGGGTTATGAGCTGCTCCATGCGCCGTTCGTACGCGAAGAGCAAACGTCGCCGCGCCGCCGGCCTCATGGCGACCGCGGCCACATGGGTGGTGAAGTCCTCGGTGCTGAAGCCCCCGCCATTGATGGCGCCCAGAACCACCGAGTCGGCGACGAGAGGTCGAAACTCCTCCATGAGGTCGAGCGCCAGCGCGGGCCGCCCAAAACGCGGTTGGTGATAGAAGCCGAGGAGCGGATCGAGTCCGACGGCCGATAGGGCGAGCACGAAGTCTTTCGTGAGCAGGGCGTATGCGAACGACAGCATCGCGTTGACCGGATCCCGCGGCGGACGCCGGTTGCGCCCATCGAGTTCGAACGTCCCCGCGAGCGCCGCTTCGCCCTTGAGCATGCCGCTGAACGCGCCAAAGTAGCTGCGTGCCGCGGTGCCCTCGAGACCGAGGAGAGCCTCGAGGGCCTCCGCCCCTTCCGCTTTTCGTGCCAGTCGCTCGAGCTCGGTGAGCACGAGAAGCGGCGGCGCGGTATGGTTGCGTCGGAGAAGCGTCCGGGTATTTCGGATCTTCGACGCCACGAGCCCGCGCGCCACACGCAGGCAGAACGCTCGATCGGCGGCTGCGCGGTGTTGAGCGAGCCGCAGCGAGACGTTGTTCGACTCGACGCCCGTCGCACGGCCGTAGTACCACCCGCCGTAACTCAAGAAAGAAACGGGGACGCTCCGCTCCAGCAGTGCCCGCATAGCCTGCGCGCTCAACTGGACATTGCCGAAGAGGGCAACGTGGGACGTGTTCGGCAGGCGGACGGTGACCGTCGCCCCGGTCCGCGCGCGCACGACCAGACAGTCTCCGTCGAGACCGACGCGAGCCCCCTGCTCCTGAACGTAGAGTGGCAGCTTCTCGTCCGCGGCCGGGTGGAGACGACGAAGGCGCCGCGCCGTCGTGGTCGATTCGTCAGCCAACTCAGGGTCGGCGTCAGCCACATCGGAGAAGTCGACGGCCGGTTGCTCGACGGTTGCGACCTGACGATTCTCCGCGTTCGCGCCGCTCGATTCCAGCGCATCCTCGCCTCGCTCGGCCTCGAGACCTCGCAGCAGGTTGATTTCGTCTGGCAGGCAAATGCCGACGAGCGAGCAACCGTTGCACTTGGGGCTGTCGACAAGCGGAGGCGGTGGCTCCGCGGTCTGGGCGACGCGGCGCGCACGCGCGGCCGCCTCGAGGGTCGCGGCCACGAGCGCATCGTCGATCGCGATCGGGACCCGTCGGCGCGACCCGGCGAAGTAGATGTCTCCGTGATCGCACGAGTATCCGTGCTCGCGGAGAAGCAGCACCTGCGCGCAGAGCTGCGCTCGCTCCGGCAGGTACGCGCCTTCGGGAAGGTCCGGCACCTTGCCCCGCTTGTACTCGATCGGCACGACGTGCCCGTGCTCGTCCCCCTCGACGACATCGATTTTGGCGGTGATGCCGAGACGCTCGGACGAGAGCCAGAGGGTGCGCGCCTGATACGGCCGCTCCTCGGATGGAACCTCGACCGGGGATTCGCCCGGAACGGTTACGGGGCCTTCGAGATCGAGCGACGGCGCTGACCCAACTTGACGAGACGGCTCCGGAAGGGCGCCGCCGGGCTGGTCGGCGCGCTTATGGGCGGCACGCCCCTCGACGGTGAAGGCGTTATCGGCGAATTCGCCCTGCGCCCACTCCAGGTGGAGCAGGCGCTCGCAGTAGAGCACCTCGTTGATCATGCGCGCGGGCACCAGCTCGGGCGCGGCGCTTGCCATCGGCAGGCGTAGCCGCAGACACTTGGCGCGCGATTCGGGAACGGACGGGGTAGCGAACTCGGGATCGGTGGGCATCGCGGAACCTCCACGGCTCAACGTGGACCCACGCACTCGGCATAGCGGCTCCCCCGGTTGGACGGCGCTGGGCGGTCGTTCAGCTTCGCGTCCGAAGCGCCTACGCCTCCGTGACGGGGGTCGCCTGTGGCAGCGGACGTGGAAGTGCCCTCATCAGCTCATCACCGACGAAGGCCCGAAGTTGCCGAAGCCCTGGCTCGTTCGTCGGATCGCCGAACTGCAGATCGCGAAGACGCCGCGCGCCACGCGCTCCTTATTGCTCCCCGCCCAGTCAACCTGAAGCACGGAGCGTGTCGTCAGCAAGGAAGCCGGAATGGACCACAACGGCCACGTGAACGTCATGTCATCGCCTCGACCGACGACGGCGGTGGTGATGATCCTCGAGCCGCGCGGAAAACTCGGCAGGAGCGGCAGGCCACGGAACGCGAGCCATTCCAACGGGGCATCCACGCGGGTTCCATCGTCGTTCGGGTTGTTCGCCATCAAGGCCCAGTTGCGCTCAGCGCCCGGGTCCCATCGAAGGTTGCTGCCCGGCCGCTCGCCGTGCCCTTTGAACAGTGACTCTTCGGTCCACTCCTGGGTCACCGAACCGCGAATGCCCTCCACTGCGCCGAGAAAGGTCTGGTTCGCGGCTGTGAAGTGGAACGCGGTGGGCTTGGTGTTGCCCTTGCCATCGACCGCAATGTCAGTGCCATAGGCCGCCGCGTAGCCTGCTGCCTCATCATTGCCCGCTAACCAAGCCTCGATGGCGGTCGCGAGGAATTTCTTGAAGTCGTCCGGCGGCGGCTTAAGGTCGGCGACCTCCTGGGGCGCCTGCTTCTTGGTGGCCGCCTTCGTGTAGGTGAAACGCCACGGCGCGCTCCTGTTCTCAGCGGCTTTTGCGT
>DASPUY010000199.1:0-41414 GCA_035622655.1 Polyangiaceae bacterium
AATACGCCCAGCGCCTCCAGCAATACTCGGCGGCGATGAAGGCGGTGGACCCGTCGATCAAGGTTGGCGCTGTCCTGACTGCGCCAGGCAACTGGCCGGACGGGGTGACGAATGCCCTCTCCCCCCTGCCCTGGAACGACACGGTCTTGTCGACCGCGTGCAGCGCTGCCGATTTCGTCATCGTTCACTGGTATCCGCAGAGCCCGGGGGCCGAGTCCGACCCGGGCTTGCTGGCCACCGCACAGAGCGGCGGCCCCAACACGCCCAGCGTTCCCAGCATGGTCGCCACGTTGCAATCGCTGATCGCTCAGTACTGTGGAGCGCACGGGCAGGACGTCGAGATTTTCGTCACGGAGACGAACTCCGTGTCCTACAATCCCGGCAAGCAGACGACGAGCCTCGTCAACGGGCTCTTCCTCGCCGACTCGATCGTGACCTGGCTCGAGAATGGCGTGACCAACGTGGACGTGTGGGCCATCCACAACGGTCCCGTTTGTGGCACCAACGACAGCTCGTCCCTGTACGGCAGTTACAACTACGGCGACTACGGCTTCCTGTCGAATGGGGGACTGTGCTCGACGTCCGTGGAGCCACCCGCCGAAGTGCCGTTCCCTTCGTATTACGGGGTGCAGATGCTTGCGCACGTGGTCGAGCCGGGGGGCACGTTGCTGAGCGCGACGTCATCGGCGGCGCTCGTGTCGGCACACGCCGTTCAGGGGCAGGGCGGAAACGTCAATGTGCTGCTCGTCAACGAGGACCCCTCAAACTCGTACGCGGTGACGGTGTCGCTTCAAGGGGCAAGGGGGTGGGGCTTCGGAGACGTATTCACCTATGGGGAGAACAGCACGTCGATCGCAGAGAGCGCCACCGCCGTGTCGAACTCGTCGTTCACGATCACCGTCGCTCCCTACTCGCTCACGACCGTCCGCGTGCACTGAGTGAACGCGGCGCTCGAGGGCGGCTGGACCCCCCCCCCGAGCCGTCGTCGAGACGGCCGACGTCGATCGTCCGTGCGGCCATGTCGGGGGTGAACTCCCGGAGATGCCGGCGAAACTCCCCTCGTCTGCTGGATCGGCCGTCGCAGAGGACGAGGTCGTAGGGTCCCCGAATCGCGAGCTCTTCGACCGCGTCGTCGAACGACGCGTAGAGCACGTGAGCTCCGGCGGCGTCGAAGAAGGATTCGATTCGCGCCGCTTCCGCCCGCGTCGCGGCGACGCAGAGAACGCGCAGCTTCGGTGACTCCTCGAACAGCAGCGCGTCACCTTCCACGGGTTCCGCGCTCGCGGGCAGAACAATGCGAACGCGCGTGCCGTAGCCGAGCGTACTGTCGACGCTGATCTCACCGTGCATGTCGAGGGTCGCGACGCGTGCCGCCGCGAGACCGAGCCCCATCGACCGCGGCTCGGCCTTCGTGGTGAAGAACGGGTCGAAGATGTACGGCAGATCTTCCTTCTCGATTCCGGCACCCGTGTCGCTGATCTCGATGGCGACCTGCTTTTCGAGGGCCGTGGTCTCGATGACGATCGAATTCGCGTGAGGAGACCCGACCCGGATCGAGCTCGCGGCGTTTCTCAGGACGGCAACGAGCACCGCGGTGAGCCGACGACGGCTTGCGACCGTTCGTGGCACGGCGCCGTAGCGGCGCACGACCGTCGCACGCCGTTCGGTCGCGACTTTCGTGAGCTTGAGCGCAGCCTCGATCGCATCGCGCACATCGACCGCTCGCACGCGCTCCGTCTCTGGATCGACGAATGCCTGCAGCCCACGAACGACGTCCCACGCGCGCCCGGTCTCGGCCAGGGCAAGGCGCAGAGCGCGCCCATCGTGCCGGCCCCCGGCGTCCTTGCCTTCGAGCATGGCGTTTAGGCACGCATCGATCCGGAGAAGCGGCTCCTCCAGCTCGTACGCTGCGCCCGCGGCAAGGCACGCGGCCGATGGGAGCGATTCGACGAGCGCGCGGCGCGCCTGCGAGAGGGCGGGCTCGGGGTCTTGCTCCGTGAGGTCGCGCTCACGCAGCAAGTAGTGGCTGATCGCCCCCGACCCATCCCGAAGAGGCGAAAGCCACATGTCCACGTCGTACGCGGATCCGTCCGGGCGGAATTTGCGGGTCGTCGCGAAGAACGTACTGCCTTTTGCCGCGCGCTGGACCTCGCTCACGTGGTCAAAATCCGGCCGAGCTCCTGCGAGGAGCAACGACGAGTGGCCGATGAGCTGCTCGGGCGCGTAGCCGGACAGCTTTACGAACGCGGCGTTCACGTAGACGATGCGCGCCTCGATCGGCGAATCGGCCGCGGTCAAGACGGCCAGTGCGTCGGGGATGCCGTCCATGGCTACCTCGAAAGGGACTTCGAGGGGCGAGTTGACTTCACCTTGGTAGTGGATCATCGAGTGACTCCTTTCGAACACGTTCATCGGCGACCTCACACCGTGATCTGTGGCTTCGCAGTGTGACGGCACTCTTTGGCGTCTGTGTCCGATTGTTGCGGCGCGCGCGGCAGCGACCGTCCGCACCCCCTGTGTGCGCTGAGCTGCACGCGCGCATCCGACACAATTCTTAACGAGTGCGACACGGACGCGAAGGATGCGGGGCGTATGCTCGTTGCGGTGAGTACCTCTCCGCCACGCGTAGCTGTCGAGCGTACGACGCTGCCGGGCGAAGCCGCGCCCAGAGACCGAGAGCCGTCGTCGCGGTGCCCGGCGCCCTGCAAAGCGAGCGCGAGTGAAGCCGAAGTCCCTGTTCGGGTCGTTTTCATCGAGGACGACGAGCGTCTGGCGCAACTCACGACGCAGTACCTTTCGTCGCACGGGGCCTTGGTCACGCTCGTGCACAACGGCAGCGCAGCCGTCACTGAGGTGCTTCGACTCCGGCCCGACGTCGTCTTGCTCGACGTCATGCTGCCCGGTCTCAGCGGTCTGGATGTCTGCCGCCGCCTGCGCGAGCGCATCGACGTGCCCATCCTGATGGTGACCGCGCGCATCGAGGAGGCCGATCGCGTGATGGGACTCGAGGGAGGCGCGGACGACTACATCGGCAAGCCGTTTTCGTCACGCGAGCTTTTGGCGCGTATCCGGGCCCACGCGCGGCGCGCCCGGGGCAACACCGGCCCGCCCGCTACGTTCCTCCAGGTGGGCGCGCTCGAGGTGGACGTGACCGCCCTCCGAGCCACACTCGACGGCCGTGCCCTGCCGCTGACGACCTTCGAGTTCGCCCTTCTGCGCACGTTCGCCGAGCGGTCCGGCCGGGTACTCACCCGCGAGCAGCTCCTTCAGCTGCTACACGGCGCGGTCGACGAGGCGTTCGATCGATCCATCGACGTGCACGTTTCGCGGCTCCGCATGAAGCTGCGCGACGATCCGCGCGATCCAAAGCTGCTCAAGACCATCCGCGGTGTCGGCTACGTGCTGACACCGGGCGATAGGCGATGAGCGTCACCCGCCATAGCTCCCTCACGCGCAAGCTCACCGCGCTCGCGGTCGCTCAGCTGCTCATCCTCGTCATCGTCTTCGTCGGCGTCGGCTGGATCTCGCGCGGCGTTCTGCCGCCCGAGCTGGGCGGACCCTATCACGCGCAGGGCGAGGTCGGGGCGGAGCGCCCTCCGCGTCCGCACGGGGTGGTCACGCCGGTGAATACCCTTTTGGCGGGCGGGCTCGTCATCCTCTGCCTCGGGTCATTCCTCACGGCGCGATCCATCGTCACGCCGTTGAATGTGTTGGCGCGCGCGGCAAAAGCGCTGGGCGATGGGAACCTCGCAACGAGGAGTGGAATCGTCCGAAGCGACGAAATCGGCGAGCTGTCGCGTGCGTTCGACGACATGGCCGAGCGGATCGAGCAGCTCGTCCTGACCGAAAAGGAGCTCCTCGCCAACGTGTCTCACGAGCTGCGCACTCCCCTCGCGCGAATTCGCGTGGCGCTCGACATCGCGGAGGAGGCCGAGGGCTCGAACGGCTCCTCGCCGCTTGCGGGAATTGGCGCCGACCTCCAGGAGCTGGAGCGAATTCTCGACGACATCCTGACGACCACGCGCCTCGAGATCGCAAGTGGCACGCCGCGCGCCGCCCGCTTCGAGCTGCACACCCAGACGATCCACCCGGAGGCATTGTGTCAGAGCGCTGCGGAACGCTTCAGGACCCGACATCCGCGGCGGCCCCTCGACCTCGTCTTCGAGGAGGCGCTGCCCTGCATCGAGGTCGACCCCGTGCTCTTTCGGCGGGTGCTCGATAATCTCCTCGAGAACGCCCACAAGTATTCGCCCGATCCGGCAATTCGGATCGGGCTCCGTGCGACGCGTGCGTCGCACGGAGATGTCGGATTCGCCGTCGAAGATCGCGGAATCGGTATCGCCCAGCGGGACCTTCCCCAGCTCTTCACTCCTTTTTTCCGTGTCGACCGGAGTCGAACGCGCGGAACGGGCGGGGTCGGCCTCGGCCTCGCACTTGCCAAGCGAGTGGTGGAGGCGCACGGCGGAACGCTGTGCGTCGAGAGCACGTTCGGCCGAGGCACGACGTTCTACGCGTCGGTTCCTGCGCTCGGATCGTTCGCAGGGGTTGGCGGCCGCCTTTGCGGTGCCGAGAATGCTGCGCGGAGCGCTTCGAGGTGAATGGCCAGCGTCGCCCGATTCACCCGCTCGCGTTCTGCTGGCGACGGCGGGGTACGTGGCCAGTGTTTCATGTCCGCGCGGAGCCGTTCTGCCTGCTCGACCAGCTTGAGAACTTCCGTGCTCCGTGGCAGCGCGGCCAAACCGCGCAGGACGATTTGAATGGCACGATCGAGGTGATCGGTTTCGACGAAACGGCCCCGCACTCGCCGCCCCTCGATCGGCTCGGCAACGACCGTCGCCTCGTCAGTCCACCGTTCGTTCGTCTCGGTGGCTTGAGCGCTCGGCACATCGTAGGACATCGGGGTCGACTCCGCGGAGGCTCCTCGCACGACGCGAGCTTCCTTTCAGGTGTCCGAGAACCGGGGGACCTCGCTAAAGCGATAGCCGACCCCACGAAATGTTTGGATGAACCTTCCCGCGCTGCGCAACCTTTCCCGCAGCCGCTTTACGTTCGTGTCCACGGTCCGGGTGGGCGTCGTCTCTCGCAGGCCCCACACGTCGCGGAGAAGGACGCTTCGAGATTGAACGCGATCGCGGCGTTCCGCGAGGGCGACCAGTAGCTTGAACTGAAGCCGGGGCAATGGAATCTCGTCACCATCGACGCGGACTCGGTAGGCATCCTTGTCGATCTGCAATTCTTGGACTTCGACGAGAAATGACTCTGGAGCCGTGCGGCCGCCCAGGATCGCGGACAGGTCAACGGGCAACTGTTGCAGCAGGCGATCGCGCTCCCCGGACGTCGCGGCAAACACGACGATCGGAAGAGCTCGAGTGCTCGGATCGTCCGGGAAATGGGCGCCGAGGGTCTGCGGCGGACAATCGGCCGCGTGAACGACAAGCCATTCGCGCGTCTGTGCCCTGACATGAGAGAGGCGCAGCTTCTCGTTGATGGTCACGGTACGGAGAATCCACGCGGCCGGGCACAGTCGGGTCGACGCGCTCGCCGACTGATCCGGCTGCTTGAATTCCGCGTTCGGCCTGACCTGAAACGTCGCGCTGTTCATGTGCGTCGGGTGCGCATCGGGCTGGGAGCCATTATGTCTGTTTTACTGGACAACGCAAGCGCCCTGATCCGGCGACAAGTGGGACGGGAACGTGTCTCCGCCTGCAAGACCTTGACGAGGTCTGCTTAAACGGACATGCTGCAAACACTCGTCGGGGGTTGCCACCGGCGAGAGGGAGCACGCCATGAGGACGCCGCGGCGCTCACGTACCGAGACTCGCAGCGGGAGTGAGCCTCACGAAACGTGCTGCGGCTCGAGGAGGACGACGCCTGGTTCGCGAGCAGAGGCCGACGCTGGTGCGACCGGCCACGACAGCGCGAACGCCGCCGATCTGGAAGAAAACGGCGACCGTCTCATCTCCTTCCTCGCAGCGATCTTTCCGTTCGAGGTCGGGTAGCCTCGACGCGACCCTCCCTTTGGTCCCGGCAGACCCCGGCAATGGATTCCCATACCGAGCTCCACTATCTCGTTCCGACGGGCGAAATGCCCGTCGTGTGGATGTTCGAGCCGCCCGTCGGCGTACCGGAGCAATCCGGAAATTATGTCCCACACCGGGTCGTCATCCGCGACGCCCGCCGTCTGGCCGATCCGCCCCGCCTGGACGTGGAGGGTTACGCACTCGTTTTGCATGTCTGGCCCCAGGCGCACCTGACCAGTGACCAGGCGGTCAAGCGCATCCTCTACCCCGAGACCGAGCGCTTGGTTGCGCAGGCAACGGGCGCCGAGCGCGCCCTGGTCTTCGATCACAACGTCCGACGCGCAGCCAAGCCGGGCCACGCATCGATCCCCGGCATGCGCGATGCCGTGCGCCGCGTCCACAACGACTACACGGCCAAGTCGGGCCCGCGCCGGGCGCGCGAGATCCTCGCCTCCGAGGAGACGGAAAGCCTGCTCGAGGGCCGCCGCTTTGCGCTCGTCAACGTATGGCGACCCATCCGGGGGCCGGTCCGCGACACGCCGCTTGCCGTGTGTGATGCACGGACCATCGAGGCGAGCGACCTCGTACCGACGGAGATGCGGTATCGCGATCGAACCGGAGAGACGTACGCTGTGACCTTCAACGCCGGACATCGCTGGTATTTCGTTCCCGAAATGCGTGAAGACGAGGCGCTCCTCATCAAGTGTTTCGACTCCGCGACCGACGGTCGAGCCCGTTTCACCGCGCACGCCGCCTTCGAGGACCCGACGACTCCCCCGGACGCTCCTCCGCGCGAAAGCATCGAGTTTCGAGCGCTCGTACTCTTCGGCGCACGCTGAGCGCTCCGGCGAGCGCTCAGAGTGGGACGTGGCTCCCGATCCCCAGGTCACGCGTTGCGAGCCTGAGCACGCGCTTGGCCAGGGCGACGCGCCCGTCGGTCATCACCACGGTGTCGTAAAGCTTGCCGACGGCGAACAGGCTTGTCGTGCCCCCATCGAGCGCGGTGCGGAAAACCTGCAGCGCAGACACCACGGCCGCCCTGGGACCGTCCGTGTCGAAAGTTACCGTATAGACCGTGACGTGCCGGGTGACGGGCGAGGGATCGCTGAAGTGGCGTGGCAGGGTCTCGAAGAGAGACTTCATGCCTGCCTTGTCGTGATCGAGCCAGATCATGTTTTTGCGGATTTCCGGGCTAAATGCCTCGACGGTGTATCGGAAATCGTCCGTGCACAGGGCGAGGAAGCCTCCGAAGTCGTGTTCATCGAGCAGAAGGCACGAGCGATAGACGAGCTCTTCGACGGCGGATCTCATTCGGCGCTTCCGTCCACAAAAGGATCCGAAGCGGAGCGACCCATGAGGC
Source organism: Polyangiaceae bacterium (assembly GCA_035622655.1). GTDB lineage: Bacteria > Myxococcota_A > Polyangia > Polyangiales > Polyangiaceae > Palsa-1150. The sequence goes on from DASPUY010000199.1 coordinate 7,381, forward strand.
GGCTCCACTCGGCGTAGAAGTGGCGCATGCCGACCTCGTCGTGAATCGTGTTGGTCTCCTCGCGACCGTGAAGAAGCCAGCGCGCATCCGTCCAATCGTCGCGCAAGCTCACGCCTTGTCCGGTCACGGCAAGGAAATCTTCATGAAGGTTTCGTCCGAACGGCCCCCAAATGGCGTTGTGGTCTCGGATTCGGAGCGCACGTTGCGCCGAGGTGTCGCTCCGCAGGCCGAGGCCCCGGAGCTCGACCACCACCTCGTTGGGGGCGAGGGGGACCGCCGTGTCGATGCGGAGAACCGACGTCCTGAGGTTGAAGGTCATTCCGGGGAAGAGGTCGACGAGAAACCAGCCTCCGGGCTCGAGCCCTGGCCAGCCGATGCGGTCTGTGCCGCCCTGATACTGATCGTAGCGGACGCGCATGGAACCAACCGAGGCGTGTCCGTTGGGGTAGGTCTCGTACTTGCGCCCAAAGTAGCCCGGCTGCTGCATCCCGGTGACTCGATTGAAGTAATGAACGAAATCATGATAAAATTCACTATTGGTGTCGTGCCATAATTTGTAATTCGCCCGAAGCCGCACTTTCTGATAGTGAAATATTTCGAGCGGCTCCGCGAGATACGGCTCGAGCACCCCGAGCGCTCCTGCCAAGTAATCCAGAAGCGATACGCCTTCGTCTTCGAGCTTGACCCAGTAGAAACCGCCGGGGCCGCGTTCGATCCTCACCGCCCGGAGGCCGACCCTGGCGCTCTCCAGGCGCTCCTGGAACCCCTCTTTGCGTCGGGAGATGCCCGTACAGTCGCCGCGACAGTCGAAGGTCCACGCGTGAAACGCGCACGTCAAGGTTCGCGCGTTGCCCGCCGGCGCGTTGACGAGCGTGCTGCCCCGGTGCGAGCAGATGTTGAAAAATGCGCGCACCTTGTCGTCGTCCCCGCGGACGATCACCAGGGTTTGACCGGCGGGATGCCGAAAGGTCCGGTAGTCGTAAGGCTTGGCCAGCTCGCTCTCGTGACAGGCGAGAATCCAGGTGCGCGCAAAGATCTTCTCGCGCTCCTCGCGGAAGATGTCCCAATCGGTGTAGATGCGTGCATCCACATAGTGCGTTCGAGGAAAATGCGGGCGTTCGTTCCACTCAGCAGCCGTTCGCGGCACGGGCATTCTCCTGTCGGCAAAAGCGCGGACCTCGCGCGGTCACGGCCGGTCCGCCTTCGCCAACTTTGGCGACCAGTGATGCCGGCGGTAGGCCTCGACGAAGTCGGCTGTCTCCTTGCCTCCGGCAGCGAAGGCCGTCGCGGCCTCCTCGTGAAGCATGGCGAGGAGCTCGGCCTTCAGCTCGCTGGCGCGCTCGTCGTCCACGAGCGCCGCGAGACTGCGCGGTCGTGGCAAATCGACCTCGACGACGGCACGGACGTGCGTGGGGATATGCGTCATGACGAGGACGCAATCGGCGAGGAAAATCGCCTCGTCCACGTCGGTCGTCACGAAAAAGTTCGTACGTTCCGATTCCTCGCTGTAGTTGGCGTAATACTCGAGCATGAGCCGTTTGGTCATCGAGTCGAGCCCGCGGAACGGCTCGTCGAGGATCATGACCGACGGCTCGTTCATCATGGCGCGTGCCAGCTCGGCCCGGCGCTGCATGCCGCCCGAGAGCTGCGCGGGGTACATGTTGCGAAACCGATCGAGGCCCATGCGCGTCGTCAAGGCGTCGGCGAGCCGCCTCGCGGCGGGACCGAACTCCCCGCGCGCCTTCGGACCGTATCTGACGTTCCCGCTCGTGGTCATCCACGGAAAGAGCGCAGTCTCCTGAAACATGACCTGGCGATCCTTTCCAGGTCCGCGGACCAGCTTGCCCCCCGCGCGTATCTCGCCTGCGGAGGGAAAGTCAAATCCTGCGATGAGACGAATGAGAGTGCTCTTGCCGGCTCCGGACGGCCCGATCATGACGGTGAAGCGACCCGGCTCAATCCGGAAAGAGCACCCCCGCACGACCGCTCGCTCACCGCTGGCGTGGCCGAAGGTCTTGTCGACGTCGATCAGCTCGACGCCACGGAAAGCGCGGTCGATCTCGCCGACCGAGTCGAGACGCGTCTGCGGCTGACTCACGTACGCCCCCCGTGCGGCGCGTTCCAGCGCGAAAGACGAGCCGCGACGGCGCGCAGCGCCGCACTCGACAGGTAGCCGGCGATGCCAATCGAGATCATGCCCACGATGATCTGCGGGTAGGACCCGCCGACGTACGAGTTCCAGATGAAGAAGCCCAGGCCTCCGCCCGACGACGCGGCGCGCGACGAACCGCCGCCCGAGATCATCTCCGCCGCCACGACCACTTCCCAGGTAATGCCGATACTGACCTCCATGCCGACGAGGACGGAGGGGAGGACCCCAGGCAACACCAGCCGAGTGAGGATGTTTCTTTTCGACGCCCCCATCGAACGGGCAACCTCGATGAGCCGCGGGTCGACGCTCCTGGCACCGCTCACCGCGTTCAGAACCAGCGTGTAAAACGCGCCGATGAAGATGACGGCGTCGATCGAAAGCTCCTGGGTCGGCCAGAAGATGATGGCGACGGGCACCCAGGCGAGCGGGGGTATGGGGCGAAGCAACTCGAAGACGGGGAAGACGACGTCCCAGATGGGCCGGTTCAACGCCATGATCAGCCCGAGCGGTACGCCGGTAAGGACGGCGGCGGAGAACCCTACGGCCACGCGCTTCCAGCTCGCGATCCAGCTTTGCCAGTACCCGGGATCGAGGATCAGGTGCGACCACGCGAGGAGCACGTCCGACGGTGCGGGGACCCGGCCGAGCAGCGGCAGCTCGAATCCGAGCCATCGTCCGCTCGTCGAGCCCAGCTGCCACACGAGGAGCGCAGCGAAGTACGAGACGAGCGCGCGCCGCTGGGGTCGCGCCAGGCGGAGAATGGCGATCGTCGACGGGGGCCGAGCGCGCGGCTCGGCCGCCCGCGCCACTGCGAGGTTGACCATGGCTTAGCCTTCCTTCTCGCCAAGGGCGTAGGCATTGAGCGCCTCTTCGTGGACCGCCGTCGTCGCCTCGGCCACGAGCTCGCGAAACCGCTTGGAGGTCACCGTCTCTCGGCTGCGAGGATAACGAATGTCGACGCTCAGAATCGTCTTGGGCCGGCAGGGTCGGGACGTCATGATGGCGACGCGACTTCCGAGGAACACTGCCTCTTCGATGTCGTGGGTGATGAAGAAGACCGTGGAGCCATTGCGCAAGTAACTCGCGATGAGAGCCTCGTGCATCATTGCCTTGGTCAGCGCGTCGAGGGCTCGAAACGGCTCGTCAAGCAGCAGCACCGCGGGGTCGTTCATGAGCGCGCGGACGATCTCCACGCGACGCTTCACGCCCGAAGACGTCTCGCCGGGATACGACTGCTCGTATCCCTGCAAGCCTGCTTCCGCGAGGCGCCGGCGTGCCCGCTCGAGCAGCTCGTCGCGCGGGATCGCGCCCCGCATGGCGGGACCGAATGCGACGTTCTCGAGCACCGTCTTCCAGGGAAACAAGGCACCGTTCTGGAACACCACGATCCGGTCGGACCCGATGGGCGCCTTCTCACGCCCCGGGCCGCAGAGCAGCTCGCCGTCGAGATGAATCGAGCCGGCGTCGAGGGGGTGAAAACCGGCGAGCGCGTTGAGGAGCGTGGTCTTGCCGCAGCCTGAGGGGCCGACGACCACGAAGACCTCGCCGGCCGAGATATCCAGGGAGCAATGGTCGACCGCGAGGACCCTGGACTCACCGACCCCGTAGTACTTGACGGCGTCGACAATCTGAATCGCGCCCCGTCGACGCAGGGGGGCGTCGGGGTCGGCTGCGTGTGGTCTCACCACCGCCGCGGCCCGTGGCGTACCGACGGATCTCCATGCGATGGCACCCGCAGTCATGGCCGCTCCATCGACAGCTCGCGCGCGCGCCAGACGACGAGCCGCTCGCCGAGGAGGCGAACGATTGCGCTCGTGAGAAAGCCGAGGACTCCGAGAGTGAGCATCCCGATGACGATCGTCGGGAACTTCACCATCGTGTAGGACGTGTTGATGACGTATCCGAGACCGAATTGTCCGGAGCACATCTCCGCGGCGGCGATGGAGAACCAGGCGACCCCCATGGAGATCTGAAGGCCCGTCAGCACGAAGGGCAGCGAACCGGGCACGATGACGTGCCGGAAGACTTGCCAGGGAGTGGCGCCGAGGCAGCGTGCCGCCAGAACGTACTTGGAATCGATGGAACGAACGCCGAGGAAAGTATTCAGGGCGGTGGCGAAGAACGAGGCAAGGAGGGTGAGAAAGACGATGGGGGCCTCGGCGCCCGAGAACACGAGGATGGCGAGTGGGATCCACGCCGGGATCGGGACGGGTCGCAGGAGCTCGAAGACGGGAAAGACGTACTCGCGGAAGGTCGTCGATGCCCCCAGCCCCAGCCCGATGGGGACGCCGGCGGCGGTCGCGAGAAGGAATGCGATCCCGACGCGACGAAGACTCGACCCGATGTGCGCGTAGTATTCGGGAGTGTAGATGGATAGGCCAAACGTCGGGTCCTTGCTCAACCACTCGTGGACCACCTCGGTGATGCCCGGGAGCCGGTTGAAATGGGGGAGTGCCCACGCCTCGACGGCGAGGTACCAGCTGCCGAAAAAGAGCGCGTAGCCGAGCAGCCTGCGGTAAGGCGCGGGCGAGCGGAGGCACTGGAGCGCATTTCCACCAAGGGATCGGAGCAACCCTTGCGCCGCCGCGCGCGCACGCCTGGTCGCTCCCTCGACCGCCGGAGCCGGGCCCCCGATGGGCGCCTGGAGGGACTGGGGTCGGCCGGGCTTGCCCGCGAGCGCCTCCAGGAGCGCGGCTTCGGGAATGCGTACGAGGCTGCTCGGGCCTTCGGACGTGGCACGTTCTCCTCGGACACCAGCCAAAACGTGCCGGCCGAACGTCTGGCCCGGCCCGACCCGCACGGGCTCTGCCGAAGAACCGACCCGCTCGAGGCGGATCCTTCCGTTCTGGACGACGTAGAGATGGGTGACGGGCTCCGTCTCCCCGTACACGAGCTGGCCGTCGTCGGTCTCGCCTTCCTCGGCGGCGAGGAGGACGGCGTCGAGAGCCTCGGACCGCAGGTCGCTCAGGCCACGGACGTTCGCAAGACCGACGCGGATCGCTTGCACGTGGGCGGGGCGCTGCGGCATCGCTGCCTACTTCGAGGCCGTCGGCGAGGAGGACCGTATCTCGCCCACGGGCGGTCTCATCCCGCGCTCCTCGAGGATTGCATCGACGAACCGCGTGACGACGGCCTCCGACGGAAGATCCTGGACCCCGATGCTTTTCACTTCGAAGAGAAACGCCGTCGACCGCTTGATGAGCTCGAGCGACTCGCTCGTGAACCCGAATGGAACGACCATGCGGGTCGAGCTTCCCCCCTCGTTTGCCGGATAGGCACCGAAGAGCGACTGCCAGAGGACCGGCTCCTCGAACCCGGTCGTTTGCTCCTTCACCATCCGCACGACGTCTTTCGACTTCTGCGGATCCGCGAGATAGAGCTCCGCGTCGAGCTCGGCCTGCAGCCAGCCTTTGACGACGTCCGGCCGTTGCTCGATGAGGTCCTGCCGCACGTCGATGAAAGCCGCGTCGTTCTCCCCGAAGTCGTTGCCCGTCGCGACGCGCCGCGCGAGACCGTCGGCGACGAGCCTGGAGGCGGTCGGCTCCCACACGATGGCCGCATCGAGCTTGTGGACTCGAAGGTCGCTCGTGATGAGCTCGATGCTCTGGTTCAGGTATTCCTTCGGGGTGATGCCGAGCTTCTTGAAAACCGCGACGCCGAACCGGTCGGTGCAGCTGCCCTTCGGGACGGCGACGGTCTTGCCCTCGAGCCAGCGAACCGCAGCTTCGGGGTTCGCGAACGACGGCGCGTCGGTTCGTACCAGGAATACGTTGCACTGATCGTGGCTCAGGCCGATGTTGGCGACGATTCGCAAGTCCGAGACCCCACGCTTGGTGGCCCCGACGATCGCTGGCATGTCGCCCACGTAGCCAATCTGCTCCTTGCCGCCAAGCATCGCGTTGACGATGACCGCCCCCTGCAACCCGATGGCGAACTCGACTGTGGACCCCGCAGGCAGGTATTTCTTCCACAGGCCCAGGCCGTTCATCACGACGCCCGACCATGCCTCCGAGTAGTACGGCTGGTAGCCAACCGAGAGGTGGATCGGCTCGCCGGGCTCGCCGTACGCTGCGACCCGAGCCCCCCTCTCCGCCGGCGACGAGCTCGCCTTCGTTTCATCGCGCTTGCCCCGGCCACAACCGAAGGCGAGCAGAAGGCTCGCAAGCAACAGCAATCGCGCGACCCTGAGCATCCACGTCTCCTCGTCGCCGCCGGCGCGATGAGGCCGACGTCTCTTTTAGAGGACACATTCTCTATGACAGCGTCGCTAACGTACTGTCAAGTCAGTCGTTTGCTGTGGTATGTCCCGACTGTTTCGTGATAGTGGACACAATCGTGGCTGTCCCGGTGACCCAAGCCGACGTGGTCGTCGTCGGAGGCGGGAGCGCGGGGGCGACCGCTGCCATCCGCGCGCAGCAGGACCTCCCCCCCGGACGCGTCGTCCTCCTCGAGAAGGCCCACGTCAAGCGCAGCGGCGCCATCGCAATCGGAATGGATGGCCTGAACAACGCCATCGTTCCGGGCCACGCCACCCCCGAGCAGTACGTCAAAGAGATCACGACCGCCAACGACGGGATCGTCAACCAGCGCGCCGTGCTGGCTTACGCCAGCCGCAGCTTCGAGATGCTGCAGCAGCTCGATCGCTGGGGGGTCAAATTCCAGAAGACCGAGAGCGGCGACTTCGACGTCAAGAAAGTCCACCACCAGGGTCGGTACGTCCTGCCGATGCCCGAGGGGTACGATCTCAAGAAGATCCTGACGCGCCTCATCAAGCGAGCCGGCGTGCAGGTGCGCAACCGGTTCGCCGCCACCCGGGTGCTGGTCGATCGGGGCCGCGCCGCAGGCGTCGTGGGCGTCGACGTCCGCACGGGCGAGGTGAGCGCCATCCGCGCCAAAGCCGTGATTTTATGCTCTGGCGCGTCGGGCCGGCTCGGTCTTCCGGCTTCCGGTTACCTTTACGGCACATACGAAAACCCCTCCAACGCAGGCGACGGGTACTCGATGGCGTACCACGCGGGCGCCGAGCTCACGGGCATCGAGTGCTTCCAGATCAACCCCCTCATCAAGGACTACAACGGGCCTGCCTGCGCCTACGTCACGGGCCCCCTGGGGGGACACACGGTCAACGCCCGGGGGGATCGCTTCATCCAGAGCGACTACTGGAGCGGGCAGATGATGCTGGAGTTCTACCGTGAGCTTCACTCCTCGAACGGGCCCGTCTACCTGAAACTCACCCATCTCGCCCCGGAGACGCTGGGCGAGATCGAGAGGATCCTTCACCGTACCGAACGGCCGAGCCGGGGCCGCTTTCATCTCGGCCGCGGCCACGCGTACGCCGAGGACAGCGTCGAGATGCACATTTCGGAGATCGGCTTGTGCAGTGGTCACAGCGCGTCCGGAGTCTGGGTGAACGAGCGCGGTGAGACGACCGTACCGGGCCTCTACGCGGCCGGGGACATGGCGTGCGTCCCTCACAACTACCTGCTCGGTGCGCTGACCTACGGGCACATCTGCGCCGAGAACGCGCTCGGGTACGCTTCTCGGGTCGAAGCGCCGACGGACGAGGCCGACCTCGAAGACCAGGCGGCGACCGAACAATCGAGGATCCTCGCACCCCTCTCGCGGCCCCGGGGCGTGCCGCACCACCAGTACGAGTTCAAAGTGCGCCGGCTCGTGAACGATTACCTCCAGCCGCCGAAGACGGCGAACCGGATGACGGTGGGGCTCGAGTACTTCCAGCGGCTCCGGCACGAGCTCGAGGAGGTCGGGGCGAACGACCCGCACGAGGTGATGCGCGTCGCGGAGTGCGGATTCATCCGCGACTGCGCCGAGATGGCCGCCAGGGCGTCACTCTTCCGGACCGAGAGCCGCTGGGGCCTGTACCATTACCGGCTCGACTACCCGGAGTCGAACGACGCCGAGTGGTTCGTGCACGTCAACCTGAAGAAAGACCGTGACGGGGAGATGGTGCTGACCAAGCGTCCCGTCGAGGAATACGTCGTCCCCATGACACGCGAGGAGCTGGCCGGGTACCGGCGGCTTCGCGTTCACGCTCGGGACAACGGCGCCGTCGAGGGCGTCAGGCCATGAGCGTTCTCGAGGATCGAGAGGTCGCCAAGGCCGCGCAAGCGCGGCGCGTCGGCAACGCGCAGACCGTGCGGGTTTACGATGTACCGGTCATCGTCGACTTGGCCAAGTGCATCACCGGGTGCCGGATCTGCATCGATTCCTGCCCCGTGGATTGCCTCGCCGTGAACCCGGAGACGAAAAAGGCGCACATGCGGCATGACGAATGCTGGTATTGCCTGGCGTGCGAGATCGACTGTCCGAAGGACGCGATCACCGTGAAGATCCCGTTCCTGGTGCGCTGAGCGATGGCGACGCAGACCACCGACGAGCTCCGCGCCGCTCTCTCGGATCCGAACGCGACGCGGCGGCAGCTGGCGCTCATCGATCGCGCCGATGACATCGGCGTCGAGGACCTGTCCGCGTTGATCGCGGCCGCCGCGGGCGACACCGACCCCACGGTTCGCAGGCTCGCCGTCGGCCTGCTCGAAGAGCTCGGCGACGCGCGCGCCCTGCCGGCCGTCGTCTCGGCACTCGCGGACGCGGACCCCGGAGTGCGGGAGGCTGCGCAATCGGCGGTTCGGGAGTTTCGCGGGCAGGGTGCCCTTCACGCGCTCGTCGCGGCCACGGTGCACGAGCACCCCGAAGTGCGCGAATGGGCCGTGATCGGCCTGCGGGAATTGCGGGACGAGGCGGCGATGAACGCGCTGCTCACCACGCTCACGGATCCGGTGGCCGCCGTACGGCGGGCAGCCGTCGTCAGCCTTGCCTACCTGCGCAACAGCGGCTGCGCGCCGGCTCTCCTTGCCCGCCTCGAGGACGAGGATGCGGGCGTCCGACGGCTTGCGATCGCCGCGCTCGCCCGGACGTCGAGCCCGGAATCGTGGGCCACGCCGATTGCGCGTCGCCTGTCCGACGTCAACTGGCAAGTGCGGGCGGAAGCCGCTCAGGCCCTCGCCGATTCTCGCGCGCCCGACGCGGCAGACCCCCTCATCCGCGCCCTGGACGATGACCACTGGCAGGTCATCAAAGCCGCCGTGGTCGCGCTCGAGGCGCTGCGCGCTCACGAGTCGATCAAGCATTTGCTGCCCCTGCTCAGAAGCCCCGCGTCCGACGTACGGCGGGCGGCCGCGGAAGCTCTCGGGCACCTCGGGGCGGAGGCTGCGCGAAGCGGATTGATCCAGCTCGCTTCCGACGGCGACGTCGAGGTGCGCAAGGCCGCTTCGCGCGCGCTCGATCAGCTGGGCAAGGCGCAGCCAGTCTGACCGTCACGCCCGAGTACGACTACTTCTGGACGAATGCACGCTCGATCACGTATGAGCCGCGCCGGTCGCTGTTGGCCTCGTCGAAGCCCTTCGCCTCGAGGATTGCGACGAGATCCTTCAGCATGCCCGGGCTTCCGCAGAGCATGAATCGATCGTGCTCGGCGTCGAGTGCGGGAAGCGACAGATTTCGCGACAGCTTGCCGCTCTCGATGAGGTCGCTGATGCGGCCCTGGTTCCGGTACGGCTCGCGGGTCACGGTCGGGTAGTAGAGCAGCTGCTGGCGAACCTGCTCGCCAACGAGCTCGTGGTGGGGAAGCTCGTCCTCGATGAACGACTGGTACGCCAGGTCGCTCGCGCGACGAACGCCGTGGGCCAGAACGACCGTCTCGTAGCGCTCGTAGGTCGCTGGATCACGGATGATGCTGAGAAAGGGCGCGAGACCGGTGCCGGTGGCGAGCAGGTACAGACGCTTGCCGGGACGAAGGTTCTCGACCAGCAGCGTACCGGTGGGCTTACGGCCGACGAGAACTCGGTGGCCCGATTCGACGTGCTGAAGACGCGATGTGAGCGCGCCGTCGGGGATCTTGATGCTGTAAAACTCGAGGTGCTCGTCGTAGTCGGCGGCGGCGAGGCTGAAGGCGCGAAGCAGCGGACGGCCTTCGACCTCGAGGCCCATCATCACGAAGTGCCCGTTGCGGAAGCGAAACCCCGCGTTGCGCGTCGTGGTGAAGCTGAAGAGAGACTCGTTCCAGTGATGCACGCTCAGAACTCGTTCCTCGTTGAAGGCATTCATGACGCATTTTCTCCGAGATTCGGGGAGGCGCGGGCCTCACACGACCCAAGATGGCGCAAACTGACCTATCGGTAAAACGGGATGTTCTGATAAGACTATTCGGCGGATCCGATATGCGTTACTCCCTGCGTCAGCTCGAGGTCTTCCTGGCCGTCGCCCGCATCGGCACGGTCAGCGGCGCGGGCGAAGCGCTCGCGATGTCGCAATCGGCCGTGAGCGGCGCCCTCGGCGACCTGGAGCGCCAGTTCGGGAAACAGCTCTTCGATCGCGTGGGCAAGCGGCTGCGGCTGAGCGAGCTGGGGCAATCGGTGCGCGCGTCCGCCGAGGGGGTGCTCGACCGGGCGAGCGAGCTCGAGGCCGCACTCGAGAGCCGTGCCGCCGTCGGTCGGTTGCGGATCGGCGCTACCCTCACGATCGGCAACCACCTGGTGGCGCCTCTCATGGCGCGTTTCATGCGCGAGCACAAAGGGGCCGAGCTGACTCTAGCCGTGGCCAACACGGAAGAAATTGCGCGTCGGGTGTCCAACTTCGACATCGACGTCGGCCTGGTCGAGGGCGAAGTCCAACATCCCGATATCGAGGTGACCCCGTGGCGCGATGACGAGCTCGTGGTGTTCTGTGCGCCCGACCACCCTTACGCGAAAAAGCGCGCGCTCACCGACGCGGATCTGCGTTCTGCCCGGTGGATCGTGCGCGAGCACGGCTCCGGAACACGCCAAACCTTCGATCGCGCAATGCACGGCCTGCTCGGTGAGCTCGACATCATCCTCGCCCTCGAGCATACCGAGGCGATCCGCGGGGCCGTCGTGGCGGGCCTCGGCATCGGTTGCGTCTCGCGCATCGCCTTGCAGGAGGCGTTCGAGCACGGCAGCTTGAAGCCCTGCCGCGTGCCGCACCGGGATTTCCGTCGTGAGCTGTACCTTTTGCTCAACAAGCACAAGTACCGCGGGCGGGCACTTGTGCTGTGGGTCACGCTCTGCCGCGAGACCCGTCTGTCGCCCTAGGGGTCCGAAACGGGCGGCGGCGGAGCGTTGTCGAGCCCGAAGGTTTGGACGGGGCGATCGGTCTCGAGGACGAGGATCGACGAGGCAAGCCCGGTCGACTTGGCTGCGAGCTGGGCGCGGCGGAGCGCTTCCTCCGAGGTCCCGATACGCTCGGCTGCTGCGACGAAGGTGCCGAGCGGCAGCCGGGCGACGCGCTTCGGAAGCGCGATCGTGTCGACGAAGCCCTGCTTGGTCATCTCCTCGGCGAGGGTCTCGTAGGCATCGTCGTCCGCATCCTCGATGCCCTGGAACTGAACCCGTGCGAAGAACTGCGTGGCCATGGAAACGACCCTCTATCGTGGTCCGAACGCGCAGCCTAGCCCATCATCGCCGCCGAGACGATCGGGGCGACCGCGCGGGGCGGCGTGCTCACACCCCGGGATGTCCGGGGCTCCGGCCATGGCATCCAAGGTCACGCGTCGACGCGCGCGCCCGCGATCTGACGGACGTCTCGAATGCCAAACCGCAGGCCGGCGGCCCGCTCCAGGCCGAAGCCCGCTCCGATGGCGACATGGCTCGAGGGGTTCGGCGCGATGCCGCGCAAGACCCAGTCGGCATATTCGCCCCACGCCATGATCTCGCGCCAGTCTCCCTCGTGGTGCACGTCGAGGGTGAACGCGCGCGCGCACATGGGATAGTCGGTCGGGGAGATGCGAACCTCGGCTTGCGGGACGAGCCGGTCGACCGCCTCGAGGATCCGCCCGGCGAACGCCCACACGTCGAGCCGACCCCGCACGTCGGCGGCGAAGAGCTCGAGCTGGTGGAACGCCTCGAGGTGCGTCGAGCTCTCGTTCTCGACGCGGTAGACCTTGCCGGCCGCCCGGAGTTCTTGCCGCGTGCCCGTCCAGCGCACCGAGAGAAGGAGCGGCAGCGTGAGATCGTAACGGAGCACGCGTTCGCCAACGATGCGCTGGAGCCTATCGGCCTCGATGTAGACGGCATCGCCGCCAAGAACCTTTCTCGGCCTCGCGCCCGAGCCGCTCGGCGCTTGCGCCGCCGTGGTAGTGTCGCTCGCAGAGACGGCGCTCGTCGGCCGGGAGGGTGAGCAGCGCGCGCGACAGCAGCCGCCACTGCTCGGTGCTCCACCGCTCCTCTTCGCAATCGAGGGCGGGAGGGATCTCCGCCTCCTCCCACGACACCCAGACGCGGCGCGAGCGGCGCCGACGGTTCAGCGCCGTCCGGATGACGATGCGCCGCAGCCAGCCCACGAAGGCCTCCGGACTCTGCAGCTCGCCCATGCGTCGGAACGCCGTGAGGTACGCGTCCTGCAAAGCATCGCGCGCCTCGGCCTCGTGCCTCAGCACCTGCCATGCGACCGCGTAGGCCATCGCCGAGGTCGCCGCCACGAGCACGCCGAAGGCGCTCGCGTCACCGCGGCGGGCGGCTTCGAGCGAGTCGCTGAGGGAAGGCTGCCCTGTCACGGTCGCTCCTCCGGGTCTCCGCCAAGTAGGACACGCGACCCGACCGATCGTGACAGCGAAACCTCATCACCCCCTACCCCTTCCCGCCAGAGCCCGGGACGCGTCGCCGGACGGGAGAAGCGGGCAGCTGGCGCAGAGGGAGCCTTTCGGCAGCTTGTAATAGAGACAGCAGCTTCCCCGCCGGTGGTACGCGCGGGACTCGCCGCGTGACGTGACGGTATAGAACCGCGGACGCATCGCGAACTCGGGTCGCGGGTCGTCGAAGAACGCCGTTGCCACCTCTGCGGCTCCCTCCGCCGTCGTCGTCCCGGTGCTGGAAAGGATCTGAGTCATCGGTGTTCCCCACGAAGAAAAGATCTGCCCCCAGATCGCGCGTTTCGGAAACCGAGACCAGCTGTAGAGTCCGTCGACGACAGGGCGAGCGTGGGCAACGAGAACGTCGCGCAGGTGGTCCCGTAGCGCGGACAAGTCGTCGACCACGGTCACGTCGGGGTGGGCCGCGCCAACGTCGCTTCGTAGCATCGCGCCACGCGGCCGATGGATCGCAGCGCGTTCGAACAGTGTGCTCTCGCCGAACCGGAGCGACGTGTTCTCGAGCCGGAGATCCGGCACGCATCGGGCCACGAGGTATGGCCCGATCGCCGCCGCAGACGACCATCCAAATCGGAGCGCAAACGCCGCAGCCACGATCTTCCTGTTCGACGTCTCCAGGCGCGTGCCGATTCGGTCGAGCAGTTCTCGCAACTTTCCCCGCTCGGGCGTCGACAGGTCCGTGCCACGAATCCAAAGCGGTCCCTCGGGCTCGCCGACGATCACGTCCCAGCTCGGGTTGATGGCGCGCAGCCGGTCGAAGACAAAGGCCAGGGGCGAAGGCAGCGCGCTGGGATGCATCAGCGGTCCGTGGTGACGTGGCGTCGGGCGATCTCGGGAGTGAGCAGCGCGGTCCAATCCTGTCAGTTCGGTGGCTCGTACCCGAGGTTCGGCCCGAGCCACCGCTCCACCTCGGGCACCGTCATCCCCTTTCGCGCGGCGTAGTCCGCGACCTGATCGCGATCGATCTTGCCGAGCGTGAAGTAGCGAGACTCCGGATGCGCGAAGTAGAGGCCGCTGACGCTCGACCCCGGCCACATCGCGAAGGACTCCGTGAGGCGGATGCCGGCAACCCGCTCCACGTCGAGCAGCTTCCAGAGCGTCCCCTTCTCCGTATGGTCAGGACACGCGGGGTAGCCTGCCGCGGGGCGGATCCCGCGGTACTTCTCGGCGATGAGGTCTGCGACCGAAAGATCCTCGGTCCTGGCGAAGCCCCACTCGACACGGGCCAGCTTGTGCAGGTACTCCGCAAACGCCTCGGCCAGACGATCGGCGATCGCCTCGGCCATGATCGCGCTGTAATCGTCGTGCTTCGCCCGGAACGAGTCGCACAGCTCCTTCAGCCCGATTCCCGTCGTCACAGCGAACCCGCCGAGGTGATCGCGCAGACCGATCCCCTCGGGCGCGACGAAGTCCGACAGCGATCGGTTCGGCCCGTTCTTTTCGCTCGTCGCCTGCTGCCGCAGGAAATGGAAGCGCGCGAGCCGCACCGAGTGCGACTCGTCGTTGTAGAGCTGAACGTCGTCGCCGACCGTGTTTGCGGGGAAGATGCCGTAGACGCCCCGCGCGACGAGGAGCTTGCGCGCGACGATCTCGTCGAGGAGCACGTTGGCCTCGCCGAAGATCTTCCGCGCCTCGCTGCCGTACGTGTCGTGCTCGAGGATGCGCGGGTAGACCCCTTTGAGCTCCCACGTATGAAAGAACGGAGTCCAGTCGATGTAGTCGCGCAGTACCGCCAGGGGCACGTCGGCGATCACGTGCGCCCCGATGCTCGCCGGTCGTGCAATGTCTTGCTCTCGCCACGCAATACGCGTTCGGTTCGCGCGGGCCGCCTCGAGCGTCACGAGCTTGTGCTTGGCTCCGCTGTGGGCGCGGCGGACCTGCGCGTACTCTTCTCGGTACTGCGCGATGAACGCGTCGCGCCCGTCCTCGCTGAGCAGGCTCGTCGTGACGGGGACCGCGCGGCTCGCGTCCAGGACGTGCACCACCGGCTCGCTGTATGCGGGCGCGATCTTGATGGCCGTGTGGGCGCGGCTCGTCGTCGCTCCACCGATGAGAAGCGGCAGCTTGAAGCCCTGGCGCTCCATCTCGCGCGCCACGTGGGTCATCTCGTCGAGCGACGGTGTGATGAGCCCGCTCAGGCCGATGATGTCCGCGTTCTCCGCCCTCGCGCGCTCGAGGATCTTCTCGCACGGCACCATCACGCCCATGTCGACGACCTCGTAGTTGTTGCACGCGAGCACGACCCCCACGATGTTCTTGCCGATGTCGTGAACGTCGCCTTTCACAGTCGCGAGCACGATCTTTCCCTGCGTCCGGACGGCTTCACCCTTCGCCGCCAGCTCCCGCTTTTCGGCCTCCATGAACGGCGTGAGGTACGCGACCGCCTTTTTCATCACGCGTGCCGACTTCACGACCTGCGGGAGAAACATCTTTCCCGCACCAAAGAGATCGCCTACGAGACCCATGCCGGCCATGAGTGGCCCTTCGATGACGGCGAGCGGGCGCCCGAGCTTGACGCGCGCCTCTTCGGCGTCCGCGTCGATGAACGTGTCGATCCCCTTGACGAGAGCATGCGAGAGGCGCTGCTCGACCGGCCCCTTGCGCCACTCCTCTTCTTCCTTCCTCGTGGGCACCGCGCCGACCGACTGCGCCTTCAGCCGCTCGCCGAAGTCGACTAGGCGTTCGGTCGCGTCCGGGCGCCGGTTGAGCAAGACGTCCTCGACGAGGTCGCGAAGCGCCGGGTCGATCTCCTCGTAGACCTCGAGCATCCCCGCGTTGACGATGCCCATGTCCATCCCGGCCTTGATGGCATGAAACAAGAACGCCGAGTGCATCGCCTCGCGGACGTGGTTGTTCCCCCGGAAGCTGAAGGAGATGTTCGAGACCCCGCCGCTCACCTTGGCGTGGGGCAGGTTCTCCTTGATCCAGCGCGTCGCGTTGATGAAGTCGACCGCGTAGCTGTTGTGCTCCTCGATGCCCGTGGCCACCGTGAGGATGTTCGGGTCGAAGATGATGTCCTCTGGAGGAAAGCCGACAACGTCGACGAGAAGGTGGTAAGCGCGCTCGCAGATGCGGATCTTGTCCTCGTAGGTCGCTGCCTGGCCTCGCTCGTCGAAGGCCATGACGACGACGGCGGCGCCGTAGGTGTGCACCTTCCGCGCGTTCTCGAGAAATTTCTCCTCACCCTCCTTGAGCGAGATCGAGTTCACGATGCCCTTGCCCTGAAGGCACTTGAGGCCGGCCTCGATCACCTCCCACTTCGAGGAATCGATCATGAACGGCACCTTGGCGACCTCCGGCTCGCTCGCGAGCAGCAGCAGAAAGCGCGTCATCGCGGCGACGCCGTCGATCATTCCCTCGTCCATGCAGATGTCGATGACGTTGGCGCCGTTTTCCACCTGCTGGCGCGCCACGCCGACAGCCTCCTCGAACTTCCCTTCCTTGATGAGCTTCGCGAATTTCGGTGAGCCGGCGACGTTCGTTCGCTCGCCGATCATCATGTAGACGCCCTGCTGCTGCGTGAACGGCTGCGATCCCGAAAGACGCAGCGGCCTCGGCCCCTCCGGCACGCGCTTCGTTTTCAGGGCGCGCGGCGCCTTGTGCTCCAGCGCCTTCGCGATTGCCGCGATGTGCTCCGGCGTGTTGCCGCAGCACCCTCCGGCGATGTTGACGAGCCCGGCGTCGGCGAACTCCCCGAGGTATCGCGCCATGTCCGCCGGCGCGAGATCGAACCCGGTCGGCGAGAGGGGATTGGGGAGCCCGGCGTTCGGGTAACACGAGATGGCCGTATCCGACTTGTCCGAGAGCTCGCTGAGAAACGGGTACATGAGGTCCGGCCCGAGCGAGCAGTTGAGCCCGATCGAAATTGGATTCACGTGTTGCACGGCGTTCCAGAGCGCCTCGACCGTCTGCGCCGAGATCATCGTCTCGCCGCCCCGACCGACCGCGGCCGACACCATGACGGGCAGCGTGACGCCCTCCCTGGCGAACACCTCCTGGATCGCCACGATCGCCGCCTTCGCGTTGAGCGAGTCGAAGATCGTCTCGACGAGGAGCACGTCCACACCGCCCGCGATCAACGCGCGCACCTGGTGCGCGTACGCAGACTTCACCTGATCGAACGTGACCACGCGAAAGCCGGCGTCGTCGGCGTCCGGCGAATTCGAGAGCGACACGGTCAGCGGTCCGATCGCGCCGGCCACGAAGCGGCGCTTTCCGTCCGCGGACCCGATGCGCTCGGCCCACGCGCGGCACTGGCGGGCCGACGTCTCGTTGATCTCCCAGGCGAGGTCACCGAGGAAACGGTCCGCGAGGACCTTGTCGTAAAAGGCCGCGTCCTTCCGCCCCCCGCGCTCGCGCGGATCGTCGACGAAGAACTCGCTCTGGCCGATGGTGGTCGCGCTGAACGTGTTCGTCTCGACGATGTCCGCCCCGGCCTCGAGAAAGCGACGGTGGATGTCGCCGATCATCGCGGGTTGCGTCAGCGAGAAGAGGTCGCCGTTGTTGAGCAGATCCTTCTTCGAGTGGGCGAAGCGCTTTCCGCGGATGTCGGCCTCGGTCATCGCGTAGGTGCGAATCGTGGTCCCCATCGCGCCATCGAGGATGGCGATACGCCTCTCGAGCAGCGCGGTGAGCGGATGGACCTCGGGAGGCGTCATTCCCCGCTCCGGACTTTTCGCGTGGGCAGCGTCTTCTCCCCGATGCACAAGACCACGCGGAAATGGGGCTTCTTGGCCTCGCGGCAGGCAACCTCCGAGAACGTCACGGTGAGACCCGCGCGCGCGAGGAGCCCGCGAAGCACGCGCGGCTCGAAGCCGGGGTGGCGTTCTCCGTAGCGAACCGTGACGTCCACCTGCTGGTGTGCGTCGAGCGCGAGGACGACGATGCGCCCTCCCGGACGCAGGACGCGCGCGCACTGCTCGAGCACCCGCTCCGGTTTCTCCGCGTACGTGAGCGTGTGGAAGAGCAGGACGGAGTCGAAGGACGACGCGCGGTACGGAAGGTCGTGCGCGTCCGCAACCTCCGCACGCGCGTTGGGAAACCGACCGAGACGGTTTTTTGCCGCTTCGATCATCCTCGGGTTGATGTCGATGCAAAGCAGGCGACGGCAGTAGGGCGCGAGGTAGCCCGCGACTGCTCCGTCCCCGCAGCCGACATCGAGCACGTCGCCGAGCTGCAAGAGCGCGGCGAACCCCACGGCGAGCGACTGCCACGTGCGACCGGGCGAGTAGTGGCGCTCCATCTCGCCCGCGAACGATTCGGGGAGGGCGCCCCGGCGCTCGGCCTCGAGCTCCGCAAGGCGCCGCTGATCGCCCTCGAGCGTCGGATCGGCGAACGCAGCCGCCTCGTCGAGGAAGACTTTCGCGGTGCCCGGGATGGAGTCCGCCGCGAGCGAATAAAAGGCGCGCTGTCCGTCCTTGCGGTCGCGAACGAAGCCCCCCTCGCGCAGCCGCGCGAGGTGCGTCGAGACTCGCGACTGGGGGATACCCGTGACACGCACGAGATCGGTGACGCTGAGCTCCCGTTCTCGGAGGAGCGTGCACAAGCGGATGCGGCTCTCGTCACCGAGGAGGTTGAGCGTGTCGATGCAGCGCGGCAAGTCATTCATCCGTTTATCCTGATACTGGGATTATTTCTGGCGCACCGGCCCTCCGATGTCAAGTGCACGAGCGCTCCCGGCAGCGCAGGTCGGTCTGCGCGCTCCTGACCGTGTCCGTTGCCGCAACGAGCGGCGGGGCCTTTCGCGATTCCGCCGGCCAAGTAGCATGGCTCACCTCGTCCGTGTCCCCTCGCATCGCGTCCTTGCTTCCTTCGGCAACCGAGAGCGTCTGCGCGTTGGGCGCATCGGACGACCTGGTCGGCGTGTCGCACGAGTGCGACTTTCCGCCCTCGGTCACGTCCCGGCCCGTGCTGACGCGGGCTCGGCTCCGGCCCGTTCGGTCCAGCCGAGAAACGGACGCCGAGGTCCGATCCATCCTGCGCGACGCCCTCGCCGTCTACGATGTCGACCTCGATCGGCTGCGCGAGGTCTGTCCCGATGTCATCGTGACCCAGAACCTCTGCGACGTCTGCGCCGTCTCGCTCGACGACGTTCGGGCCGCCGTGGCGCGACTCGGCCTGGACGGCGTCGCCCTTGCGGCGGGGACCACAATGGTGACCGAGCCCGCGCCCACGCTCTCGTCGGAGACACTGCGATCGCTCGATCCCGACGTGCTTCTCGTCAAGCCATGCGGTTTCTCTCTCGAACGGACCCTCGAGGAGGTGGCGCTCCTGCGGAAGAATCTGCCCTGGGACCGATGGTCGTGCGTGCACGACGGCCGCGTTTTCGTCTGCGACGGCAACGCGTATTTCAATCGACCGGGACCACGAATCGTGGAGTCGCTCGAGATCCTGGCGGCGTGCGCACACCCCTCGACGTTTCCCGATCTCCGATGTTCGGACGTTTGCCTGCTCGGCGACATGCAGCAAAGCGTGCTGCTCCGCTGGCAAGTCACCGATGGCGGCCTCACGCCGCTAAACAGCGTGAACCCCGATCCGTCCGTGGGCCTCCCTCCGGTCGACATCGGGGGTCTTCTGTGAGCTCGGTGGAGGCGCCCGCCGCTCCGGTCGCTCGGGCAGCCTCCGGAGACCGCGCCGCCGCCCTCGCCACGGTGGAGCCCGCGCCGCTCGCAGCCGACCCGTTGCGCCGGCGCCTTGCGGGGGTCTACGCAACCCTCGTCGTCGCCCTTGGTCTCGAGACGGTCGCTTCGCTTGCCTCTGGGAAGGCGAGCTTAGCGGACGTCGGGCTTCGAGCGACCCTGCTCGAGCTTCGAGCCTCCCGCTTGGGCGCCGGGCTGCTCGTGGGCGCGGCGCTGGCCGTGGCCGGGGTCCTCGTCCAGGGTCTGTTTCGCAACCCCCTTGCGGACCCCGCCGTGCTGGGCACGTCCGCGGGTGCGACGTTCGGCGGCAGCGCGGCGCTGCTCGCCGTCGAGCTCCTGTTTGGCCGCCGCGAGTTCGCCGGGGTCCACGCGTCGTTCGTCCTTCCGCTGGGATGTCTGGCGGGGGCCCTGGTCAGTCTCGCGATCGTTCTGGCGCTCCTCCGACGATCGGGCGATTTATTGTCGCTCATCCTCACCGGCTTTCTTCTTTCATCGTTCTTCATCAGCCTCGGCAGCCTTCTGACGAGCCTGGCGCAGGAGCGCTGGGAGCTCGGCCGCGCACTGGTGGCGTTCTCCCTTGGGGGGATCACGGGCACCGGTCCGCTGCACGTCGCCCTTGCCGCTCCCCTGGTCTTCGTCGGCACCGCCGCGGCCTGGTTCTGGGGCAAGCCGCTCGACGCCCTTCTCTGCGGCGACGAGGAGGCCATCGCGCTCGGCGTCGACGTCGCCCAAGTGCGTCGTTACTGCGCGCTCTGGGTCGCCGTGCTCACGGCGGGGGCGGTCGCGCTCGGGGGCAACATCGCCTTCGTCGGGCTCCTCGTTCCCCATGCGCTCCGGCCACTGCTCGGCGTGCCGCACCGTCGGCTCGTGCCGGTCGCCGCGCTCGGCGGATCCGTGTTCGTGGCGGCCTGCGATCTGCTCGCGCGATCGCTGCCCGCGCGAGGCGACGTGCCGCTCGGTATCGTCACGGGGCTGGTGGGCGCGCCTGTGTTCCTTCTGCTTCTCACGCGCAACCAGAGGCAGCAGTCCCATGGATGACGCCATCACGGTGTCCGAGCTGCGAGTGATTCGAAACGGCCGGGTGGTGGTCGATCGAGTCAGCTTTGGCGCTCGCTCGGGGATGGTGACCGGCCTGCTGGGCCCGAACGGTGCGGGCAAGTCGTCGATCATCAAGGCGCTGGCGGGCATTGTCCCGTACGAGGGCGACGTCTGGATGGATGGGCAGCTCGCGCGCAAACTCGACGGCCCTTCGCGAGCGCGCCGCATCGGGTACGTCCCTCAACAAACGGAGCTTCGATCCGGTCTCTCCGTCGAGGCCGTGGTCACGCTCGGCAGGTACGCTCATTACGTCGGCCAGATTCGGTCCACCGACGGCGATCGCGCCTCGGTAGCTCGCGCGATGGCCCTCACCGAGATCGAACCCCTTTCCGGGCGATCGTTCCTCACGCTCTCGCAGGGCGAACGACAGCGGGTCCTCATCGCGCGCGCCCTCGCCAGCGACGCGCGCATCCTGCTGCTCGACGAGCCGACCGCCGCACTCGACATCAGCCACGCGCTCAAGATCTACGCCCTCATGCGCCGGCTCGCCCAGCGCGGCTACTGCATTCTCGCGGTGCTCCATGCCCTCGAAAATGCGATGGACTGGACGGACGAAGCGATCCTTCTTGATCGGGGACGCATCGTCGCCAGGGGGTCGACGCGCGAGATTCTCAGCGCAGAGATGATCGCGACCGTCTACGACGTGTGCGTCGTACCCAACGGCGCCCCCGCCTTTCGCTTGGCCCCAGCGCGACCGAACGACGGGTGGGAGGGGCCATGAAGGCTCTCGCCTTTGCCAACGGAGCCGCGTTTGCGCTCGCCCTCGGTTCATCGGCCGCCGTCGCCTGGGTTCCAGGCTGCCAGTCGCGTACCGCCATGACGCAGGTTCCAGCGGCGCCCCCGGCCGCGCCCGACATAGGTCCGACGGGCCGCGCGGCCAACGCGCGTGCGACCGCCTCTGGCCGAAACTTCCGTCGCATCGTCTCGGGCAGCACCATCGCGGACGCCCTCCTCGTCGAGCTCTGCGAACCCGATCGTATCGCGGCGTTCACCTCCTACGGGGCTCACCACGCCGTGGGAGGCTACCGCTACGCCGGCAAGCCGACCGTCGATCGCCTCGAGGACCTCGAGGCCGTCCTGGCGCTGCGTCCGGATCTCGTGCTGGTCAACACCGTCGGCGACCCACGCCCGATCGACCGGCTGCGCGAAGCGGGCGCCGTCGTCTACGACCTCGGCGAGATGCGCGGCCTCGTCACGCTCATCCCCAATGTCCACGAGATGGCCGAGCTGGTCGGACACCCCGAACGAGGGGATCGACTCGCCCGAGCCCTGGTGGAACAGATGCACGCGGTCGCCAGCGATGTGCCGATCGCCGCACGGCGAAGCGCGCTGTACGTCAGCGCCTACGGATCAAAGCTCTTTGGCGGCGCGAGTGGGACGAGCTACCACGATGTGCTTGGTGCCGCGGGGTTCCGGGACGCCGCATCCGCGTATCGAGACTCGCCGGAGTACTCGGCCGAGCAGATCCTCATCGCGAACCCGGACATCATCGTCACCAACTCCGGGATGCGCGCCCGCATCTGCGGACACACGGGCCTCGACACGCTGCGGGCCTGCACAAGAAACGACGGGATCATCGAGCTCGACGACGGGCTGCTGGGCGATCCCGGACCTGCCATGGTCGATGCCGCGCGCCAGATCCGAACTGCGGCCTACGGCTCACCGCCATCCATGTAGCTCGCCGGAGAAAGGAACGACGGCTCGCCCCCCGCACGCCGGGCAGAAGGCCCAAGTTGGGATCGACTTCTGAGGCGTCGGACAAGCCGTCGCGGCGTCAGAAGCCGGTATCGGTCGCCGTCCCTGTCTCCGACTGGGTCACGAATTGCGTATCCGTGACCGTCCCCGTCTCGGTCCCCGTTGTCGCCGTGGCGGTGCCCGTGTCCGTTTCCGCGCCTGTTCGCGTCACCGTGACCATCCCTGTGCTGGTTCCCGTGGCCGCCGTGGCGGTGGCGGTTTCGGTCACGGTGACGGGCACGGGGACCGTGACGACCTCGAAGGTCGACGTCTGCGTTTGCGTTTCGAATGCGGTGCGCGTGACGGTTCCCGTATGAGTACCCGTCGCGCTCGTTTCCGTTGCCGTCGCGGTCAAGGTCTCGGTCACATTCCCGGTTCGCGTGATCGTGGCGGTGACGGTCCCGGTGACCGTTCCCGTCGCGCTCGTCTCCGTTGCGGTCGCCGTCAAAGTCTCCGTCACTCGGCCGGTATCGGTCTCCGTTCCCGTGTCGCCGAGCGTCAACACACCCGATGTGCTGCTACTCGAGCCACTGCTACTGGAGCTCCCGCTGCTGCCCGAGCCCGAGCTGCTCGAGCCCGTGGACACGGTGCTGCCCGAGGTCGAGCTCGCGCTGGACGTCGAGTTCGAGCTGCTCGAACTACCAGAGCCGCCGAGCGGGGTTGTCGAGCTCCCGCAGGCGGAGAGGCCATAAAACCCCAGACTGAGCGACGCCAGAAGGATTGCGCGTTGAAGATTCATTTTAGGTTTTTCCACTCCAAGCAAGGTCGGAACCGACGTAAGTGCGCGAGCACGGCGAGCGGTCTCGACACGCGTCCCGTGCAGCGCGTCCCCTGACGGCTCCGATGAAGGCAGCGCAATGAGCCGGTGACGTCACCAAGGCTCGCAGGACCTCGAACCGCGGACTTCGATCGACACCGCGCGCACCGTTTCCCAGCCAGTACCCGATGGCGCCCGCCACGAGGCAGCAACGTCGCTGACGGTCAGGTGCGACAGGCAAGGAGGGGGGCCTCATGACTGCGGCGGCGCCCGAAGCCGTTGAAATCGACTTTTTTTCAGGCGCTGGTTCGCCTGAGTGATCACTTTGCCGCCGCCGATCCCACTAGACAGCAAAGTGGCATGAGCCAACGAAGCGAAATCAAACTCCTCGACCCCCAATCTCAAACCCTCTGGCGACCTGTCGCAGGCTCGAGGCCTCTTCGGGTCGTCGGACGGCGGCGTCGCGACCTGATTTTCATTGACACCAAGGCGGTTCTGGCGTTCGAGGCGGCGAACCGGCTGACCTTCGTCCACTGTACGAGTGGGCGGTTCGATATCGACGCCTCACTGAGAGAACTGGAGGCGGTGCTCGAACCGATCCTTCTCCGGACGCATCGCAATTGGCTGGTTCATTCGATCCACGTTCGCGAATTGAGGCGCTCCTCGGAGGAGTGTGTTCTCTTCGTCGCGGAAAGCGGTGCGCGAGGGATCGAGGTTCCGGTCGCGGTCGCCTACCAGCGCGCCGTGCGGGAGGCGCTGCTGACAGGGACCATCGGCCTTCGACCGCGCGCGCAACGCTCCGTCGCAGACTGGGACGACGACGGCCTTGCGCCGACGCGTGACGCTCTTCCGCAAGACGAAGGCGGGTCGAGCAATGCCGCCGTGGCGACGGCGTGACGAGTGAGGCGCGCGCGGGCACGCGCGCCCGGCCACGACGCGGAGCTACGTGGTCCCGGTGTCGCGCCACGGCTAGGGTGCAGGGACATGGGTGAAAGGGACCGAGCCAAGTGCTCTCCGACGGATGCATCGTTCTCCGCCACCCCGCCGAACGATCGCCTCGCGCTCGCACGAATCGCCGCCGGGGGCGATGCGAGAGCCACACGAGCGCTCCTCGAACTGGTTGCACCCCGCGTCATCGGTGCCATTCGCGCGATGATGGGTCCCGGTCACCCCGACGCGGACGACGCCTGCCAGCTGGCGCTCATTGGCTTCGTTCAAGCTCTGCCCCAGTTTCGCGGCGAGTGCGACCCCGCACAGTTCGCCGCTCGCATCGGCGTGCGGGTCGCGAGCGCGACCCGGAGACGGGCTCGGGCCCTGGGCGCTCGGACGGACGCCTCGACGGAACCCGAAGAGATGCATGTCGCCCCGGCGGCGCCGGCGTCCGCGCGAAGGCGAACGTTGATCCGCTCGCTTCTCGACGCGCTGCCCGAGGAACAGGCCGAGACGTTGGCCCTTCGGGTCGTCCTCGGCTGGAGCCTCAAGGAGATTTCCGCCGCGTCGGGAGCGCCGGTCAACACGATTCGCAGCCGTCTGCGACTGGCAAAGGACGCCCTTCGACGGCGCATTGCCAGCGATCCCGAGCTGGCCGACGCATTGGACCTGCGCGAGGATGCATGACCGCGTCGCCCGACCTGCATCCCGAGGACCTCATCGAGCGCGGCGAGCAGGGTCGTCTGACCGCGCCGGAACGCGCACGCCTCGACGAACACGTTCGCCACTGCCTCGCGTGCCGAGTCGAGCGAATGGCCCGTGTGGACTTCGAACACGAGGCAGAAGCTTTACCCGGCCAAGCCGAGGTCGGGCGGATCCTCGCCGGTCTTTTGGCGCCGACGGTGGAGCGCAGACGGGCCCGGTCCGTTCTCAGCTCGGGTCTTGGACGCACGCTGCTCGCCGTCGCGCTGGCGCTCGTGACGGGACTGGGGATCACAGCCGTGCGTCGACCTCTTGTCTCGGGCCCTGCGCGGACAGCGGCGTCGGCCATCCTGGCAGGCCCCTTGCCCGGGCGGGGTATCCGATTCGCCGAACCCACGCCGCCGGCCTCCGCCGCGGCTCCGGCAGTCGATCCGGATGCCAGCGAGGATAGCCTGCGTCCCCGGAAGCAGGACGGCTCCGGATCGATACCGGCGGCGTCGATCCATGCGTCGGTTGGGGACCGACCGAGCGCTTCGACGCTCTTCGAGCAGGCGGCCACCGCTCGGCACGCGGGCGACCATCCTCGTGCTGCCGACCTGTACAGGTCGCTCATTCAAGCTTTTCCCGAGTCGCCGGAAGCCGACGCAGCGCTGATCCTGTTCGGTCGAATGCAGCTGGACGACGGCGACGAGGCCGATGCGGTCGTGCTGCTCGATCGCTACTTGCAATCGATCGGAGCCAAGGGGACGAAGGGCACGACACGAGTGCTCGAGCAGGACGCCCTCGTGGGCCGCGCTCTGGCGCTCGAGCGGCTCGGTCGAGCAGCCGACGCCTCGCAAGCATGGTTGGCCCTTCTTCAGTCGTACCCCAATTCGGCTCATGCCGATCGAGCCCGTATCCACTTGGCCACGCTCGCGCAGCGCTGAGTGGTCCACCCGGGGACCGATGCGAGTCTTTTTCGCGGTCGTGGGCGTGCTGGTCGTGCTCTGTGCCGCTCGGCCGAGTAGCTCGCAGCCGGTCGAAATGTTCGCACGCTTGGCCGTCGTCGCAACGAACGACGACGCCCGCGACCTCGCTGGTGCGCTGGCCGAACGTCTCTCGCATTTGGGACTGCGACTGCGCCTGCATCGCGTAGGGCCGCCGCTTTTGGACGCTCCACGCTCCGACGATGGGACGGAACCTCGGACCGACGACGGCGTGGAGCGAGCCCGTATTTGGATCGACCTGCAATCCGCGCCCGACGTCGCCGTCCGATTGGCGACGGTGCACGGACGAGCGCTTGGCCTTCCCGTGGAGCGCAGCATTCCGCGCTCGGTTTCACACGCCATCCTGATCGAGCAAGTGTCCGAGATCGTCTACGACACGCTGGAATCGATGCTCGCAGCCGACGACGCGCGACCCTCGACGATGGACATGCCGCCCGCGCCCCACGCGGGGCTGGCGGACAGGAGCCCGGGCGCAGCGTCGGACGCCACCAAGGGTGTGGCAGCCGTAACCGGCTCGTCGATGGCCACTTCGACGAACCTGGCGCCGCGCGCGGTGGGCGCGCGAACGCCGGCTCGCGCCTTCGAGCCGACGCTGAGCGCGAATGCTTTCGCCTCCGTGCGGGGCATCTCGAACGAGGCCGGAGCTCTGTTCGGAGGTGGAGCCGCAACGGAGCTGGGCACGGGTCGATGGCTGTGGCGTCCGAGTCTATGGCTCTCCGCTGCCGTCAACTCGCCTTTCGACGAGCACGTGGCGACATTTACGTTGGAAACGACCGTATCGTGCCTGAGAGCCGTACCCACAGTAGAAATCTTCGACCGCTGGAGCATGCGCGTCGACGCAGGGATCGGTGGTGGGATCGACCTTTTGCGAACGATCCCTCGCAACATGCCAAGGTCGCCCTACCCTTTCGACGTTCCCCGCACCGCGGTCGACGCCGTCGCGACGGGTCGCGTCGTTCTGCGCGCACCCGTGCCCTCGGGGGCCGCCATGATCGTGGCCACCGACGTCGACTATGATCCCGCACCCCACGCGTATCGTGCCCCGATGTCGCCTGGTTCACCGAGCGGCTTCTTCCAGCCGTGGTCCGTGCGGCCGGCGGTGATGCTCGGCCTGTGCGTCCCCATGGTGGGACGTGACGCCTGCTCGCATCTTCAATGATGGCTCGGTCTATAGGTCCTGGCGCCAGGCGTCGGAGGACGCCCCATTGATCTTTCTCGGGGCTACACTCTGGTGACAAGCGTCAAAGGGAGCAGGCGCCGGTCGCAGGCTCACGTACGCGAGAATCCGGCTCGCTCAGGGCCCGTCGGTGAGCGCTCGCAAGAACCCTTGGGTCGCGCACCGCGTGGTGAGCGCCGGCGAAACCGTGGAACCGACCGTGGTTGCGGCGCTGCTGTTGGAGTTGATGCGAATGCGTCCCGCACCTCCTCCGCCGCCGCCCCCACCGAGGCCTGCGGGCGCGGTTCCGGCCGATCCGGCAAGCGTCGTCCCGGCGCTTCCGTTGCCGCCCGCGCCATCGCTCGACCCGGCGGCGCCGCCTTGAGCCGCGATGGCGCTCGCCGCGCCGTCTTGCCCACCGTTGCCCGAGTAGTCCCCACCGCCGCCCCCACCATTCGCCGCCAGAGTCCCCGCCACGGTGACGACGGGCGCCTCCAGCAAGATCGAGCCTCCACTGCCGCCCCCGCCGGAATTCTCGTCCGCGGAGGGCGCCCCGCCGATGGGACCGCCCTGACCACCCGCGTTGATGTAGCTGCCGGCGCCAAGGCTGATGCTCTGGCCAGCCACGAGCTGGAGGGCCCCGCCTCCGGCTCCGCTGCCCTCCGCTCCGCCGCCCCCGGCTGAACCACCGACGAGCGGTCGAATGCCTTGCACGCCGTACTCCTTGCCCGTCGACGTGCCGCCACCGCCCAGGCCTCCGAGACCGCAGTACGATCCGCCGCTGCCGCCCACCAGGGCCGACGCACTGCCCGCGGCGCCGCCGCCCGGTCCGCCCCCGGCCGCGTTGGTGGTGGCGCCAGGCGCGCCACCGGCTCCCGTCATCAGCGACGTAGACGACGAGTCGACCTGAAGGTTCCCGCCGAGGACGGTGATCGTCGTGAGGGACGCGATGACGAGGGGAACCCCGCCGGTCACCACGATCGAACCGTTGGACTGCACGGTCAGCGAGTGAACCACGACGAGGTTGACCGTCGACCCGTCCTCCTGCGTGACGGCCTCGATGGGGCTCGTGAAGCAATCGTCGCCGGGGCTGTTCGCATCCGTATCCACCGAGCAAGCGGACGAGAGGTTCTCGTCGGCGGCCATGCCCTGCTGGTCGAGGATCGTGGTCAGGCTTACGTTCGACGGCGCGAACGTGAAGGGCGGCGGGCCCGCCTCTCCGCCGAAGCATGCGGCGTTGACCGAGGAGCATCCGGCGCCGCTCCCAATGACCGCGCACACCGAACCGGCTTCGCAGCCGGCGCCGTATCCGACAGTGCATGCCTGGCCCGCCGGAGCCGGTGTGGCGCACGACGTTCCGACACAGGTCCCACCGGCGCACGCCGTGTCGCTGGTGCCGCCGTCCGCCTCACCACAACCGGCTCCCGATGCGGCGTAGCTGATCGCCTGACACTGGCTGGAACCGTTGCAGAAAAATCCCGCCACGTCCCAGCAGTCCGGCGCCCCGACGCCCGTCGAGTTACACGCCGTGCCGGCCTTCACGCCCTCCGCCACGCACGTGCCGGAAGTTCCGCTGTCCGCCGAGGCGATCACGCATTGCGCCCCGCCCACGCAGTCGGTCGTAGCGCCGCGGTCGCAGGAGGCATCGACGCCGACGACGCTCACGCACGTGTTCTTCGAGCTGCACGCGAGCCCCGGGGCGCACGTGACCTCCGTTCCCGGACCGCAAGGCTGACCCAGCGCACCCGGCGTCGTGCAGACGCCGCAAACCGCCCCGATCCGATCGCACACGCCCGTCCCGCACTGCCCGGCCACGCCGCAGGCTGCGCCGGCATCCCCGGCACCGGAGAGCGTGCAGGGGCCCGCGGCAGGAATCGGTCGGGGAATCGGTCCCGCGTCGCATGCGGCCGCGTAGCCCTGGAGCTCGGCGGAGCAGGCCGTGTTCCAGCTGGTCGTCCATCCGCTTCCGGGCGCGCCCACGTTGTTCATGCAATCGGTCGTCTGCACCGTCTCGCACTGGGTGAGCGTCCCGTACGTGCCCGACAGCGTGCCGGGCTCGCAGGCGCTGATGTACTGGCAGTCAGCCGTGGCGTATGCCGCACAACTGGCAGCGGCGTCGCCCGCGCTCGCGACCGAGGATCCGCTCCCCGCTGCGCCAGCGTCGCTGCCGCTCGCGCTCGACGAGCTGCATGCGTCGAGTGCCCCCACCCCCACGGCCACCAGTCCTGTGCAGGTCGTCACCGCTACGAGCGTCGTTGTGATTGTCTTCATGGCATCTCCCCGGGAGCATCCCGCCCCGTAAGCAGACGATAGGGTACGGCGTGAAGTCCGAGGAGCTGAAGATCCGTTGCTGGAGTCGAAGTCGCAGAAGGTGGCAAGACCCCCCAGAGGTGCGGCCATTCTGCGGCATCGCGTCGGGGGCGGTGCCTCATGGTGAGCTTGGTGCTGGAGGCCCACATGCTATGGATTGCCCCTTGCCAGGCGCTTCGATCCTGAACGCTTCTGGCACAGTCCGTCCAGACAGCCAAGAATGCCTCGGGTGCGCGGCCCTGGGGGCCGGGTCCGGCCAAAACGAAAACGGCAAGGTCGAAGACCGAGACCGCCGCGTCGCTCGCGAGGCGACGGCGCAGGGCGGGCTGAGCGCCATCAGCCGCTCCCAGAAGCTCGATCACCACCTTGTCCAGGGTGCCCGTGAAGCGGAATGGAGGCTCGTAATCCTCCGGCGCCACGGCCGTCTGGGTGTCCAGCCCCGCGTTGAACTCGTTGTCGAACTCGAGCAGCAAGGGAATGGTCTTGTCCATTCGCTTCGTGGCCGCGTCCTTTCCGTCCAAACGCAACGTGCCCTGTCCGCCCTTTCCAAGGCCACCGCCGTCGTATTTGAAGTCGAAGACGAGAGTGTGCTTTCCGGGCGTGAGCGCATCGGGTCCTTCCCAGCGCACCGACGCCAAACCGAGCAGGTTGTAGGTGTACACCGGTCTCCCCTGCAAGAGGTAGAGGCCGTAGCCGCCGAAGCGGCCACCACTCGTGACGATCATGCCCTGCGCTCCGGCCACCGGGACCTCCACGCTGGCCGTGATCGTGTACGACTGGCTCCACACGTTGGGCGCCGCCCCCCATGCGACGTGCGAAACCTCTCCCGTGTACGTGAACACGTTGCGTCCAGCGGTCGGGCCCGGCCGCGGAGTCAGCGCGCGAGACGCGAAGGTGTCGTCGAGCGGGAAGACGTTGTACTTCGCAGCCTCGTTCGTGAAGAGCTGCTGCAGCTCCTTCAGCTTTCCCGGCTCCCGGCGCGCGAGGTCATCGTTCTCGGTCCAGTCGTCCGCCACGCGGTAGAGCTCCCACGAAAAGGTCGTGACGTCCGGCGGCGGTTTGGTGCCCACGTCCCATGGTGGGACGGGGGAGGCCGCGGCGGCGATCCACCCATCGTGATACACGGCGCGGGAGCCGAACATCTCGAAGTATTGCGTCGTGTGCCTCGTGGGAGCCGCGGCGTTCGCCTTGTCCCACGTGTAGGCCATGCTCACGCCTTCCATCGGTCGCTGAGCAATACCGTCCACGCTCTGCGGCTGCGCGATTCCGCATGCCTCGAGGACGGTTGGCGCGGTGGGCAGATCCTGCGGCCACGGCGTGAGCTTCGCGTTCTCGGGAATCGCGCCGAGCTTTTTTTGATTGGCGAAGATCTGATCGCGCAGCGCGTTCCAGCCCATGTCGAACCGGCCCCTAAACTTGTCGATCCACTCCGGCTTTGGGTGGTGCGGGGCATGAGTCCCGCCGGGTGCGTAGTAGACGAAAAATGGTTGGTCCGGAGAGGTCGCATTGAGGTTCCGAAGGTAATCAATCGCATCGTCGGCCATCGCGGTGATTAGGTTCCATCCCGGGTGGCCCTGGTAGGGCGCGATTGGAGTCGTGTTCCGGAACAGGTTCGGTTGCCACTGACTCGCGTCCCCGCCCACGAACCCGTAGAAGTACTGGAATCCATACCCCACCGGCCAACGATCGAAGGGTCCTGCCGCCGTCGCCTCCCATACGGGCGTATTGTGCTCTTTTCCGAACCACGCCGTCGCCTACCCGTTCTCTTTGAGGACGGTGCCCAGCGTCGCCGTGTCTTTCTCGATGATCGTGTTGAATCCGGGATAGCCGGTGGCCTGCTCGACGACCGGCCCCGGTGTGCACCGAGTCGTGGTTGCGTCCGGTGATGAGCGCCGCACGCGTCGGCGAGCACAGCGCCGTGGAATGGAACATGGTGTAGCGAAGCCCGGCCTTGGCGATACGGTCGAGGGTGGGCGTGGGGACGACGCCGCCGAAGGTGCTCGGTGTTCCGAACCCAACGTCGTCGGTGATGATGACCAGTATGTTGGGTGCTCCTTTCGGTGGCCTGACTCGAGGCGGCCACCATGGTACCGAGTGCACCGTCGTCTCGTGGATGACGCCGCCGAACTTTTCGGGTGGCGGCGGCAGGCTCGTGGTCCTCACGGAGGCTGTCGCTGAGGGCGCCCCGCCACGCCCGGTGCTCTGCAGTTCCGTGACTCCCGCGTGCTGCGGCTGGCCCCGATCACCGGAGGACTGGCATCCACCCACTGCTGTGATCCCCGCGATGGTCAAAGGTACGATCGCGACTTGAATGCGGTTGGGGGGCGAATGCATTGTGGCCTCGGCCCAGGGTGCAACCAAGGGACCAGTAGGGGTGCGGCAGTCGCTGGGAGCGGCAGCTTCCCCTTCGTTCGCCTGCGCCTCGGCTGTCCTTGCCCGTCCGCCGGAGCCGGCGTGAGCGGAGCTATGCCCACGCAAAACGTGCAGTGGGCCGCACCGAAACGTGCGCCGGGCCGAAGCGTCCTGGTGGCGAGCCCGTCATCGACGGGATCCCAAGTCGAAGTGAAACGTGCCGCGCCTGTCGGTCGGTACGCTGAAGACCCCGGCATCCACGCATCGGGCACTGACGTTGCACTCGCCCGCGGCCCACGAGAGGAGGCTTCTGATGAGAATGATCGCCACTTCTGTGCCCGCGGCGGCCGCCATGGCAGTGTTGGCCGCCTGCAATTCGTCGACGTCGGCTTCCCCTGTGGTCGTCTGCGGCCCTGACAACGTCGCCACGACGGACTCGGACGTGGTCATCGTCAACGAATACGAGGCCGCCTGGTACTACGCCTCGGTCGATGCGATTCCCGTCGTCTTCTATGATCCGTCGGGCGCGAGCGATCCCGACGCAGGCACGGCCTCATCGGCCGCCGCGGCGAGTGCGGTCGCTGCGGCGGTGGGCACCTACTTCCCCAACCGGTGTGCCACGGCGTCCGCCAACGGAAATGTCGTGACCTTCGTGCTCACGAACTGCACCGGACCCCTCGGCCTCGTCGCGACCACAGGCACAGTGACGGCCACGCTCACCCTCCAGACGAACGCGGTCGGAGTGCAGCTCTCGGGCAACCATATCTCCGCCAACGGCGCCACGATCAACCTCGCCAGCTCGGGCACACTAACTTCATCGAACGGACAGAAGACCCTTACGGCGAACACCCAGACGACCGGCACGGGCCCCAACGGGAACAGCGTCGCGCACACGGGGATGTACACGATCGTGTGGACCCCGGGCACGGGCTGCGCGACCCTCAATGGGACGCTGAACGGCTCGGGCGACGGAGGGAACGTTACGAGCACGCAGATCACCAACTACGTGGCATGCACGGACAAATGCCCTCAGTCGGGATCCGCGGTCGCCTCGTTCAGCGGCGGAGGGACGGTCACGCTTACGTTCGACGGCGGCACGAGCGCTCAGTGCGCAGCGAGCAACGGAACGAGCGCGGCGCTCGCCCTTCAGTGCCCCTAAAGCGGCGTTCCCCACCGCTGCCTTGCCCCATCCCTCGCAGCGCCGCTCTAGCGCCTCTGCTCGGCGCGGCTGGGCTGCGTCGCCAGCTTTGACGCAATGCCTCAGCCGCTCCACAGCTCGATACCAAGCAAGGCTCCAACTATGACGGGCCGATGCATGGATCTCGAGCACGAGCGGAACGCTCACACGACATCGGGCCGATCCACCGGGGTGCGGCCGCCGCCCGGACGCGACGTGCCATCGTCGCTCCGGTAGCCGCCGGCCCCCTTCTCATGTGCGCCTTGCTGTCGGGCGGGTGCGGTGGGTTCGGAGATTCGTATGTCGTGCTCGTGGACCCTGCGTTCAGTAAAGACGAGCAGACCAAGGTGCTGGCCGCGCTCGCCACGTGGGAGGGCGCAGTTCCAGTCAACTTCAGCTTTCGTATCACGTCGTGTTCCGGCATTCACGACGCGACGATCTGCATCCATGCCTCCAATCACGAAGAGATCGCGTCGAAACAATCGGCGGCCGACGGCATCGGGGTCGGGCTCACACTGCGCGAGAAGACTTGGAGTCACGTGATCGACGGTGGCGAGGTGTTCATCGACGTGCCGACCATAGAGGCGCAGTATGCCGTGGACTTCCAGCGCATCGTGGCCCACGAAGTGGGACATGCGATGCAGCTCGACCACGACGCGTCCGGAAACCTCATGGCGGCGATGGCGACCGAGGACGCGCCGCTCCCGATGTGCGCGGACAAGGCCGAATGGTACGCCGTCCGAAGCGACCCTGGCCCTCAGTGTGATTGACCTTCAACGAGATCGTCGTCCGTCGCAAGGGCGGGCTCGTACTCACCGACCGGCCGGGTATTTCGACAGCTTGCGCTGCAGGCTGCGTCGATGAATCCCGAGCAGGCGGGCCGCCTGCGAAACGTTGCCGTTGCAGTCGGTGAGCACGCGGTGGATGTGCTCCCACTCCGTCCTGGCGAGCGAGGCGACTTCGTACTCGACCGCCGGCGCGCTCTCGGGCTTGCCGCTCGTACGCGCGAACGCCGCGAGGATCTCGTCGACATCGGCGGGCTTCGTCAGGTAGTGCGTGGCTCCAAGGCGAACCGCCTCGAGCGCCGTGGCGATGCTGCCGTACCCGGTGAGCACGACCACACTCGTCGTGGCGTCGATTGCTTTGAGCTCGCGCACCAGTTCGAGACCGCTCCGACCCGGCATGCGCAGGTCGACCACGGCAAGCTCCGGACTCTCCTGCCCCGCCGAGGCCACGGCCTCGTCGAAGTTCGAGGCGACGCGCACATCGAAGCCGCGAGCCTCGAGCGCGCGGGCAAGTCGCGTCCGAAAGGTCTCGTCGTCGTCGACGATCAGAATGCTCCGGCCACTTTCCATGACCTC